>JBDTUA010000013.1:0-34248 GCA_040007995.1 Gemmatimonadota bacterium | reverse complement strand
ATTCTCGCCATGGCGGGAAATGCGGTCGGGTTGGGCAACTTCCTCCGTTTCCCCCGCCAGGCCGCCGCCAACGGTGGCGGCTCGTTCATGGTGCCGTACTTCATCGCTCTCCTCGTCATCGGCATCCCGCTGATGTGGATCGAGTGGGGGATCGGCCGGAACGGGGGACGCTATCGCAAGGGGCACTTCCCGGGCATGCTCGCTGCCATCTGGAAGCACCCGGCCGCCAAGTACTTCGGCGTCGTCGGGATGGTCATCCCGCTCGCGGTGATGATCTACTACACGTACCTCGAGAGCTGGACCGCCGGCTTCGCCCTCTTCTCGGTCACGAAGGACTACTGGGGGCTGACGACACAGGAGGGGATGGTCGGGTACCTGCGCTCGTTCCAGGGAATCCATGCCGAGGGCGCGACGATCTATCACAGCACCTGGACACCCTACTTGTTCTATGCCGGCACGCTGGCGATCAACATCTGGGTGCTTTCGAAGGGGATCTCCGGCGGTATCGAGAAGCTGGCCAAGATCGGCATGCCGATCCTTTTCTTCTTTGCCCTCATCCTCATGGGCGTCGTCCTCTTCATGCCCGAGCAGGTGGGTATCGGGGCGAGTCCCATCAGCGACGGTCTCGCCTTTCTCTACACGCCGGACCTCAACAAACTCGGCTCAGCAGGCGTTTGGCTGGCGGCGGCCGGGCAGATCTTCTTCACCCTCTCGGTGGGGATGGGCTCCCTTCAGGCCTACGCGTCGTACCTGAGCACGAAGGACGACATCGCGCTCAACGGCCTCGCCACCGCCGCGACGAATGAGACGGTCGAGGTTATCCTCGGTGGCTCGATCGCGATCCCGGCCGCCGTCACCTTCTTCGGCGTCAGCGGCGCGATGGCCATCGCCAACGGTGGCTCCTTCGATCTCGGCTTCGCCACGATGCCGGTCGTCTTCCAGCAGATCGACAAGACGCTGCCGATCGGACCGGCACTTGGCTTCATGTGGTTCGGGCTGCTCTTCTTCGCTGGCATCACGTCGTCCGTCTCGATGCTCACCCCCATCGTCGCTTTCTTCCGCGAGGAGTTCGGCGTCAAGCGCGAGACGGTGGCCTGGACACTCGGACTCTTCTGTCTCGTCTTCGGGATGATGCACGTGCACTGGCTGCAGCACGGCTTCCTCGACGAGTGGGATTACTGGGCCGGAACGTTTGGGCTCGTGCTCGTGGCTATCATCGAGACCATCGTCTTCATGTGGATTTACACGCCTGACAAGGCGTGGAAGTCCATTCACATGGGCGCCGACATCCAGATCCCGAAGGTCTTCAAGTTCGTCATGACATACATCACCCCGCTCTACCTCTTCGTCCTGCTGGGATGGTGGGGAGCGACGGAAGCGATCCCGATCCTGTTCAACGAACGATCGGCCGGCGGCGGCCCTCCGATTGATGATACGTCCTGGCCATATGTCGTGCTGTCGCGCTCCATCCTGCTCCTCTTCGGCGTCGTGCTCGCGGTGCTGGTGCGCATCGCGTGGAAGCGTAACAAGTACGACGATCGCAAGGGATTCGTCGAACTCGACTCCAACCGTGCGGAGGGCTGATCATGAAGCCGTGGGTCATCTTCCTCCTGATCAGCTGGACCTTCGTGATCGGCCTCACCAGCTGGGCGTACTGGCGCCTGCTCTCCGACCAGGGAAAGAAGCACTTCGATCCCGACGGCGTCGGCCCGGCGTCACCGCCCGCCAAGGGACGCGCCGAGGGACGCGCCGAGGGGAAGAAGGGCAAGAAGAAGTAGCAACGAGACATAGTCGAACGCGGAGCGGGGGCGACGTCAGTACCAGCGGAACGTCGCCACCGCGCCCGCGGGAAGCTCGGCGCGAAAGGTCGTGGCTGCTCTCCCGGTCGCGACCTCGTGCACCTGAAGCGTGCGTGATGCATTCGTCAGGTTGACGACCAGCAGGACGCGCGAGCCGTCGTCGGTATTGCGGAAGGCAACGCTCTTCAGGTCACCGGCGAGCGACGCCGACGCGATGCGTCGGGCTCCCGCACGAACGAAGCGGCTGGCATGGGCGAGGGCGTAGTACTCCGGATTCCGCGTCACGACGCCGCTTCGTGTGTCGATCGTGAGGACACCGCGGCAGTCGTTGCAGCCGCCAGTGTGCGGTCCGTGCCGCTCGTCGAGCGCGAGGTTCCAGAGCGCGACGCCGCGCGCCCAGTTCCGCGTGGCGCCAATGATCAGGACCCGGGCGTTCCACCGCAGGTTCTCGCCCCAGTCGGGCGCCCAGTCGCCCCCGGCGCACTCGGTGAAGTACGCGTCCTTCTCAGGATACGTGTCGTGCACCTGCGACTGCGCCGACACATCGCCGGCGTAGCAATGCCACGCGATACCGGCCACGTAGCGCCGCGCCGCCGAGTCGCTCAGGACGGCCAGCGGCGACGCTGGATCGTCCCAGTTGTGATCCCAGTCGAGCACGCGCGTGTCGGGATTGCGGCTGGCGAGGAGCGGGCCGAGGTGGTGTGAGAGGAAGGTGGCGCGCGCGGCGGCGGGAAAGCGCATTCCCGGGTAGTCAGCGGGTTCGAAGTGCGGCTCGTTCTGGACCGAGAGCAGGGCAATCGGCACTCCCTCGGCTGCGAAGCCTGCGACGAACCGCTGCAGGTACGCCGCAAAGGCGGGATACGCGTCGGGGCGCAACGTCCCCTGGATCAGCGAGTGCGTGGACTTCATCCAGGCGGGTGCGCTCCACGGCGTGGCCATGACCGTGAGCGATGGATTGAGTTCCCGCGCACGCTGCATGAGCGGAAGCACGTGCTCCCGGGCCGGGGCGAGCGAGAAATGGGTCAGCGAATCGTCGCGTGCACCGACCGGCGCTCCCGCCGGCAGGTCGTCCAACGAGTAGTGTGACCGGGAGAAGTCCGATGCGCCGATCGTCAGGCGCACGAAGCTCAGGCTGATGCCGGCCGCTCCGGCGAGCGTGTCCCGTCCAAACAACTCCTGCAGTAGTGCCTCGCGCGCGGAGTCCGGGAGCGCGCCGTGAATCAGCGAAGCCGACGCATCGGTGAGCGCCGCCCCAAAGCCGACGATCGACTGGAACGCCTGCGCCGGATCGACGTCGATCCGCGTCACCTCCGCTGCGCCACTCGTCGAATCCCCCGTGTCCGGTGTCTCGCGTCGCAGCAGCGCGACCGGAGGTTGGAGCGCGAGCCGTTGCGATGAATCCGGGGTGGTCAGCCACCAGGCTACGGAGTCGGCGCCCGAGGCGGCGCGTGCACCTGACGGCACGTCACTACCGCGGAGGCCGCACGCCAGGCTCGCCAGCGCGAGGACGGCCAGCACCGGGCGTACGCGTCGCGCCACCCCGCTCACGTGGTGCCCGGCATCGTCGTCGCCAGTTCGATCGCCTCCGCCAGCCCGCCGGCATCTACGTCGCCCACCACGTGGCGGGCAACCGCGCGCACCTCCGGCTCAGCATTTCCCATCGCGACAGGATACCCAACGATGCGCAGCGCCGCCACGTCGTTCCAGGCGTCGCCGACGAACATGACCTCCTCGGTCGTGAAGCCGTACTCCTCGGCCACCGCCCGCACCCCCGTCCCCTTGTCCACCCCCGGGACCATCAGCGAAACGAAGAGTGTGTCGCGCATGACGGGTGACGTCGAGGGCGACAGGTCGATCCCGGGGTGAGGCTCGTTCAGGACGTCGCCCTGTTCACGCCGGAGAAGCCACTGCGCCCGAACCACCGGTGCGTCGAGCGATTCGAACGGGCGCGTGCGGAATGGAACGCCGAGCAGTGCCGCATGGGCGCGGGTGTCGGGAGAATCCACCTCGACTGCGAAGTCGAGGTCCGTATACAGTTCGAGCACGCGACCAGTCTCTCGCGCACGGCGCGTCAACCACTCGATCGTGGCCGGAGGGAAGTGTGCCGAGTGCGCGCCACCGTTCGGCAGGTGCAACACGCTGGCTCCATTCTGGAAGATGTGCCAACCGTCGGCGTCGATGCGCTCCGCATACTCACGCGCGAGTCCGAAGGCGGGGCGGCCCGAGCAGATGGCGAGCCGGATGCCGGCAGTGCGGGCACGCGCAGCCGCCAGCCAGATGTCGGGATGTACGACTCCGTGTGAGCCGATGAGGGTACCGTCGAGATCGGCGCAGATCAGTCGGATCATGGCAGGAAGATAATGGCCCAATCACCGAGCTTTCGGGTGGCGTCCTGAGCGGGGCCGTGACAATCTCCGACACATCAGGCGTATCGCCCGCTGGCGCGCTCGCCGACGACACACAGGAGATGCGGATGCGATGGCGCGTTGGTACGTGGTGGCGACGAGGGGTGGTGCTGGCGGGAGCGGTGGCGCTTGGGGCGTCGGCACGGAACATCGAGGCGCAGCCCTCGGCGGATTCGGTCCGCCATCACACCGCCCCGCCGGCACTGTTCACGCGGCGCGATGCGATGACCGTGGGCGCCTTCGGAATTGCGGCCGGGATCACCTTCCCCAACGACCGGCATCTTGCGAGAAGGTTCCAGCGCGACGCCGTGCAGGAGAATCGGGCGCTGCGCAACGCGGCCGCGCTCTTTCGTGCGACGGGACAGCCGGGGGTGCTGGTCGGTGGCGTCTCGGCGTGGGCACTCGGCCGCCTAACGAACCGCCCGGTGCTGGCGACGACCGGGCTGCACGTGACCGAGGCGATCGTGGTCGCCGGCGGTCTCACGGTGGCAGGGAAGATCCTGGCAGGGCGCGCGCGACCGAGCGAAAGCGGTGACGACGATCCGTACGACTTCCGCTGGTGGCGAGGGACCAGGCAGGGATACACCTCGATGCCGTCGGGACACACGTCCGCAGCCTTCGCTGCAGCAAGCGCCCTGGCCGGCGATTGGCGGCAGTTCTCACCGCGGAGCGCGCGCTACGTCGTGCCTGCGCTGTATGCCGGTGCGACGATGGTGGGACTCTCGCGCATGTATAACGATCGCCACTGGGCCAGCGACGTCGTGCTGGGAGCGGCGTTAGGCACCGTCACGGGCAGCGTCGTCGGTCGCTGGGGACGGGCGCACGGCGGGAATCGGCTGCAACGGTGGCTGGTACCGGTTGTCGTGCAACCCGACGGTGGAGCGGGACTGGGGCTCGGCGTTTCGATGTCTCGCACCTGGTAGCGGAACGGTCGACCGCTGCAATGGCCTCTTGACCGGCATGCCTGGTGTGGTCGATGTTGGCTACGCGTCGAGTTTCCGTTCACGCTCAACCCAGGGAGGGCTCGTGACGACAGAGTTCAGGAGGGGGGTACTGGTCGCGTCGGTGATGCTGCTCAGCGGATGTTACCATCAGGTGGTGGCGACCGGGTTGTCGGCGGGGACCACCAAGATCGACAAGCCGTGGACCTCCACGTTCATCTTCGGCCTCGTCGAGGCGAAGCCCATAGACGTGCGAGAACAGTGCAAGAGCGGCGTTGCCTTCGTCGACTCCAGGTTCGAGGTGCTGAACTGGCTCGGTGCGGTGGTCACGCTCGGGATCTGGGTCCCCTGGCACGTGACGGTGACCTGTGCGAGTGGTGGCAGCGCCTCGCTCGACTCGGCGGTTCCGACCATCGCACTCGATGCCTCGGTCAGGTCGCTCGTAGAGGCGGCGCGTCTCGCCCGCGAACATGGGTCGCCGGTCGCACTCGTGTGGGATCCATCCACCCCTGCTCCGGAGGTTTCGCGATGATCAGGCGCACCCTTGCCCTCGCTCTCCTCGTCACGAGCGTGGTGGGCTGCTATCGCACAACGGTCATCACCGGACTGCCCGAGAGTGACCAGAAGATCGACCTCCCGTGGCAGAAGTCGTTCGTCTTCGGTCTGGTACCGCCGGATACGATCAACAGCAAGGCGAAGTGCGCGAACGGCGTCGCCAAGGTCATGGTCGAGCATTCGTTCCTGAACTCGCTGGTCTCGGCGCTGACCTGGAACCTCTTCACGCCGATCCATCCCGTCGTCACCTGCGCGAAGTAGGCGCGGGTCGCGTTCGTCATTCGCGTCATCGGGGCCGGTTCTCTCGCGAGAATCGGCCCCGCCTCGCGCTCCGGGCCGCATCGCCCGACGCGTAGGGAATCGGGCGGCCGACTGACTCCCCCCGCATTCGGTCGATCGGCGTAACACAGCGAGCGCGCGGTGCCGGTACCGGTGCCGGTACCGGTGCCGGTACCAGTGCCGGTACCAGTGCCGGTACCAGTGCCGGTACCGGTGCCACCGAGGATACGGTGCCGTTTACGCCGCGACGCCGCTCGAACCGCTCTAGGTCATCCGCCTCATTCAAGGGTTCTGCCGGACACCTAACGTTTGGTGACACCGGAGAATCCTCATGGCCACCGACGCGCGTATCACTTCCCCACGCATAGCAAAGGCGACCCCCGCCGTCGCCGCACTCGAGCCCTCGCCGCTCGCCTACGGACACCTGGCACGCAACATCGCCAATTTGACCACCGAGGGAGCGCAGCTGCGCGTCCTTGGGAAGGACGTACGCACCGCCGCGTTGGTCGGCGAGTCGGTCGCCACAATGGTCGCCGAGCCTCGATCGGTGGGCGCATGCACGCGACGATGAAGCGCAGCCTCGTGCGCGAGGTCGCAGCGAGCATCATGCGCGTCGTCAGCAGCATGCTTGGCGGCGGCGCCGGGCGCGTTGTTCGCGACATGGCCTATTCGGCGTCCTGCGATTTGCAGTCTCGAGCCCTGGCCGGAGTGGCGTACTCGGAGCGCTCCCGCCGCGACGCCGTGTTGCGCGCCTTCGTGGTCGTGCACCCGGCCCTCGAGTGGGACGCAGCGTTGCAGGGATTCGTCAGTCGGACGGGCGGGCGGGCGTAGCAGGCACGGGGTCGGAGAGTGAGACTCCCGTCCCCCGGTCCCCAGTCTGCACATCTCTCTTCGTCCTTCCTTTGCGGCGGCACCGCCTGCTTACGTGACGCAGGTCGGCGCGCAGACGTCGAAAGTTGGCTATCTGGAGAGCCCGGCATCGGTGTTATTGCTGCACGGCGACCGCTCCTCGCCGACGCTAAACCTCGGCCCGTCATCTTCCGAATTTTTGGATTCGCCTTCCTATGAGCCCTCTGCTCCTCCTCTTCGCCGGCGTGACCGTGGTCGCCATCGCAATGCATGTGCGTTCACGGGCGAGGCAGGAGCAGGAATCTCGTAAGCTGTTGCACGAGAACATGCGTGCAGGGGTCAACGAGCCGCCGTCGCTCCACCCGCTGATCGATTCGGATCGCTGCATCGGCTGCGGCTCGTGTGTCGACGCCTGTCCCGAACAGCCGTTGCATTCGCCGCTCGGCCTCGTGAACGGAAAGGCGGTTTTGGTCGACGCAGCGCACTGCATCGGCCACGGCGCCTGCCGGATCGCATGTCCGATGGATGCGATAGAACTCGTCTTTGGCACCGAAAAACGCGGAGTCGAGATCCCCAACCTCAAGCCCAACTTCGAGTCCAACGTTCCCGGTTTGTTCATCGCCGGCGAGTTGGGGGGAATGGGACTCGTCGCCAACGCGATCGATCAGGGGAAGGCGGCGATGGCGTCGATCCGGAAGCTTCCTGGCGTCGGGGAACGCGCCGCGGGGGACGACCGGCTCGATGTTGTAGTGGTGGGCGCTGGCCCGGCTGGATTCACGGCGTCGCTTGCCGCGATGGAAGCAAAGCTCCGCTACCGAACCATCGAGCAGGGGACGCTCGGCGGAACCGTCTTCCAATTTCCCCGGGGCAAGATCGTGATGACTCGCCCGGTCGAGCTTCCTGTCGTGGGGCGAGTGAAGATCACCGAGACGAGCAAGGAGAAGCTCCTCGAGTTCTGGCAGAAGGTGGAACGCGACACCCAGATCGAGATCCACTACAACGAACGGCTCGAGATGGTCACGCCGGAAGGCGACGGTTTCGTCGTCAGGACAGCGGTCGGCGAGTATCGCGCGCGCGCCGTACTGCTCTGCCTCGGTCGCACCGGGACGCCGCGCAAGCTCGGAGTTTCTGGCGAGGAGCATCCCAAGGTGGTGTATCGTCTCATCGATCCGGCCGAGTACTCGGGGAAGCAGGTGCTGGTCGTCGGCGGAGGTGACAGCGCGCTCGAGGCCGCGACCGCCATCGCCGAGGAAGAAGGGACGCGCGTCACCCTCTCCTATCGCGAAAAGGCGTTCTCACGCGCCAAGGAAAAGAACCGCCTCAAGGTCGAGACGTTGCAGCAGGCCGACCGACTCCACGTCATGTTCGGGTCGACCGTCAAGGCGATCCACAACCGCCACGTCGACATCGACTGCGGCGGGGATGTCGTAAGTCTTCCCAATCAGGCGGTCATCGTCTGTGCGGGCGGCATCCTCCCTACTCCTTTCTTGAAGGAGATCGGGGTCGAGGTTGAGACGAAGTTCGGCACGAAGTAGCGGTGGGTCGAAATGGTGGAAGGCTATGTGATCCGCCGCCGCCTCTCATCGCTTCGGCGAGCCGTGTCAGTTGCCTCCTCGACTTCATCCGAATGAAATAAAATCCGGGTGATATTGACAAACAGTTTTGTCCGGGTAGTTTCTGCGTCTCTCCAGAACCTACTACAGAAATGCCGAATTCCTGTGTTCCGAACTTGCAGATCGTCGCCTTCGACGGTGAACGGCTCTTGGGCTCGGGAAGTCTCGAGGAGGTAGCCCCGGCGCTTCATTCCGCCGCGGCCGAAGGCGCAGCCGGACCAATTCACGTCTTCGACTCCCGCACGAGCGACCTGGTCGAACTCGACCTGCGGGGGAGCCTGCACGATGTCGTCGCCCGAGCGCAGGCGGCCACGATCGCGGCGATCCCGAGCGATCGGAGCGGTGAAGACTCAGCGCGCGATACGACTCGGACCAACCCTGTGCGTGGCCCCGGGCGTCCACGGCTTGGGGTGGTCGCTCGCGAGGTCACGCTCCTCCCGCGCCATTGGGACTGGCTGGCCGCGCAGCCCGGCGGGGCGTCGGCCGCGTTGCGCCGTCTCGTCGATCAGGCGCGAAGCGCCAATTCCGGCCGCGATCGTGTTCGCCTCGCACAGGAATCCGCCTACCGCTTCATGTCGGCGATGCTGGGCGACGCGGTCGGCTTCGAAGAGGCAATGCGTGCACTCTTCGCCGGCGATCGCGACCGATTCACCTCCCTTTCCGATCCGTGGCCCACGGATCTGCGTAGCCACGCCCGGCGTCTCGCCGCCGAGGCCTTCTCGACCTGACGACACTGCAATGGACGCCCCCAAGTACGACCTGACACACGGTTCGATCCCTCGCCACATCATCCGGATGGCAGCGCCGATGGCTATCGGCATGCTCTTCCAGACGCTCTACTATTTCGTCGACCTCTTCTTCGTCGGACGACTCGGCGACGCCGCCATCGCCGGCGTCGGCGCTGCGGGAAACCTGCAGTTTGTCGTGATCGCCCTCACGCAGGTCCTCGGCGTCGGAACCATGGTCCTCATGTCGCACGCCGTCGGCCGCAAGGATCGGGCGGATGCGAACCTCGTCTTCAACCAGAGCGTGCTGCTGGCGGCGATTGCGGCGGCGGTGACGCTTGTGGCCGGCTTCGCCTTCTCCGGCGCGTACCTACGGACCATCGCCGCCGATGAAGAGACCGTGCGCAACGGCATCGCCTACCTGTACGGCTTTCTCCCTGCGCTGGCGCTCCAGTTCGCGTTGATCTCAATGGGATCTGCGCTCCGCGGGAGCGGCATCGCCAAGCCCGCCATGGTGGTGCAGATGTTGACCGTCATCCTCAACGCGGTGCTGGCGCCGGTGCTCATTGCCGGATGGGGGACCGGTCACCCGCTCGGCGTGGCGGGCGCAGGGCTCGCCAGCACCATTGCGATCTTCGTCGGCGTGGTGATGCTCTTCGTCTATTTCCGGCGGGTGGAAAAATACGTCCAGTTCGACCTGCAGCTCTTTGCCCCTCGACTCGACGTCTGGAAGCGCATGCTGCGCATCGGTGTTCCGTCGGGCGCAGAGTTCTTCCTGATGTTCGTGTCGATGGCGGTGATGTACTGGATCATTCGCGACTTCGGTGCTGCGGCGCAGGCGGGCTACGGTGTCGGAGGACGGGTATTGCAGGCGATCCTGCTGCCGGGAATGGCGGTGGCGTTCGCGGCGGCGCCGATCGCAGGACAGAACCTCGCGGGAGGTCACCCCGACCGAGCACGGCAGACGTTCTTCGAATCGGTGAAGATCGGCAGCGCGATCATGCTGGTGCTGACGATCGTTTGTCGATGGCGCCCCGATTGGCTCATCCACTGGTTCTCCTCGGATCCGGTGGTGGTAGCGACCGGCGCGGAGTACCTGGGGATCATCGCCTTCAACTTCGTCGCCGCGGGCATCGTGTTCACCTGCTCGGGGATGTTTCAGGCGATGGGCAACACCGTTCCCACGGTGATCAGCAGCGCGGTGCGGTTGGTCCTCCTCGTCGTCCCCTCGCTCTGGGTCTCACGACTTCCGGGCTTCCGGCTATCGCAGCTTTGGTACGTCTCGGTGGTCGCCTCGACGCTGCACGCCTTCTTCACCGTCTGGCTCCTGCGACGCGAGGCCGCCAAGCGACTCGATGTGTCCCTGGCGCCCGCATCGTTTCCGCTCGCCGCTGACGTGGGAGCCTGAACGATCGCGGGTGTCCGGTGATCCGGGGCGCCCGCGATCGCGCTCGGCCGCCGCCTAACGCTTCTCCCGCGAGATGGACCAGACGTAGGCCGCCACTTCTCGTACCTGGTCGTCGCTCAGCTTCATCGGCCCCCCACGCGGGTTCATCGCGAAGCGGCGCGTCGCGTCCTTTAACTCGGCGCGGGGAACGCCCGCGGTAACCGTGGCGATGATCTCGTCATAGCTCCCGCGATGGTGCAGCCAGGGCCCGGCGACCAGGCTCGGGGCATTCTCGCCGCCGACTCCCTTGGGCCCGTGACAGCGGATGCAGGCGCCCGTGTTGAAGAGCGAGTCGCCCCGCGCGATCAGTGCGACCGTCACTCCCGCGGGAAGGACCGGGCCTGCCAGGGCAGGCGCTGGGGCGGCGGAGAGGCTCGCCCCCCGCGCGCACCCGTTGATCGTCAGCACCAGACCGAGCATTGCAACGCACGTTACAGGGCGCATGGAGTTCCGGAGACGTAAGGGGGTGTGCGGCACGGGCTGACGACGACGCCACATGATATCGCGTCCGGGGTGATGCGCGCCGACTTTGGGGCGGACCGTCATCGCCGCGCCATAGGACGACGACGTGGCGACGCGACCGCCGCTTGCAACCGCCGACGTGTTCCGCACGATGCCTGTGACGTGCGCGCGGATGGCATTCCCACCCCTGCCGCGCTATCGTCTCAGTCGAAGGCGCCTCCGAACGCGCCACGTTGTGCTGTCCCTACACCCCGGTTGCCATGCTGCGCTTCGCCCTTCGGTCGCTCCATTCGCTCCTGACCGCGATCGCGCTTCTGGCCGTGGCGCCGCGCGCGCGCGCCCAGGAAGCACCGATCACGGCGCATCCGCGGGTGCGCGAGGCTACCGCGCTCCTCGACAAGTGGCTCGATGCGCAACGCGCCTACCAGCGCATTCCCTCCCTCACCGGCGCGGTCGTTTACGACCAGACTCTCGTCTGGCAGGGGGCCTCCGGCTATTCCAACATCGAACGGAAGATCGTCGCGTCGCCCGCGACGCTGTACAGCATCTGCTCTATTTCGAAGCTCTTCACGTCGATCAGCGTGTTGCAGCTGCGTGATCGCGCGCGCCTCCGCCTCGACGACCCGGTCGGCAAGCACCTGCAGTGGTTCAACATCAAGCGAACCCACCCCGACGCTGGCGAGATCACCATCGAAGGGCTCCTGACGCACGCATCAGGGCTTCCTCGCGAGGCCGCCTTTCCGTACTGGTCGGCGCCGAACTTCGTCTTTCCTACGCGACAGCAGGTCATCGACGCACTCGCGAGCGAGGAGACGCTCTATCCGCCCGAGACCTTCTTTCAGTATTCGAACCTGGGCTTGACGCTGGCCGGGGAAATCGTGGCGGAGGTGAGCGGGCAACCCTACGCCGATTACGTCCGCGCCAATGTCCTGTCGCCGCTCGGATTGGCCGACACCTCTCCGGAAATTCCGGTGCAGGAAGACGGAAAGCGCATGGCGGTGGGATATGGACCGGCGACGCGCGATGGCACGCGCGCCACGCTTCCGCTCTTCACCGCAAAGGCAATCGCTCCTGCGGCCGGCTACGCTTCGACCGCCCTCGACCTGGCGCGGTTTGCGGAATGGCAGTTCCGACTGCTGGCGAAGGGAGGGACGGAGGTCCTCGACGCCAACACCCTCCGTGAGATGCAACGCGTGCATTTCGTCGATCCGTCGTGGGAGACAACGTGGGGGCTCGGCTTCTCGGTGAGCCGGGGTGCGGACAACAAGACGTTCGTCGGGCATGGTGGCAGCTGCCCGGGCTACCAGACACAGCTTTCCATGCAGGTGGATGAAAAGATCGCCGCCGTGGCGATGTCGAACGCCATGGATGTCAACGCCGGAGCCCTGGCCCGCGGGATGTACGACATCATCGCACCCGCCCTTAAGGCCGCGTTAGCCGACTCGGCGAGGAAGATCGCAGCGCTCGATCCGTCGCTTGCACCGTATCTCGGCACATACGCGAATGCGTGGCGCGGTGAGACGGAGATCATGGCGTGGGAAGGAAACCTGGCGGCTGTCTCGCTTCCGAGTGACGCCCCGATTCGCGGCATCACCAAGCTACGAAAGGTCGGCGAGCACACTTTCCGTCGCGTGCGTACCGACGGCAAGCTGGCCGAGGCTTGGACGTTCGCGCTCGGCGACGGTGGTCAGGTGACGCGGCTGACGAGCAACTATAACGTGAGCCCGCGCATCAAATCGCGGCTCCGTCGGTCGGGATGCGCGGACGCGTCGTGATGGCCCGTGTCGGCGGCGGGGGCGCTGTCCTCGGCTCCAACGCCGCGGCCGTCAACCGGCCAGCTTAACGATCGGCGGCAAGCGCCGCGTCCTCGACTGTCCTGACCGACGCTTCCGCCGCCGACCCGACAATCGCGTCGCCGTCAGTCTGAGCGGACTGGGCGGCTCCATCGGCGCGGGGCGTATTCCCCCAGGTCTCCGCCCAGCGGGCGATCGCGCAGAAGGTCTCATCGAGCGCGCGCCCCTTTTCACTGAGCTCGTACTCAACGCGAACCGGGGTTTCGGGGACGACCAGCCGGATGACGATCTCCTCCTGCTCCAGCTCGCGCAGCCGTTCGGCGAGCATGCGATCGCTCATCTCGGGGATCGCGCTGGCGATCCCGTTGAAGCGCGCGCGTCCGCCTTGCAGGACGCGGAGAATCGCTCCGGTCCAGCGTTTCCCGATGAGTTCGACCGCTTTGTGGAATCGCGGACAGATCGACGGAACCAGCGATTCAGACATGGGAGCAACTTACATGAAGGAAGTTACTTGACAAGGGTATGCTATCGAAGTACAGTTACTTTCGAAAGGTAAGTGAAAGAATCGATTCGCGTTTCCTAATCGGGATCGATTCGGGATGCGTGTTACAAAGACAACCGCCACAACGCTTTAGAGTTAACAACTTCCGAGGATTTCCATGACCGCCGCCGCTGTTAACACACAGAACCTATCGACTTGGGCGATCGATGAATCGCATTCCCATGTCGAGTTCGCAGTCCGCCACATGATGGTGGCCACCGTAAAGGGACGTTTCGCCGATGTGAAGGGCAGCGTCGAGTGGGACGGAAGCAATCTCGAGTCCGCCGTGATCGTCGTCGAGATCCCGATTGACACTATCGACACCAAGAACCAACAGCGGGACGCTCACCTCAAGTCGCCCGACTTCTTTGACGTCGCCACCCATCCCGCCATGAGCTTCCAGAGCACGAAGATCAGGCTCGGGTCCGGGAGCGAGTTCACCATAGAAGGGAACCTGACCATTCGCGGCACCACCAAGCCGATCACGCTGGCCGCCGAGTCGAATGGACAAGTCCGCGACCCGTGGGGGATGGATCGGGCTGGCTTCAGCGCGACCGGAAAGATCGATCGGCTGGATTATGGACTCAACTGGAACGCCGCGCTCGAGACGGGCGGCTTCGTAGTCGCCTCCGAGGTGAAGATCACGCTGGAAATCGAGATCACCAAGCCGGGAGAGTAGGAGAAGAGAGTCTGGAGAAGACGAGAAGACGAGACACTCTCCGGAGAGCACTGCTCCGGACAAAAGAAGCGCCGGACGAGCCGTTCTCGTCCGGCGCTTTCTCGTCTTCTCGTCTTCTATTCTCAGTTTCTCTAAAACTTCTCAAACCCCTTCGTCGGTACCTTGCCCGCGTCGCCGATGTATACCCACCGTACGTCGCGCACGTATTGCAGCGCGGCCCGCTGAATGTCCTCCGGCGACACGCTGCGCAGCTGCTGCTCGAAGCGCGCCACAGCATTGATGTCCCCATCAAAGAGGTATGAGCGCGCGAGGAAGTCGGCCTGGTTGGCGTTGGTTTCGTTGTCCAGGTAGAACTGCGTGAGGAACTGCTGTACCAGGCGCCCGAGCGCCTCGTCGTTGATCGTCCCCGTACGCAGTGCGGCCAGTTGCTGGCGCATGATCTCCACCGTCAGCTCGGGCTGCACCGTGGTGACGTAGAACCCGCCAGCCGCAACGGCCCGATCCACGAACGGGGCGTCGACGGCATACGTCAGGTTGCGGCGCGACCGGATCTCGCCGAACAGCTGTCCGGCCAGCACCGCCGCCGTGAGGCGGAGCGCGTAGTAATCCTTGGTGCCGGCACGCGGTCCCGCGTAGCGCCCCATGATGTAGTTCGTGGGAAGTGCGCGCGGCACCACGTACGAGGAAGCCACCGTGCGGGGAAGCGAGTCGGGGAGCGTCCAGTGATAGCTCCCAGTCGGGAGGCGGGCGAGGGTGAGCCCGACCAACCGCTCGACGTTGCTGCGCGGAATGTCTCCCACGACCACCAGGAGCATGCGCGATTTCACCATCTGCTCGGCCTGATACGTCCGCAGGTCAGCGAGCGTGATCTGCGCCAGCGACGCGGCGGTTCCCGAGACCGGGACCGCGTAGGGATGCCCGGCGAAGCCGACCGAGTCGGCGAGAAATTCCAGCAGGGCGTCGGGGGAGTCCTGTCGCTGGCTCACTCCAAGCAGGAATTGCTGGCGTATCAGCTCCACTTCGTTCGAGTCGAGCGTCGGCTGCATCAGCCGCGAGGCGAAAATCGCCCAGGTGCTGTCGAACGTCGCGCGCGTTGCCCGGATACCGAGGACGGTCCAGTCGGGACCGGGATCGGTAACGATGCCGGTGCCCAACCGCGACATCGCTCGCCGCAGCCGGTCCTTGGAGTATCCCTTCGTTCCGCGTTCCGACGCCTCCAGCAGCAACGGTTCGATCCCAGCGTTCTCCCAGGTCACCTGGCGCAGGCCGCCGAGCAGGTAGAGGTTGGCGACCGCGATGTCGCCCGACGTCTGCCGCTGGATCACGCGCACGCCACCCGTCTCGTACGTCACCGTGCCGGTATCCGCGGCCGCACCGGCCGCGCTCGCCCCGAGTGCCGGCGCCGGCGCCTGCGCCTGCGCCTGCGCCGAGGCAGATGCTGCTACCGCGCAGAATGCGAGTAGCGCGACATGCGCGAGAATTCCAGTGCGTGGCATGACCCCATGCGCCCCCGCGTGGCGCATGCCAGCGCGCACTCCCGTCACCCGTCTCCCGTCCCCCGTCCCCCCTCTCACTGCACCACCTTCGGCAGCAGATCGCTCTCCTTCAACCCGATGCGCTTGCGCGACTCGGGGTCAATCAGGACGCCGACGATGCGCGGCTTCCCCACGATGTACTTGCGCGCATACGCCTGCACGTCGCCTAACGAGCGGCCGGCCATGCCGTCGATGTATCCCATGTAATAGTCGATCCCCGACACGCTCCACCAGAATCCCAGCGTATGCGCAAAGCCGCTCGCGCGGTCCTCTCCATACGCCGTGCTGACTGCACGTTCCGCCTTCACGTTCGTCAGCTGCTCCTGTGTGATGTAGCCGGGGTCCGCGAACTTGTCGATCTCCCGGTGCAGCGCCGCGATCGCCTCCTTCACCCGGTCCGGCGTCGTCTGCCCGACGACCGAGATCGGTCCCTTCTGGTTGAGCGTGTAGTAGTTGAGGCCGATGGATTGGAAGATCCCCGTGTCGACCAGGCGCTGCTGGAACAGCGACACCGACTGGTTGAGGGCATCGCTAAAGACGTCGGCGGCATATGTCCCCGTCGGGTCCTTCCGGACGCTGGGCCCCTGCCATTCGACCATGACCGTGACGGCGTTCACCGGCTGCTCGACGATCACTGCTTCGGTCGCTGTAAGGTCGGGAATCGGAGGGACCGGATTCTTCACGAAGGGATCCTCGCCCCGCTTCCAGTCGCCAAAGATCTCCTGCGCCAGCGCGAAGACACGAGCGGGATCCACGTCGCCGGTCACGATGAGGGCGGAGTTGTTGGGGACGTAGTACTTCTTCTGGATCTCGCGCATCTTGTCCGGCCCAACGCTCTGCAGCACGGCACGCGCCCCGATGATGTTCTTGCGACTCCACTGCCCCGGATACAGGCGCTGCCCCATCGTTTCCTGGAGCGCAAAGAAGGGATTCGCCTCGTTGCGATCGTACTCTCCGAGCACGACCTGGCGCTCGCGCTCCAGCTCCTCGCGCAGGAACTTCGGCTCGCGCAGCGCTGTCGCGATCAACCGCACGCCTCCCTCGAGCGAGTCCTTGGGAAGGGTGAGGTAGTAGTTGACCCGCTCCTCCTGCGTCGTCCCGTTGAATACAGCGGCGAGTTCGGATGCTCGTTCGATGAACTGGTCGGGTTCAGGCAGTTGAGCGTTAGCCTTGAAGAACATGTGCTCGTACATGTGCGCCAGCCCCTCATAGCCCGGGGGCTGCGTGAACGAGCCATTCCTCACGTCGATTTCCACCGTTGCCAGCGGCACGCCGTGGTTCTCGGCGACGATGATCTCCATGCCGTTGGCCAGCACTTTCTGGTGGATGAACTTCTCGAGGTTGGCCCGCTGCGCCCGCGCCGACGGTGCCAGAAGGGCGAGCGCGATCAACAGGCCCGCCGCCATACGGCCGACAGCCGACCGTCTGGCGGAACGACGAGGCGACGCGCTGCGCAAATCCTGTCGTCGCGCGCAGGGTCGTTCCGCCACCGAATTGAACTCCGTCATTGCATCCTCTGGTCGTCTTTCCTGTCGTCGCCGAGGGACTCCCGGCACGACGCGCGCGCGATACCGTAGACGCGCGATACCGTAACACGAACGTCGCGCTCGTTCATCGCGTTCGTCACTCGCTCATCCGTGGACAGCCCGCAGTTCAACTGCGCCCACCGGAGGGCTGGCTCAGTACACCGACGCGCCCCTCAGCGGTCCCAGCGGCAACGGGGGCCGGGCGCGCTGTCCTCAGTGGACGAGACGATATCACGGTTGCTTCGGCGCCCGACAACGCTCGCACGACGGACCGCGGTCGGGGTCCGGGGGCGGACTACCGATGCGACCAGTCGCCGCTGTCGTCGGCATTGCCGGGCGACAGCCCCAGAATGTCGCCGTCGGTCGTCACTCCCAACCCGATCACGACGCGGTTGGCATATCCGAAATAGGCGACGACCTGATTGATCTCAAGCATCATCCCGTCGTCGAGCCCACTTGCCCGCAGGGCGTCAAAGCGTCGTCGCACCACGTCCTGATCGTGCACGGCCACGGTCAGCGCGTTGGCGTACTCGAGGGCGCGCGCCTCTGACGCGGTGAAGAGTGGCTCATACTTGCCATGCTCGAGCGCCGCGCGCATCTCACCAGCGCGCCGCTCATCGCCCAGGAGCCGACGCAAGCCGCTGAAGTGATGCTCGACGCAGTACGTGCAGCCGTTGAGGTAACTGACCAAAGTCCCGATCGCCTCGAGGAACCACGTCGGCAGCGCGTTGCCGCTGTGGTGCAGAACGCTCTTGTAGAGCGCCATGTGTCCTTCCATCGAGTGCGGCCGTAGGCTATGCGCCAGCATGATGTTGTCGACGTTGTGCTCCGGCCCTGACACGCGGTCGTAGAGGCGCTTGAGCCGATCGGTTGCTTCATCGTAGGGAACGTGCCGAATCCACACGGAGTCGTCGGGTTGTTGGTGAGGTGAGGCGCCTGCGTCGGGTGAGGGCCCTACCAGCCCCGCCCGCCGCCGTCGACGGTCAAACGTTGGCCGGGCTTCTCGCCAACCCGGCCCATGCTGAGCGCCGGATGAGAACGAAGGCGAGCCAGAGCGTGGCCGCAGTCAACACCCCCGATTCGCCCGTCCAGATCGCCGCGTTGGCACCGTGCGTGTATCGATCGAAGACGTTCTGGATGACCACGTTCCATGCGCCGTGTGCAATCACGACCGGCCAGATGCTTCCGGTCGTCATGCGCCACCGGAAATAGAGGAGCGCTACCGGCAGGATCGAGACGACGAACATCGCCGCCGAGAAGAGCGGGTACGCGCTCGTCGCATAGCCGCCCCAGAGGATCAGCGGGATGTGCCAAGTGCACCAGATCAGTCCACTCACCACGTCGGGTGAGGGCACCTCGGCCTCCACCAGGCGAGGAACCATGTAGCCGCGCCAACCGACCTCCTCGCCAAATGCGTACAGACAGCTCATCACCGTCCCGACGGTCAGCGCCGATCCGAGCGACAGCAGGAAGCGCAGCATCGGTGCTTGGGAATTGACGGGTCCGTCCGGGGGTCCAAAATCGGCGAGCCCGCTGGCCCAGGCGGTGCCGTAGGCAACGATTCCGATCACTACGGGGAAGAGCCAGGCAGCCAGCGAGGCGCGCGTGCCGGT
Source organism: Gemmatimonadota bacterium (assembly GCA_040007995.1). GTDB lineage: Bacteria > Gemmatimonadota > Gemmatimonadetes > Gemmatimonadales > Gemmatimonadaceae > SCN-70-22. Next base: position 15,486 of record JBDTUA010000013.1, on the reverse strand, counting down.
CCATCCCCCCCACCGGAACGACACATCGCGGATCCCTTCGCGCCCGACCGTTCGGGCGACCACCGACGCCAACGCCGGGGTGTACATCAGGGGAAGCACCAGCCAACCCCACGCGCCCGACAGCCCACCGTGGAAGACGATCCACCCCTCCAACGCCGCCGAGACGACGATCAGGACCGCGAAGTAGATCGTTAGGCCGCGCCGTGCCTGCTCTCGCGTTCTCATGTCGGGCGTGCTCCGGGGGAAGGTGGAGGGCGATGCACCGGCCGCGCCGACGATCGTGACGCACGCCACGCCACCGATGGTTCCGCCCTGCTCCCTCCATGTTGCACCCGGTTCGCCCCGGTTGTAAACCGGCGCGCCTGCCACCGCTGCCCACGACAACCCGTACAGCACGATGCGGGTGGCAATCGCTTCTCGCGGCGGCTTTCTTTCGCTCCTGATGACCCAGACACCCCCTCCCTCGCTGCAAGCAGTGTCTCCTTCCACCACCTCGGCCGGCGCTGACTTTCTCGACGCGGCGCACGACACGTTGGCGATGGAACGACTCCATCTCGCCGAGCCGCTGGCGCCATACACCACGTTCAGGATCGGCGGCCCCGCCGACGTGCGATACGACGCGGCCTCTGCCGACGACCTGGCCATGGCGGTCGCGCTCGCGCGCACGACGGAAACCCCGCACTTCGTGCTTGGGCTGGGTGCCAACATCCTGGTGGGCGATCTCGGGTTTCGCGGAGTTGTCATCCGGAACGTCGCCCGCGGGTATCGCTTCGAGGACGACGCGGCGTTGCGCGCCGAGAGCGGTGCGACGGTGCGCGACCTGATCTTCGCCACGATCGAGCGCGGGTTGTCGGGTCTCGAACACTACATCGGGATCCCCAGTACGGTCGGTGGCGCGGTCTGGCAGAATCTGCACTTCCTCTCGCCGGCCCCCGAACGCGAACGTACGATGTTCATCGCCGAAGTGGTGGAGTCGGTGGAGCTGCTCAGCGAAGCGGGCGAGCGCGTGACCCTGAACCGCGATGCGATGGCTTTCGGCTACGACACGTCGCGCCTGCACCACACACGCGACGTCGCACTGGCGGTCACCTTCCGCCTAACGCCGGGCGATCCCTTCGTGATGCACCGCATCCTCCAGGAGAACCTGAGCTGGCGCGGTGCGCGGCATCCGTGGCTGGACATCCATCCCAGCGCCGGCTCCATCTTCAAGAAGATCGAAGGAGTGGGGGCTGGCCGCCTGGTCGACCAGTGCGGGCTCAAGGGGTTCCGCATAGGCGGGGCGCAGATCTCGCACATCCACGCCAACATCATGGTCAACCTCGGCAATGCAACGGCCCATGAAGTGCGTGCGCTGATCGCGCACGCGCAGGGCGCCGTTGCTGAGCGGTTCGACCAGCACCTCGAACCCGAGATCGCCTTCGTGGGCGAGTTCGGGGAGTAAGGCTGCATCGGCAAGTTGCGCGTCCGGGCCTCCATGTCGTTCGATGGTTACGTCGCCGCTCCCGACCAGAGCGTGGACAACCCGATCGGCGTGGCGGGCTGTAACCTGCACGCATGGGCGTTCGCCCTTGAGGCGTTTCGCTCGCGCTTCGGCATGGACGGTGGCGAGGTCAACGCCCGTACGGCCGTCATCGAGGAGTCGCTCGTGAACATCGGCGCGCCCATCATGGGACGAAACATCTTCGGAGGGCACCCCGGCGGGTGAAACGCGACGAAGCCATGGAACGGCTGGGCGGGGAGCAACCCGCCGTTCCATCATCCGGTCTTCGTGCTCACGCACCATCCGCGACCGCCGCTGGATCTCGAGGGCGGGACGTCGTTCACCGTCGTCACGGAGGGGACCGGGACCTCGTTGCAGTTGGCGCAGGCGGCCACGGGTGGCCACGGGTGGCCACGGGTGGCAAGGAGGTCTCGCTCGGCGGCGGCGCGCATGCCGCTCGTCGGTTCCTCGCGGCGGCGACGCGTGGACGAAATGGACATCAGCCTCGTTCCCATCCTGCTCGGCCGTGGGGAGCGCCTGATCGGCGCCGTCGGCGATGATCTGCACGGACTGACGCTCGTGCGAACGATCGAGGCACCGCAGGTCAGCTACTTGAAGTTCGCGCGGCGCTGACCGACCTGCCTTCTTGCGGCGGGCGCAGGGCCTCGGTTCCGTCTGCCCGACGTCGCGTCCGCCCGGGTCTCAGTGCCTGACGAGCGTCATCGTGCGCAGTGGCTCGTAGGAGATCACTTCCTGATACGTGTCCCCGACGCGCACCAGCGCGATCGGCGCCACGCAGCTCGCCATCGGTCCAGTGCATCGCGCGTGCAGCCACGTCGTGTCGCCGCTCATCGTGACGTCGTAGTACGCCGTATTGGTCGAGAGGACGGGGACGCCGGGGTTGGCGTCGTCGAGGCTGCGGATTGTTTGTACCTGTCGCGCCTGCGCCCCGGTCTCGAAGGCGATCGACGAGGCGTCGAGATATCGGTGGACCGTGCCGATCACGAGGAGCTCCACGGGGAGCGCCGCGCCGTTGACCGACTCGGCCACATACAGCGACTGGACGACGTGGGCTGGCGCGCTCGATTCGGCACAGCCGACGGTGGCAATCGTCAGCAGCATCGCTCCAACTGTTCGCAGATGGGACAGGGGCATGGAAGGCACAGCCAGTTGAGGGAAGGGGGTTACGATACCCCCGCCGCGGTGGTTGTTCCGAGTGCGCGTGATGTCCGTGGCGCGACGCGGGTGGTGCCCCGCGCTGCGACGGCTGCGCGATTGACGGCTCGTCCCACCTCGGTCACCGGCGCCCCTTCCGCATGAAGTCGTCTACGAGCGACAGGCCAGCCTCCAACTGCGGAATGGGCGCGGTGTAGGCGAACCGCACGAACTCGTTGGCCCGGTGCGACCCGAAGTCGCGTCCTGGCGTCAGGGCCACCCCGGTCGCGGCCAGCAACTCGCGCACGAAGCTCCACGTGTCGTGTGTCCGGGAGCTGCAATCCACGTAGACGTAGAACGCGCCGTCCGGCTTGCACGCCACGCCGAGTCCCAGGCGTTCGATTGCTGGCACGATGAAGTCGCGACGACGATGCAACTCCTCGCGCTGTGCTTCATAGATCTGCGTGCTCTCCGGCTCCATCGCCGCCACCCCGGCCCACTGCGACGGCGCAGACGGTGCGATGAACATGTGCTGCGACATGCGGTGCACGGCATCGAAGTAACGCTCCGGGATCACCATCCACCCGAGCCGCCATCCGGTCATGTTGTAGTACTTCGAGAACGAGTTGACGACGAAGACGTCCTCACCGAGGGCCGCCGCGGTCTGCGGATTCGTATCGTAGGTCAGCCCGTGATAGATCTCGTCGACGATCAGCGTCCCACCACGTGCACGCACCACCTCGTGGATTGCGCGTAGCTCGTCGTCGGGAATCGTCGTCCCGGTTGGGTTGGCGGGAGAGGCCGCCATGACCCCCTTCGTCTGCGGCGTCCACCAGCGATCGACCAGCTCGGCCGTCAGCTGAAAACGCTCGGCCGGACCCACCGGGATCTGGCGGGCGCGCGCACCGCAGAAGGTCAGCAGCGCACGGTTGGAGGGATAGCCCGGGTCGGCCATGAGAAACTCATCGCCGGGATTGGCGAGCGCCCCGAAGGCCAGCGTCAGCGCCCCCGACGCGCCGACCGTGACCAGAATGCGCTCCGCGGGGACGTCCACGCCGTAGCGCGCGGCGTAGTGATTGGCTATCGCCCCTCGCAACTCCGGAATGCCGGACGGCTCCGTGTAGTGCGTTTCGCCCCGCCGCAGTGCCGCCACCGCCGCGTCGACCACACGCTCCGGAGTCGGAAAGTCGGGCTCGCCCACGCACATCAGGCGGATCTTCCCCCCTGCGCGCTGCATCGCCATGGCCTCGCCGTAGACTGCGACGGCGTAAAAGGGATCGATGGCTTGCGCGCGCGCGCTGAGTGCGGAGGGAAGGGCAGCCGCGAACGGCGGAAAGGTAGGAGTCATGGAGATAGGCACCTGGAGGTGGGGACGCGATGCGGAGACGAGCCGCCGAAGCGCGACATACACACTTTCGGGGATCTCCCCTACCGTTCCGAAGCACGAGACGCCGGAGTGGATGGCAACGTGGGAGTGATGCGGACTCGACCCATATCACCCCTTTGCCTAATTTATCTTCCCGGCGCAGTGTCTGTCGTGCCCTGGAGTGACGACATCGGGAACAGGAGGAAGGCATGATCGTTCGCGCCTGGCAGCGGCGCATCGCGTTGCGCATCGCGCTCCTCGCCGCGGTGATCGTCGCGACCCCAATCAGTCACGCAGCCGCGCGACTTGGTGTGGCGGCTGAAGGTGGGCGCGTGGTGGGCGCGGTGATCCAAGCTCGCAGCGCGAGCGTCGCAGGGGTAGTCTACGACAGTCTCGCCGACAGTCCCTTGGCCAATGCGGACGTGCAGCTGCTCGGCGACGGCGCGGGTGCGCGCGTTTACAACGCTCGCACGGACTCAGCGGGGCGTTTCGTCGTGGATGCGGTGGCTGAGGGTAACTACCTGGCGGGCTTCTTCCACCCGCGAGTCGACTCGCTTGGGATCGACATCCCGCCGATCCGTTTCGCGGTTGCGCTCGTCGCGCGCACCGAGATTCGACTCGCCTCACCATCCCGTCGTACGATTATCGCCTCCCTCTGTCCGACTGCGTCGGTCGGCGATGGCGGCACGTTGCTGATGGGTGCGGTACGAGATGCGGCGACCGGCGACCGGCTTTCGGATGCGGTCGTGTCCGTGCAGTGGACCACCCTCGCCTTTCGGGACTCCGGACTGGCCAGCGTTCGGCAGGGCGGTGTCGTCCCCGCCACTCCCGACGGTCACTTCGCCGTCTGCGGCCTGCCGCTCGATGCCGACCTGACCGTGCGCGCCGCCGCCGGTTCCGACACGAGCGGTGCCGTTGCGCTGCAGTTCCCGACGCTTGGCATTCTTGCGCACGACATCTTGATCGCCCCTCGTGTGAGCGAGGCGTCGAGCGCCTCCGCTACGCTCACCGGGCAGGTGGTGACGGAGGCAGGCGCACCGGTCGCGCGCGCCGAACTCTCGCTGTGGGGCTACGACGCGACGGTGCGCACCACTGCAACGGGCGTGTTCGTCTTTCCGAAGGTTCCTGGCGGCTCGTCGACGCTCGAGGTGCGCGCCGTGGGCTTCGAGCCGGTACGACGGTCAGTAGACCTACGGAGCGGCGAGGCAGGCAGCAATGTGCTTCGCGTGGTCGTTGCGCGAGCGGTGCGGACCTTAGCGCCGGTAACGGTTTTCGACACCCGAGTGAGCGCACTACTGCGTCGCTCGGGGTTCGAACAGCGCCGAACGGGAGGGTTCGGACGCTTCGTGCATGCTGATGAGTTGGAGAAGATGCATGTCGCAAGCACGACGACCGCCTTGGCACGCTTCCCAGGCATGCTTACGCGGGCCGCCTCACGCGGATCGCGCATCTTCATGCGCGATCCGAAGGGCCTGATCTGTTCCCCCACCGTTTGGGTGGACGGAGCACCGTACTCATCCGCCGCGAGCGCGGACGTTGATGCGGTGGTTGACATCGACGTGCTTGCCGACCCGAGCCGCATCGCAGGAATTGAGATCTACCAGCGAATCTCGCAGGCACCGCTGCAGTTTGCCGGTACGACGAAGTCGGCCTGCGGCGTGATCGTCATCTGGCTGAAGGTGGAGTAGGAGGCGAGACGGGGAACAGGACAGCTTTTAGGGAAGCCGGTGTGTGCAAGTCCGAGCGCGTGGCGTAGGCGCCTCACGACACCGACTATCCTTACCCTACGGGCACTTCTTCCGTCTCCCGTCTCCCGTCCCCCGTCCGCCTTCGTGTCTCTTCTCTCCATCCAATCCGCCTCGGTCGCCTTCGGTGGCCCGCCGGTCCTCGACGGCGCCTCGTTCTCGATCGAGCGCGGCGAGCGGGTCTCGCTCGTTGGGCGCAACGGGGCGGGGAAGAGCACGCTCATGAAGCTGCTCGACGGAACGATGGCTCCCGATGCAGGAGAGATCGTGCGCCAGGGCGGGGTGACCGTCGCCCGACTCGAACAGGAAATCCCGGACGGCGTCGATGGGAGGATCTTCGACGTGGTCGCCGAGGGACTTGGCGAGAACGGACGTTTGCTGACTCGCTACCACGAAGCATCACTCCTCGTGGGCGCCGATCCCTCCGACGCCAACCTCAAAACGCTGGACCGCCTGCACCACGCCCTCGACGCGGCCAACGCGTGGCAGCTGCACACCGTCGTCGAGACGGTACTCGAACACTTGGCACTCGACCCGGATGCGCGATTCGCCGACGCCAGCGGCGGGCGCAAGCGGCAGACGCTTCTCGCACGCGCCCTCGTCCGCGAACCAGACGTCCTCCTCCTCGACGAACCCACCAACCACCTCGACATCGAGGCCATCGAATGGATGGAGGGCTATCTCATCGAGCGCGGCACGACCATGCTCTTCGTCACGCACGACCGCGCCTTCCTCCGCCGCCTCGCTACCCGCATCCTCGAGCTGGACCGCGGTCGGCTGGTGGACTGGGGGAGCGACTACGACACCTATCTCGAGCGCAAGGACGCCGCGCTCTCCAATGAGCAGAAGGCGTGGAACGAGTTCGATCGGAAGCTGGCCATCGAGGAGAAGTGGATCCGCACCGGCATCCAAGCCCGCCGAACCCGCAACGAAGGGCGCGTGCGATCGCTCGAGGCCATGCGCGGCGAACGCTCGGCCCGGCGCGAGCGCGTCGGTTCGGTCAAGCTGACCGCACAGGATGCCGAACGCTCGGGGCGACTGGTCATCGAAGCCCGCGGGGTGAACTTCTCGCACGGAGAGCGGCTCATTGCCCGTGAGTTCTCCACCACGATCATGCGCGGCGATCGCGTGGGGCTGATCGGACCGAACGGCTCCGGAAAGACGACGCTCCTTCGACTCCTGCTGGGCGAGCTACAGCCGGCGAGCGGAACGATGCGCCACGGCACCGGGCTGCAGGTCGCCTACTTCGACCAGCTGCGCGACGCCCTGGATCCAGAGCGCAGCGTCTTCGACAGCATCGCCGACGGCGCCGAGTGGGTGGAGCTCGCCGGGGGACGCAAGCACGTCCACAGCTACCTGCAGGACTTTCTCTTTCCGCAGGACCGCGCGCGCACGCCGGTGCGGGCGCTCTCGGGCGGTGAGCGCAATCGCCTGCTGCTGGCCCGACTCTTCACGCGCACCTTCAACGTGCTCGCACTCGACGAACCGACGAACGATCTCGACATCGAGACGCTCGACCTGCTGGAGGATCTCCTGGTGGCCTTCCAGGGAACGCTCCTCGTCGTCAGCCACGACCGCGACTTTCTCGACAACGTGGTGACCAGCACGCTCGTGATGGAAGGTAAGGGGGCGATCGGCGAGTACGCCGGTGGTTACGCCGACTGGGTGCGACAGCGCTCGACGCCCATCATTGAGGCGGCGCGGCCGGTGCCCAAGCCGGCTCCCGCCGTACGTCCGTCAGCCGCAACCCAGCGCAATGAGAAGCCGAACGCGGCGAAACAGAGCGCCGCGAAGCCACGCAAGCTCACCTACCGCGAGCAGAAGGAGCTCGAGGCGCTCCCCGAACGCATCGATGCGTTCGAGCGGGAAAAGGGAGCGCTGTACGAAAGGCTCGCCGACCCGGTCGTGCTTCGAGATAGTGCCGCCGTCGCCGCCGCGTCCATCAGTCTGAAGAAGGCGGAAAGCGCATTAGCGGCGGCAATCGCCCGTTGGGAAGAGTTGGAGACGGTGTCGAACAGTGCCTAGCGGCGTCTTTCAGAGCCTGCCGCCGCGCGGCGTTCCCTAGCGTCGCCCCTGCTTCCAGGCGTCGTATCGCAGGCGCAACGTCCGAACCGGGTCGGGATTCTCTTCCGGCGTCGTGTTCTCGTCGGTGACATTGAGGAAGACGTCGTACTGACCGTCGTTGTATGAGGCGCCGTCGCGCGAGGATGAGTCTGCGGCCACGAGGTAGGCCACGTGCGCCGTGCGCGATGTGCAGGGGGCGATGGTCTTCGGCACGGGCTGCGTCTCGCAGCTGCATCGTTTGTCGCCCCCGGCTGCATCGGCCGCTTCCATCGCCGCCATCACCCGGTCCTCGATCGATCCCCCTGCCGACTCGAACGCACGCACCGCGTTCTGCACCACCAGGTTGGAAGCGAGGATGTTTCCCTGGATCGCGTAGTAGACCTCGGTCCCTGGCACCTGTCCCTGCACCGCCAACGCAGACGCGCCGTTGCCCGCTCCGGAGAAACCGGCGAAGCGTCCTTGCAGGTCGAGGATCCCGAACTGCCGCGACTGGATCGCGCTGTCGGCCATGAGCATCGCCAGGATCGCCGCCGGATGGGTCCCCTTTCTCAGCTCGGCGTAGATCAGCCCTTGGTTGGCCCGCGTCCGATCTACTCCGGCCTGTGCCGCAGCAACGCCGAAGCCGGGTGCGATAATGGCCTGGACGTCCATCAGCCCTTTCGACGGAAAGCGCAGCAGTCCCGCCTGCGCCACACAGGTGGCGGAGGAGACCACCAGCCGACCGGTCGCGCGGTCAACGGCGATGACCGACCAGGTGGCGTGCGCCGCCGACGGCAGGGTGACGAGGAACAGGACGGCGAGCATCATCGACCTGCGAAAACGATGGGTCGAACGCGTGAGCATGTCTGGGCGGTCGAGAGGGAGCGGAAAGGAGCCGATCGCGCGGCCCGGATGCATCGGCGGTCGCGCGGGGCTGCGAGGAGTGTAATTCCTGCTGTATCTGTCTAGCACCGGAATGGGGGCCGCCGCAATGCAGCACCCCTTGCTGGGGTGGCGGACTGTATCGCTGGCCGCGAGTTGGCTGCTACAGCGCTGAGTCCGGGTCTGGCGTGCTCGTTCGTGCGGGAGCGGCCGAGGGGGGGCTCGCCGCGGTCCCCACTGCCCCCGCTGCCTCCGCTGCCCCCACTGTCCGACCATTGCTTGCCGCGTCACGACGTGAGCGCGAGGGCAGATCGAGCTGAGTCGGCGACCGATCCTCCTCGGCCTCCACCGGCCTCCGCCGGTCCCCGCCGGTCCCCACCGTCCCGAACACCAGTAGCGCTCCGTGGGAACCCCGCGCCCTCCCCCCTCTGCTGCCGACGAGGGGAGCCGAGTCGACTCCCCTCGTCGCGGACTGCATGCTGCCGTTAGAGCGCGTTCGCCGTATAGCTCAGCCGAACCACTCAGTCGCCGCTACCTAACTCGCTACTGCGCGGTCCAAGTGACGACCAGGTGACGACCAGGTGACGACCAGGTGCCGTTGTTGAACTTGTGGACGATGCTGCGCCGGGCGGAGTTCAGGCGTGAATCGTTGTAGGTCTGGCCGATGATGTTCTGGTCGCGTTCGCTCGCCCCGAACTTTACAGTCACCTGCTGCCCACCGGTGGCCGGCATCGTACACACGCGACGTCCAATCGCCGCCGTGCGTCTGCCGTCCCCCGCGTCGCTGACTTGCTGTAGACGGTGCGCTCCCGCCGCTGCTGACGCTGCTGACGCTGCTGACGCTGCTGACGCTGCTGACGCTGCTCGTTACGGTGAACGAGAAATCACCGTTACCCTCGATGCCGTCGCAATCCTTGATTGCCTCGACAAAACCGAAATCGAGTTGCAGCTGCGTGCTTCCCCGCGATGGCGGATCGATGACCTGCGCAGGGCCGTGGACTCGGTCGAACAGGCCGCGAGCAGGGCGGCGGTCGCCATCGTGGCGACGGAATGGAAGCGGAAGGGAAGAGAGCGACGCATGCCAGCTCCTGGTTGGTGGATGGAATGTGCTGCCACCATGAAGAGCGACACGTGCGCCCGGATCCCCTCACGCTCCTGCGTTGAGTTTCTACATCCCCTGCGTGAAGTCCACAACCAGGCGCCACGAAGCGGGCCGGTCGACCGCTCGTGCCATCCCCACCCCGATCGCCCCCCCAAAGATCCGCAGCCCCAAGGTGACCGTGGTGCGCACCCCGCCGGTGACCCGTGACACCGAGGGCGCCGGGTCGGAGAACGTGGACGACGCGCCCGGTGGGACGGACGAGGGGACGAGACCCAGCTCGCGTAGCGCCTGGTGTCCGCCCGCTCCGCGCGCGTCGGTCCATCCGCTCTGAACGCCCGCCGCCAACGACGGTGCAACGGCGGGGAGGTACCAGCGCCGGAAGCGAATCGGCGCGTCGAGGATACCAAGTCGCCACATCGCCAGACCTCGCACCGCGACGGCGTCCGTGCCCGCAAACTCCTTGTAGCCGTAGCCGGCCAGATTCTGGTTGCTCCCCAGTTCGAAGAGCTGCTGGGGCGGAGGGGACGCGCCAAGCACCGTGCCGGCATCGCCACGCGCCGCCAGCGTGAAGGGACCCGCGTTCTTCCGCCCCATGATGCGTCCTTCCAGTCGCGCGTAGTGCAGCTCGCCCTGCGCCAACTCAGCGCTCACCAGCGCACCGACCCCCGTGTGTACGAATTCGGCGCTCACGTCGGGGTGCCACTCCAGCGAAGCCCAGTGCCGCCAGTAGCTCCCCTCTCGCACTCCGCGATTCTCCCGGAACGACGAGTCTCCACCGAAGAGTCCGCGCGACAGCGTTCGCCGGACCATGCGGTCGCTCGCCGGCCCGCTCTCGAGCCGAAGGATGGCCGAGCGCCCCTTTGCGATCGCTCGCCTCAGCCCCACGGCGGCGACGCGCCGATCCACGTAGTCGTAGTTGTCGACCCCGAAAATCGCGGCCACCATGCTGCCGCTGTCGAACACGCTGCGGAAGTCGTTGGTGATGTCGAGCGAGCGCCCTCCTCTGGCCACGAGCGTCTGCGCCCCGCGCTTCCACTCGGCGCTGACGCGCCCGCGCGCCGTCGATTCGCTCCACGCCCAACCGGCATTCGCGCGAAGCGTCACCCCGGGTGCCGCGTCGCGTAGACGAAGCTCGGCGCCATAGCCTGTATAGAGCCCTTCCACCCGGTTCACATGCATGAGGTCCATTAAGCGCTGGGTGCGCCACTGGAAGCGCGGCGGCCCCGTGGCGCGCCAGACATCGGGGGCAATGTCGTCGAAGTCGTCACTGTGTACCGCGCTGGTTGCGGCGCCGAGTTCGAGGCGCCACCCCGAGGCCGTCGACAGGCTCTCGGGTGGCGCGATCGTCAGGTCGAATGAGTGCACGACGAGCGAGTCGTCGGCTGTCACGAGCACTCCGTCGACCTGCGGCACCTCGTAGTCATGGAAGCGCGTGACGATGCGGAAGATCGATCGCGAATCGGTGGCCCCCGTGAGAGCGGCCTGTGCTTCGATGCGCTGGTACGTCGGAAGCCAGTAACGTCCTTCGATCTCCCCGTTCTCCAGTTCCACGAACGCCACGGCGGTGTAGCCGCCGAACGTGGTGAGTCGAGTCAGGAGCGACGGCGCGGAGGCCTTCCGCACGAAGTACCCGCGCATGCGTACCAGCACGTGACGGGACACGTCGAGGTCCAACTCTCCGCGGAAAGCCACGGTGCTATCCGGGGCGTCCTCTCGCGGTTCGACCAGCAGCCGGACGATAGGGATCGCACGACCGTTGACCCGCAGCGTCACGAGCGTGTCGCCACCCCGGTAGCGATAGACGCGCTCGCGGTCCGCGGCGAGCGGGTGCACCGCGACCAGTCGTTGCTCCTGACGGGTGCGCCTCGAGCGTCGCGACGAGGTGTCACGCCCGAACAGGAGCGTCAGTCGATTGCCGTACAGCACCGGCACCGTCCACGCCTGTCGAAAGAACGAAAGCGTGGAGAACTGGAGCCCGATCGTCTGGGCGCGATATCCCACCACGTGTTGTTCGTACTCACCCGCGCGCGTCCACTGCACGATATTCTGCGTCTGCTCGACCGACACCGCCCCCTCGTTACCCTCCGGGCGCCGGGCCACGATGGCAATCTCACTCTCCGCACGCGCACGATAGCCGGCCATCGACGCCGGCACCTGTCGATTGAGCCGTGACGCGTCCTCGACCAGGGCACGTACCGTCGCTGATGAGTAGATGGAGTCTGCCGCGACGATCTGGGCCATGAGGAGGATGACGAGCATACCGTGGGGCAATGAGAAGCGCGGGAATGCACCTGCTCAGAGATACGAGGGCGCTGACCACAGGTTCCGCGCGATACGCGACGACGCATGCGTAGGCCTCGGAGTGGCCGCATCGAGGACTGATGCCCGGCGAGGTACTCTCGACGTTGCCGCCTCAACATGGCGTCCTGGGAGGCGCCACGCTCGCCATTCCTTCCACGCGGTGCCAAACTTCCTGCGTCGCCCCTCCTTCTCCCGACGCTGCTCATCATGACGTACTCCCGCCGTGCACTCGTCGCCGCGCTGCTACTCGCCGCTCCCCTGACCTCGATCCGCGCCCAGCGAGCCGACGTGAAGGCGATGCACGACATCATCGACCGTCGCGCCATTGAACTCGAGTCGAAGGTGGTCGCCTGGCGACGCGACATTCACCAGCATCCCGAACTCTCTTTTCAGGAGACGCGCACCGCGAAGCTCGTCGCCGACCATCTCCGATCGCTTGGGCTGGAGGTCCAGACGGGCGTAGGCGGTAACGGAGTGGTGGGGGTGCTACGCGGGGGCAAACCGGGCCCGGTCGTCGCGCTGCGCGCCGACATGGACGCATTGCCGGTCACCGAGCTCGTCGACCTCCCCTTCAAGAGCACGGTGCGTGCGGTGTACAACGGGCAGGAGACCGGCGTCATGCACGCGTGCGGACACGACAACCACGTCGCGATCCTCATGGGAACGGCGGAGCTGCTGGCCAGCATGAAGGCGCAACTCCCGGGGACGGTGAAGTTTATCTTCCAGCCCGCCGAGGAAGGGCCACCGGTGGGCGGCGCCGGTCCGATGATCGAGGCTGGCGTGCTCGAGAACCCCAGGGTCGATGCGATCTTCGGGCTGCACGTCGGACCGGGGCCGTTAGGCTCCGTTGGCTGGCGCGGCGGGGCGATCGCGGCGGCGGCCGACCAGTTTCGCGTCGTCGTACATGGCAAACAGACGCACGGCGCTTTCCCCTCCGCGGGCATCGACCCGATCGTGATCGGCGCGCAGATCGTGCTCGGCCTGCAGACGATTATTAGTCGCCAGTCGAACCTCGTCACCGCCCCCGCGGTCCTCACTGTTGGCGCCTTTCATTCCGGTCTCCGGGAGAACATCATCCCCGATAGCGCCTGGATGATCGGGACGATCCGCACGCTCGACGGCGGCATGCGCACGGACATCCACACCCGTCTCAAGCGCACAGCCGAGTCCATCGCCGAGAGCGCCGGCGCAACGGCCGACGTGCACATCGAACTCGGCTACCCTGTCACCGTGAACGACACCCCGCTCGCCACGCGCATGGTGCCGTCGCTGCAGCGCATCGTTGGAGATGCGCAGGTCTCCGAATCGCAGCCCGGAACCGCGGGCGAGGATTTCTCCCGATACGCCGAGAAGGTGCCGGGCTTCTTTTTCGGTCTGGGGGTCACTCCCAAGGGGAAGGATCCGCGCACCGTCTCTCCGAATCACTCGCCGCTGTTCTTTGCCGACGAGGCCGCGCTGCCGATCGGGGTGCGATTGATGTCGAGCGTCGCGGTGGATTTTCTCACCGGGGGGAGCCGAGTGCAGCCGTAGCTCACGAGAAGACGAGAACGACTGACATGAGTGGTGGTGCGATGCTCGTTGCCCCCTCGCTGGCGGCGCGAGATGAGGTGCATCGGCAACTCGGGAGAGGCGGGATGGCCACCGTTTATCGCGCCGAGGAGCGCAAACACGGGCGGCAAGTCGCCAGCAAGGTCCTGCGCCCCGATCTCTCCGCCTCACTCGGCACCGAGCGCTTCCTCCGTGAGATCGGGATCATCGCCCGCCTCGCCCACCCGAATGTCGTCCCGCTCATTGACTCGGGCGAGGCCGACGGCCTCCTGTATTACGTCACGCCGTATCTGCGCGGTGGTTCGCTCCGCGACCGTCTCGCACGCGAGGGCAGACTCTCGCTCGCCGAGACAGTGCGCGTGGCCCACGAGGTCGGCGCAGCGCTGGATCACGCGAATCGTGCCGGCTTCGTGCATCGCGACGTCAAGCCGGAAAACGTCCTTTTCGCCGACGGCATCGCGCTCCTCACGGACTTCGGCGTCGCCCAGGCATGTGCCGCTCTCTCCGCCAAGTCGGACCAGGCAATCACCGGCGAGATCACCGCCGCTGGCGTCGCGCTCGGCACTCCCAACTACATGAGCCCCGAACAGGCGGCCGGAGAGCGGGACGTCGGCGTCGCCAGTGACGTGTACAGCCTCGCCTGCTTCGCACCCTTCGCCCCAACGTTCCTCCCGGCGTCGAGGCGGCCTTGAGCCGCGCGCTCCACAAGGTGCCGGAGCATCGATTCCAGACGGCCGGCGCATTCGTCGCCGCACTCGACGCCGCAACGCAGCGCTCCCCGCTCGGCGACATCCGTCGCGGGTTGGCGCGCCGTGCCGCGCAGGGTATCGCGGTCCTCCCCTTCGTCAACACGAGCCCCGACGCAGAGAACGAGTTCCTGAGCGACGGCATCACCGACGAGTTGATCGATGCGCTCAACAAGAACGATGCGGTGCGCGTCGCCTCGCGCACATCAGTCTTCGCCCTCAAGGGACGCGCGCTCGACGTCCGCGCCATCGGCGCGCTGCTCGACGTTTCGGTCGTGCTGGAAGGGAGCGTGCGGCGACAAGGCAACCGGCTGCGCGTCACTGCCGAGCTCACCGCCACCGACGACGGGCGCCTGCTCTGGTCGCAACGCTACGACCGTGAGCTGCAAGACGTCTTTGCCGTTCAGGACGAACTGGCCCGCACCATCGCCAGCACGTTGCGCACTACCTGGCTCGCCGACATCGAGGATCCGGAACCGTTTAAGCGCGGAACCGACAGTGTCGTCGCCTACGGCAACTACCTGCGCGGTCGCAGGGCGATGAACCAGCGCAGTGACGCAGCAACACGCGAGTCGATCGCCTGGTTCGTGCGCGCCATCGCCGAAGACCCGCGCTTCGCGCTCGCGTACACTGGGCTCTCCGATGCCTACGCGCTGCACGTCGATTATCGCAGCATGCGCGCGGGTGAAGGCTTCGAGCGTGTCGCCCATTGCGCCCGCGAGGCGCTTCGTATCGACGATGGACTCGCCGAGGCGCACACATCGCTCGCACGGAGCCTCTTCATCTATTCGTGGGAATGGGACGCCGCCCGCCGCGAGTTCGAGCGCGCGATGCAACTGGATCCGCGCTTCCCGACCGCGCACCAGTGGTATGCGTTCCAGCTCGCGGCCTTCGGGCGACACGAGGAATCGCTCGTAGAGGCGCACACGGCGCTGGAACTCGACGGTAGTTCCATCTGGAGTCGACGGTCGGTCGGATGGCTCTACTACTTCTCGCGACGCTTCGAACGCGCCCGCCATCACATCCTGCGCGCCATCGAGATGAACCCGACCTCAGAGGAGAACTTCCGACTACTGGGCATGACGCTCGCCCTCGAAGGGCATCACCAGGAGGCCGTC
>JBDTUA010000012.1:0-34684 GCA_040007995.1 Gemmatimonadota bacterium | reverse complement strand
CAGGGAGAAGGAGCTGCAGCGCCTTGTAGATACCGAGCAGGTACGACACCCGCTCGAGGAGGTCGCGCGAAACGACCCCGACCTTTCCCGACTTCCACTTGTAGAAGGTGGACTCCGGCGGACTCCCGAGCAGGATGCGGGTCTCCTTGGACGAGAGCTCCCACGAGTCCGCGATGCTGAAGACGGTGCGGAGCGCGGCCGGGGCGTGGACCACGAGGTCGACCGGGGCTTTTTCCGTTTCAGGACGCATTTTTCCTCCATGGCGGCCGCATGCATGACTATGCTCCATATGGAGAGCTGCTGCAATCCCGATGAGATCCCGAACACCTCGTCTTCTCGTCTGCTCGTCTTCTCGTCTTCCGTTTCCTCCAACGCCCCCCCTCTCCCGAACGTAGACCTTCCGCACCCCTACCTTTGAGGCTCACTGGTGGCATTTTCCCGTCGCGACTTCGTTCGCGCTTCGTCCGTCGCCGCTGCCGCACTCGGCGTCTCCCATCTCACTCCACGGGAGGCGTCGGCGCTCACGCTCGCCGAGACCGTCCCCCTTCAGGATCCGGCCTTCAAGGCGTTGGCGCTGCGGGCGCTGGACGCGGCGAAGAGCGCCGGGGCCTCCTACGCGGACGTCCGCATCAGCCGCAACCGGACGCAGAACGTCTTTACGCGCGAGAAGCGGGTGCAGGGCGTGGTGGACAACGAGACCATCGGTTTCGGCGTGCGCGTTCTGGTGAACGGCGCGTGGGGCTTCGCCGCGAGCAGCACGATCACCCCGGACGAGATCGTCCGCGTGGCCAAGCAGGCGGCGCGCCAGGCGCAGGCCTCGGCGCCGACGCAGTTGCGCCCGGTGATTCTTGCGGCTGGCGGGCCCGCCGAGCCGAACGGGATCTGGAAGTCGCCGATCAAGGTGGACCCGTTCGAGGTGCCGATCGAGGAGAAGGTGCAGCTGCTCCTGTCGGCCAATGAGGCGGCGCTCAAGGTGAAGGGCTCGCGCTTCGTGACGTCGAGCATGTTCTTCCTGCGCGAGGAAAAGAGCTACGCCAATACCGACGGCACCTTCACCGTGCAGACGCTCTACCGCGCGCAGCCGTCGATGACGGTCACGGCGGTGTCGAGCGACTTCACCGACTTCCAGTCGCGCCAGTCGACCGACGTGCAGCCCAAGGGGCTCGGCTACGAACACGTGACCGACGCCGACCTGGTCGTGAACGGGGCGAAGTGGGCCGAGCAGGCGGTCGAGAAGCTGTCGGCGCGCCCGGTCGACGTGGGACGGTACGACTTGGTGCTGCACCCGACGCACTTGTGGCTGACGGTGCACGAGGCGTGCGCCCACCCGACCGAACTCGATCGTGCGCTCGGGTACGAGGCCAACTACGCCGGGACGTCGTTCGCCGCGCCGCCGGAGAAGACGCTGGGCAAGCTCAAGTTCGGCTCGCCCCTGATGAACGTCCGCGGCGACCGTTCGCAGGTCGGCTCGCTCTCCGCGTGCGGCTGGGATGACGAGGGACAGAAGCCCGATGACTTCATGATCATCGAGAAGGGAATCCTGATGAACTATCACGCGATCACCCGGATGCAGGCGCCGTTCCTGGACTGGTGGTCGAAACAACGCGGGAAGCCGGTGAAGTCGCAGGGCTGCTCGTACTCCCAGAGCTGGGCCGACGTGCAGTTCGAACGCATGCCGAACGTCTCGCTCATGCCGGGGACCAAGGAACAGAGCTACGAGGACATCATCGCGGCGACCGATCGCGGGATCGCCATCGTGGGTGATGGCTCCTTCTCGATCGACCAGCAGCGCTACAATGCGCAGTTTGGCGGCCAGCTCTTCTACGAGATCAAGGGGGGCAAGATCGTCGGGATGCTCAAGGATGTGGCGTACCAGATCCGGACCCCCGAGTTCTGGGCGGCGCTGGACATGGTCGGCGGGCCGAAGAGCTACGAGCTGTGCGGCGCCTTCGGCGACGCGAAGGGACAGCCGTCGCAATCGAATGCGGTCTCACACGGCTGCGTCCCCACCCGTCACCGCCAGATTAACGTGATCAACACCGGGAGGACGGCATGAGCGCGCCACGTTCGCTGTACGTCGAAGGGGCGCCGATCATCTCACGCGATGATGCCCAGGCGCTGGCGAAGCGTGTCCTGTACCTCGCGACCGCCGACGAGACCCGCGTCACGATCCGCAGCGGGGCGCGTGCCAACTCGCGCTTCGCCGTGAACCAGATCTCGACCGCCGGGGACAACACGGACACCGTGGTCACGGTGCTGAGCGCCTTCGGGAAGCGCAGCGCGACCGCCACGACGAACAAGCTCGACGACGCCGGACTGCAGCAGGTCGTCGCCAACGCCGAAAAGCTGGCGCGGCTCTCGCCGGAGGATCCGGAGGCGCTGCCGGAACTCGGGCCGCAGAAATACGCCGAGTCGAACGGCTGGAGCGATGCGACGGCGCAGCTCGACCCCATCCTGCGGGCGGCGGCGATCAAGACGATCACCGAACCCTCGCGCGCGGCCGGCCTCGTGTCGACCGGGTACATCGAGGCGCGGGGTACCGCGCTCGCCATCGCCACAAGCAAGGGATTGTTTGCCTATTCGCGCACCACGGAGTCGGTGCTGACCACGACGGTCCGTACCCCGGATGGTCAGGGGTCCGGGTGGGGCGGCTCGTCGCACTGGGACTGGGCGAAGATCGATGCGGCCGCACTCGGGGCGACGGCCATCCAGAAGGCCAAGGCGTCTCACAACCCGGTGGCCGTCGAGCCGGGGCGCTACACGGTGGTCCTGGAGCCGACCGCCGTGGGGAACCTGATACAACTCATCGGAGGAGCGCTCAATGCTCGCAGTGCCGACGAGGGACGCTCGTTCTTCACCAAGGCCGGGGGCGGAAACAAGCTCGGGATGAAGGTCGTGGACGAACGCGTGACGCTGTTCACCGATCCCCTCGACCCGGACATCGGTGCCGACACCTTCGGCGGCGATGGCCTGCCGATCCCGCGCACCGTGTGGATCGAGAACGGCGTGGTGAAGAATCTCGCTTACGATCGATTCTGGGCGCAGAAGGAGGGGAAGGAAGCAAACACGAGCAGCGGAGGGCGCGGCTTCGGTGGCTTCGGTGGTGGAGCCGGCATGAAGATGAGTGGCGGCGACGGCTCGATCGAGGACCTCATCGCCGGCACCGAACGCGGCATCCTCGTCACCCGCTTCTGGTACATCCGACCCGTCGACCCGCGCACGGTGCTCTACACCGGACTCACCCGCGACGGCACCTTCCTGATCGAGAAGGGGAAGATCACGAAGGCGGTGAAGAACTTCCGTTTCAACGAGTCACCGATCTTCATGCTCAACAACCTCGAGGCGATGTCGCGCGCGATCAGGGTGAGCGCGAGCGAGAGCGGCAACACGGGACAGCCGATCGTCGCCCCGGCGATCCGCACGCGCGAGTTCTCGTTTACGAGCCTCAGCGACGCGATCTGAGTAGCGAACAACGCAAGGTGGCGCGGATCGTCCCGCGTCACCCGATGCGCAGACGGCGTACGCCTGACAGACCACCGAGAATGTGAAATTGGTGGGCGAGGTGTGCGCCGTTGGCGCGTCCGGCGGAGGCAATGCGCGGCGATTGCTGGACGTAGTAGCGTGAATCGTGTTTCCGTTCGTCCACGGGTGCACCGTCGGCATTTCATGCCTTGTAGCGACGCACTCTACGACCCATGACGGACCACGCGCCCCCCAGCATGACGACAGCCGACGTCGCCCGGCGCGCTCGCTAGCCCTTCGCCAGAAAGGCGCGAATGATCGTGCGCGATTCGTCGGTGGCCAGCAGGCGCACGAACTCGGGATACTCGTCCTCGATGGCGTCGAGCGCGGAACGACCGGACGGGCGCTGGAGGAGGGCCTTCGTCGTGCGCACCGCGTCGCGCGGGAGTCGCGCCAGCCGATCGGCCAGCGCTCGCGCGTCGGGGAGCAGCGACGCCTCGGCGACGATCGTCGTAACGATGCCGGCCTCCTTCGCGACAGTCGCATCGAACGGGTCACCGAGGAGGAGCAGCTGCGCGGCGAGACGATGCCCAGCCATCTGCGGGAGGAGCAGGCTGGATCCCGCCTCCGGACAGAGACCGAGCCGCACGAACGGCAGCTGGAAGCGAGCTCCCGCTGCGGCGAGCACAAAGTCGCAATGCATCAACAGCGTCGTCCCGACGCCGATGGCCGGTCCACCCACTGCGGCGACGATGGGCTTGGAAAAGGAGGCAATCGCCCGCAGGAATCGATGCGCTGGGCGATCGCCACTCGTCGGGAGCGAGAGAAATTCGCCCAGGTCGTTTCCCGCGGTAAAGAGGTCGGGCTGTCCGTGCAACAGGACGACGGCGACGTCATCGTCCTGCGCCGCGTCGCCGAGCGCATCGGCGAGCGCAGCGTACATGCCGGCGGTGATCGCGTTCTTCTTCTCGCGCCGCTGGAACTCGATGATGAGGATACCGGCATCGCGCTGCACGAGCAGGTGCGGGTCGGTCATGGCGTATCCTTCGCCCGGCGCAGGGAGTAGCGGAAGTCGCAGTGTGAGGCACCGCCCATGATCGTCTGCGTGCGCTCCAGTTCCACTCCCGGGTTGAAGCCGTCGATCAGCGCCGCGTCGCGACTGCAGGAGAGGATCGCCCCAAGCTCCGGAATGCCCAGCTCGCGATACATCTCCGCGTATCGGCATCGCGTGACGTTGAAGGCGAACTCACTCTCGGGGGCGTCGAGCACCTCGAGGTGCAGCGCGTCGTCGGCGGTCCAATGGTCCAGCGTCCCGGCGAAGTGAGCCAGCGAGTCACCGCCGGCTGCATCGGCGAGCTCTGCGCCCTGACGTCGAGCCACCGAGGTGACAACCTCGCGCACGATCGCGAGGGCGCGCGCCTCGCCGACCTCCGCCGCAAAGGCCTGCAGCATGGGTGCGAGGATCCGCGCCTCGATGAGCCGTCGATTGAGTACACCGATGGCGTTGAGTTCTGCGTCCGATGGAAGGCTCATGGAATGCGCGGTGAAGGAAGTCGACGCGTGTGGAGTGAGTGCGGGTCGCGGACGATTCCCCTACGGTACTCTCCGCGCGCCCAGCGGGCGAGCGATCGCCACGCCCTGATCCGTGCGTTGCCGGGTTGAAGACCGTCGTCCACATTCTCCGGATGTCGCCTGCATCCGTTTCGCGCGCGCTCGCCGATTTTGCGGCGAACGCCCGTTTCGAGGATCTTCCGCCCGCCGTGCTCGACGCGACCCACCGCGCGGTGCTGGACTGGCTGGGCTCCGCGCTGGCTGGCGCACACGAGCCGCCCGCCGCCATGGCGCGGAGCGTGGTTAGGCAGCTGGGAACGTCGGACGACGCCACCGTCTTCCTCGGGGAACGATCGTCGGCCGTCGGAGCGGCGCTCGCCAACGGCGTCGCGTCGCACATCCTCGAACTCGACGATGTGCACAAGGGCTCGACGCTGCACGCCGCGGCGCCCGTGATTCCCGCCGCGCTCGCTGTCGCCGAGCGGGAGCATTCCTCAGGGCGTGACTTCCTCCTCGCCGTTGCGCTGGGATACGACGTCGCGTTGCGCGTCGGGGAAGCGGTGAATCCGAGCCACTACCGTCACTGGCACCCGACGGGGACCGCAGCGACGTTCGGTGCAGCGGTGGCCGCGGCATCGCTGCAACGCCTGCCTGCCCGCTGCATGCTCGACGCACTCGGCAGCGCCGGGACGCAGGCCGCCGGTCTCTGGGAGTTCAACGCCGACGGTGCGATGAGCAAGTCGCTGCATCCGGGCAAGGCGGCGGCGAACGGGGTCCTCGCGGCCGATCTCGCGCGGGAGGGCTTCACCGGTGCGTCGCGGATCCTCGAGGGAGATCGCGGATTTTTCGCCGCCACCAGCACCACGCACGACGCCACCCGCATCACCGATGCGTTAGGCAGCCGCTGGAAGGTGACGGAGAACTGCTACAAGCTGCACTCGTGCTGCGGACACACGCACACGGCTATCGACGTGGCCCTGGAGCAGCGCGCGGCGGCCGGATGGCGGGGGAGCGAAGCGCTCGCGCGTCTCATGCGCGTCGACGTGGAGACGTATGCGCAGGGGTACGAGATCGTAAAGGCGCACGATCCGTCGACGCCGTACCAGGCCAAGTTCAGTCTCGCCTACTGTGTGGCCGCCGCGTTGCTCGAAGGAGCGGTCGGGTTGCGCCAGTTTTCCGGGGATCGGTTTGCGCTCCTCGGCGTGACGGACGCGAGGATCCGAGCCCTGCTGCCGCGCATCGTCGTGCGCGTCGCCCCCGATCTCACGGCGCGCTATCCCGCTGAGTGGGGGACCCGCGTCACCTTCGTGAACACCGATGGTTCCGAGGCGCAGGCGGGAGCGTCCTTCCCGCGCGGGAATCCCGAGAACCCGGTTGCGACCGCGACGCTCATCGAGAAGCTGCACGCACTCGTTGGGACTCGATACAAAGCGGGTGTCGCCAGTCGCGCGGTCACGGCGGTCGAGTCATTGGCGGACGCCGACGACATGGCGACCGTCTTCGCGACGCTCGCGCCATCACCGCTCGCAGGCGAAGTTTGGGAACGATGAACGACATCAATCCCCGTGCGAGCGAGCACGCCGAGATCCGATCCGCGGTACGC
Source organism: Gemmatimonadota bacterium (assembly GCA_040007995.1). Classification (GTDB taxonomy): domain Bacteria; phylum Gemmatimonadota; class Gemmatimonadetes; order Gemmatimonadales; family Gemmatimonadaceae; genus SCN-70-22. The sequence goes on along the minus strand of JBDTUA010000012.1, from coordinate 28,068 downwards.
GCGGCCTGTGCACCGTTCGACAGCGCCTATTGGCAGCGCATCGAACGCGAGTCGGGCTACCCCGAAGCGTTCGTGCAGGCGATAACCGCTGCGGGGTGGCTGGCCGCGCTCATCCCCGAAAGCTACGGTGGTGCCGGACTCTCGCTCGTCGAGGCATCGGTCGTGCTCGAGGAGATCAATCGTTCCGGCGCGAACTCCGGCGCCTGTCACGCGCAGATGTACACCATGGGGACGGTTCTTCGGCACGGATCGTCGGAGCAGAAGACACGCTATCTGCCCGACATCGCATCCGGGGCGTTGCGGCTGCAATCGTTCGCGGTGACCGAACCGGCCACGGGGACCGATACGACGCGCACGCGAACGACCGCGGTGCGGAGTGGCGACCGATACGTCGTGAATGGGCAGAAGGTCTGGATCTCGCGCGTGCAGCACTCCGACCTGATGCTCCTCCTCGCGCGCACGACCCCGATCGAGCAGGTGACGCGTCGCTCGGCTGGGCTCTCGGTCTTCATCGTGGACCTGCGGGGCGCCGAAACGCGCGGTCTGCGCGTGCGGCCGATCGAGAACATGGTGAACCACGAAACCAACGAGCTGTTCTTCGAGGACTTCGAGGTGCCGGCAGAAAACCTGATCGGCGAGGAGGGAAATGGCTTCCGATACATCCTGGACGGGATGAACGCGGAGCGCATCCTCATTGCCGCCGAGTGCATCGGTGACGGCTACTGGTTCATCGACCGGGCGAGGAAATACGCCAGCGAACGTATCGTCTTCGATCGCCCGATCGGGCAGAACCAGGGGATCCAGTTTCCCATCGCGCAGGCGTATGCCGCCGTGCGTGCGGCGGACCTGATGCGCTATGAGGCGGCGCGAATGTTCGATGCGGGCGCTCCGTGCGGCGCGGAGGCCAACATGGCCAAGCTGCTGGCCGCCGACGCGTCGTGGGCGTCGGCCAACTGCTGCCTGCAGACACACGGCGGTTTCGGCTTCGCGGCGGAATACGACATCGAGCGCAAGTTCCGCGAGACGCGACTGTACCAGGTGGCCCCCGTCTCCACGAACCTCATCCTGTCCTACCTCGGCGAGCACGTGCTGGGGATGCCGCGCTCGTTCTGACGACGGCATGACGGGCATCCTTCCGTTCACCGGCCTGCGGGTGGTCGCCGTCGAGCATGCGGTGAGCGCCCCGTTCTGCACTCGGCAGTTTGCCGACCTTGGCGCCGAGGTGATCAAGGTCGAGCGTCCGGGAGATGGCGACTTCGCCCGCGGGTATGACGGGGCGCTCAACGGTCTCTCGGCGTACTTCGCCTGGCTCAACCGCGGCAAGCGAAGCGTGGTCCTCGACCTCGCGCAGGAGCCGGATCGTGCGCGTCTCCTGCAACTCGTGACCGATGCCGATGTCTTCGTGCACAACCTCGCGCCCGGCGCGGTCGAGCGACTCGGCCTCGGCTACGATGTGCTGGTGGAACGCGCACCGCGCCTCGTCTGGGTCGGCATTTCCGGGTATGGGCCGGACGGTCCCTACCGCGACAAGAAGGCGTACGACATGCTCATCCAGGCCGAGTCGGGGGTGGTCTCGGTCACGGGGAGTCCGGAGGCGGCGGCGAAGGTGGGGGTGAGCGTCGCCGACATCGCGTCGGGGCACTACGCGTACTCGAGCGCGCTGGCGGCGCTCTATCGCCGCGAACGTACGGGGACGGGGGAGCGCATCGACATCTCGATGCTCGAGTGCATGACCGAATGGATGATGCCCCCGCTGTACGCCTACCTCGGCACCGGCCGCGCACCGGCGAGGGCCGGCCTTCGCCACAACATGATCGTGCCCTACGGAGCGTATGCCTGTGCGGACGGGGAGGTGCTCTTCTCGATCCAGAACGACGACGAGTTCGGGCGCTTCTGCAGCGAGGTGTTGGGAGACGCCGCGCTGGCCACGCATCCCGACTTCGCCGCCAACGCCGGCCGGCTGGCGCACCGCGACGACTTGGAGGCGCGTATCCTTGCGGTCTTCAGTGCACTGCCGGTCACGGAAGTGGTGGCGCGCCTCGAACGCGGACGAATCGCCAATGCAGTTGTGAACGACGTGGCCGCCGTTGCTGCGCACGAACAACTGGCGGCCCGCGGCCGGTGGACGACGGTCCCGAGCTTCGTGGGAGACATTCCCGCCCTCCTTCCGCCGCACAATCTCGCCTCGGTGACACCGGTCATGGGGCGCGTACCGGCGCTGGGCGAGCACACGGACGACGTGTAGCGACCGACAGGGGATGGATGGTGCGCGTCGCCCTGCGTGAGCGCCAGCTGCAACAACGCCTCCTCGCGCGCGCGGCGACGGATCCCGCGCGTCCTCCGTGTTCGCGCGCTCTCCAGGATCCGGTTCAGGAGAGACGAACGAGCTGCTTCCCGATGTTCTTTCCCTTCAGCAGTCCGAGGAACGCCTCCGGCGCTGCAGCGATCCCGTCGACGATCGACTCGCGGTACTTGAGCTTTCCGTTGGCGACCAGCGTTCCGAGTTCGCGCAGCGCCTCGGGCCATATGTCCATGTGCTCGCTGATGATGAAGGCCTCCATCGTCATGCGGTTGGTGAGGAGCAGTTGCGGGAGGAGCATCGGGATCGGCGCGCCGTCGTAGCCGGCGATCATGCCGCACAACGCCACGCGCGCGAAGGCGTTGGCGCGCAGCAGCACCGCGTCGAGGATCATTCCTCCGACATTCTCGAAGTCTCCGTCGATGCCGTCGGGACAGGCGATCTTGAGCGCCGCAGACAGCGACTTGAGATCGGGATGCACCCGATAGTCGATGCAGGCGTCGAAGCCGAACTCCTCGGTCACGATGCGACACTTCTCGGGACCCCCGGCGATCCCAACGGCGCGCATCCCGCGGCTTCGCGCGAGCTGTCCCACGACGCCGCCCACCGCGCCCGACGCGGCGCTCACCACCACCGTGCCACCTGCCTTAGGACGGATGATCTTCTCCAATCCATACCAGGCGGTGACCCCCGGCATGCCGACAGGACCGAGGTATGCCGAGAGCGGAATGTGCGACGTGTCGACGCGACGGAGCTGCCCGGGCGTCGCCGTATCGGCGACCGAGTACTCCTGCCACCCGCCCATGCCAACAACAATGTCGCCTTCGACAAACTTCGGACTGCGTGAAGCCACCACCTCGCCGGCCGTGGCGCCTGTCATCACCGCGTCGAGGGGCTGCGGCGGGGCGTAGCTCTTCGCGTCGTTCATGCGCCCGCGCATGTACGGGTCGAGGCTGAGAAAGCGATGGCGGACGAGCACGTGTCCTTCGCCGAGGTCCGGGACAGGCGATTCCACCAGACGGAAATTGTCTGCCTCAGCCTCACCGGTAGGGCGCGACGCGAGGACGATCTGTCGGTTGACGAGTGCGGACATATGCCGAGGCGAGGAAGGAGCGGAGAAGGCGGCTCGGGAGATCACGACCGTATGTCAGATGGTAGTGCGAGGACCACGGCTGCACGCGAAAATGCCGAGCAGTGCGAGAACTCAGGCGGGCGCGTCGGTACGTCGCGCCGCTTCGCGTGACGCCGCGCGTGCCGCTCGCTGATCCACCGTTTGCGCCGCGCGCTGTTGGGCGCGGCGCGTGCGTACCCGGAACCGTCGCCATCCTTCCCAGGCATTGGCGACCAGCAGTCCGCCGGGGAGCCACCAGGCCGCGCCGATCAGCTCGAAGGCGAGGAAGCTGACCACACCCGTCGTGACCCCGAAGATGACCTGCTCCCGCGATCGCGGGGGTGACGTCGGCGGATCGCTCACCATGAAGAAGGCGAAGTACAGCGCGGCGTGCACGTCGGGCGCGCGGAACAGCTCTGCGGCGCGCGCGGGATCGCCGACGTACGCCACGAGGGTGAAGAGAAGGAAATAGCTTCCGAGAAAGGCGAGCACCGCCGGCGTCTTGCTCACGCGATCCGCGATGTAGAGCCCCGCGGCCACGAGAAGCACGATGGTCGCCGGCGGCAGCTCGGGGAGCGCCCCCCACCAGCTCTGTCCGGAATCGAAGAGATAAAAACTCGCCACGAGGGCGAGCGCAGCAGGATTAAAGGTGTTCGCCGACGCAGATCGCAGCACGTACTTGCTTCCCACGCCCAGCGCGGTTGTCACGGCGGCGACGTACCACGGCTCTTGTGGACTCAGCACCATCGCGACGATCATCCCGGTAAGCAGCGCGCCACTAGGGAAGACCCAGCGCTTCTCGCGCACTCGCAGGATCGGAAGGTCGAGCAGCACGCCGGCAGCGCATGCCGCCAACACACCAGGCACAACTGGCGCGAGTCCCGTCCCGATCGACGCAGCGGCGAGGAGGACAAGCAGAACCAGCGTCAGTTGTCCCTTCGGCGAGCGAAGGAATCGAAGCAGCGCGTCGGGACGGGCGTGTCGGGGTGCGCGAACCGCGCCCGCGTCAGGCATCGGGGAAGGCCGGCGTGCGCACCATGGTGAGATCGGTGCGGATAAGGAGTCCCTCAACTCCCTCGGCGACCAGAAGATCCAGCCCCTCGTCAGCGCCAAGGACGCAGGCCGCGGTCGCCAGCGCGTCGGCCACCATGGCGGATGGCGCAATCACGGTTGCACTGGCGAGCGTGTCGCGCGCGGCGCCGACGCGTAGGTGCACGAGATGCTCGCCGCGTTCGTACGTGCCTGAGGTACAGACCGCCAGATTGGAAACGGACACGGTGGCGATCATGTCGCCCCGGCGACGGGGGTGCCGTATGCCCACGACCCACGGGGCGTTGTTCGCGTTCTGCCCGCCGGCGAAGATGTCGCCGCCGGCGTCGATGGCGAAACTGTCAAGCGCGCAGAGTGCCTTCGCCGCGAGGTCGATCGCCATCCCCTTGGCCACGGCTCCGAGGTCGAGCGTGAGCGGTCGGTGCAGCGTCACCATGCGGGTGTCCGGCACAGTGACGACGTCGCGGAACGTCGCGGCGACGTCGCTTGACGATGCGCGCTCCACCAAACGTGCGCTGCGATGGTTGCGCGCGATGCCACGCGCGATCATCGTGTCACCCACGGTGGGGTCGAAGGCCCCGCCGGTCCGGTCGGCCACGCCAAGCGCGAAATGCAACACTTCAAATAGCAACTCGCCGACTCGCATGGGACTTCCAATCTGCCGTGAAAGCGCGCAGAGTTCGCTGGTCGGCTCGAACCGTGAACAGACCGATTCGACCTGTGCAAACCACGACAACGCTTCCGTGATCGCGGTATCGCACGCCGTCTGTTGGCAGGCGTCGTCGGCCGGGCGGTTCACGAGGATCGATACTACCGTCCCCATCATCGCCGCGGAACGGACGCTGCTGGCCGTCACGTCCCGCGCGACAGGCGCAGTGCCGAGAGGATCGCGAAGTAGAAAGCATCGCTGCTCTGCGTGGCGCCGGAGACGATGTCGACGTCTGCGGTCTGGCGCGCGACGACCTGCGCCGGGAGCATCTCGATCCACGAACAGGAGTAGCGCGTCAGGCACTGGCTGATGGTCGCCGTGGCGATGCGACCGTCGCGGATCTCGACCGTGGCCTCGATGTCGCCGTGGCGCGAGCTGCCGTAGCCGGTGAAGGTGCCATCGCGGAGCGGGAGGAGCGTCGCCTTCGCTGAATCGGGGGCCGCGGCGCTCGTGGCGCCTGTGGCGCCTGTGGCGCCTGTGGCGCCTGTGGCGCCTGTGGCGCTCGTGGCGCTCGTGGCGCTCGTGGCGCTCGTGGCGCTCGTGGCGCTCGTGGCGGGTGCGGCGGGCGCCGCGGCGGCGCTCGTCGCGGCCACCCCGCTCGCGATGCTCGTCCCCTTCGCTGCTGTCGCTGGTTGGGAATCGACCGACCCCTTGGCCGTTGTCTCCAAAGTGACAGGCGCAGCGGCCGCGTTTGGCGAGTTGAGCGGCGCGATGTTGCCGGCTGACGAAGCGGTGGAATCGGGGACAATCGGCGCGGTGGCGAGGTGCACAGCTTCCTTCACGCTCGCCACAGGCGCGGAGAGCGGAGCAGGCGTCGAGAGGGCCGGCGACTTCGGCGCTCCCGTGATGGCCGGTGGTGGGCTCGCCTCCGGCTGCACGCTCGGCGCAGCGGGTCGCGACTCGGCGGAGATGCTACTGTCCGCGGCCGAGTGTCCAGCGCTGGCCGGGACGAGCTGGGAGGGAGCGATGCTGGCGCTGCCGCGCGACGGTCGGGCCGAGGCTTCGCGTTCGATCGCGGCGGCAGCATCGCGGGTTCGGAGGTATCCGGCGGCGTAGACCACCAGCACCGCCGCCGATCCCATGGACAAAAGGCTCGACTTCGACATGGCGCGACGGGTCGCACTACCGGCAGGGACGACCGATGGTGGCGCGACCGGTAGCTGCGCCGGGAGCTGCACCGGGAGCTGGGGGCTGGATTCGTCCGGCATCACTCGAAGGCCCTGACCGTGAGGAGTGCGCAAAGGTAGGAGGCGTTCCCGCACCCGAGAAGGAGGCACACAACGTGCTCGAGCGCTGTGACCGCGGTCGCCGCTTACGGTACCACGAACAAGAACGCCAAAACGAAAAGAGCATACACCGCCAGCAGCAACAGCCCTTCGAACCACGTCGTTTCCCCATCCTGCGAGATGGCATTCACGCTGAACGCCACGCTGGCGATCGCGATCAGCTCGAGCGGACTCGTGAAGACGAGGTCCATGGGGCGCCCGAGCGCGTACGAGATCAGGACGAGGAGCGGCGCCACGAAGAGCGCGACCTGGATCGACGAGCCGACGGTAATACCCATCACGAGGCTCATCCGGTTCTGGCGCGCGAAGTAGACTGCTGAGACGTACTCGGCGGCATTGCCGATGACCGCCAGGACGATGATGCCGAGGAAGAACGTGGAGACACCCATCGACGACGCGGCCTCAGTGAGCGAGCCTGCGATCAACTCGGCTTCCCACGCAACGAACGCGGTGGCGCCCACCAGCACCGCGAGGGAGCGCCGCACCGGCCATCGCGCCTCGACCCCTGCGTCCGCGTTCGTGGCACCGGTGGCCGACCCCTGCGGAGGGACATCGACTTCTCCGCGGGTCTCCGGTTCATCCTCCTCATGCCGAGAGGCCCGGAATACATCGCGGTGCGTCACCAGTGAGTAGATCAGGTTCGCGATGTAGACGACGATGAGGACCACCGAGACGCCGAGACTCAGGCGCTCGTCGCGAATACCCGCTTCGGCGGCGGAAACGGAGCCCCGCTCCGCCAGGTGGAAGAGCGCCGGCAGCAGCAACGCGATGACCGCGAGGATCAAGAGGCTGGAGAGCCGTCCCGCGCTCGCCCGATTAAAGACCTGCTTGTCGCGTCCCCACGAGCCGACGACGATCGCGAGGCCGAGTCCGAGCAGCCCGTTACCCAGGATCGACCCGGTGATTTGTCCCTTCACGACATCGGGATGGCCGTCGAGGAGGACGAAGATCGCCAGCAGCATCTCGGCGAGATTCCCGAACGTGACGTTGAGCAGCCCACCGATCGCGGAGCCGAACGCTTCGGCCATCTGCTCGGTCGCGCGGCGGATCCACTCCGCCAGCGGGAAGATCGCGACGATGCCGCCAACGAAGATCACGAGTGCGGGCGCATGCACCACGTACTCGAGCGTGAGTGAGAGTGGAATGGCGAGAAGGAGCCACCGGAAGAGCATGCAGACCTGCGTCGGGTGCGGGTGGCGCGTCCAATGCGCGTCCATGGCGCGCCGCGACGTGCGACGTGCGACGTGCGACGTGCGGCATCGCGGGCTGGCGCGGCGCATTCTATCCGCTCCTCGTCCGTCCCTGCAATATTGCAGTGTTCGCGCAGTGGAGCGTAACGCTCGATTCCCTCACCCCGACGTCCTGATGCCCTGTACCGCGAGGCTCCACCTCCATAGTCGCCAGCCGCAACGCTGCGCTCCCCGCTTCACCAGAAGCATGACGGCGATCCTCGCCACGTGTGCAGTGAGCCTGCTCGCCGCAGCGCCCGCAGCCCGGGCGCAGGCCGACGCGCGGGGAGCCACCCCGGCCGTGACCTATGACGTCGTGATCCATGGCGGGCGCATCGTGGATGGCACGGGCGCACCGTGGTACGACGCCGATCTTGCCGTCCTCAACGGACGCATCGCCGCCATCGGCCACATCAGTCCGAGCCGTGGCAAGCGAGCGATCGACGCCACGGGGCTGATCGTGGCGCCCGGCTTCATCGACATGATGGGGCAGACCGCGACCCCGTTTCTCGCTGATCCCAACAGCGCGCGCAACCTCCTGACGCAGGGGATCACCACCATCAACGCCGGCGAAGGTGAGTCGAGCGCCCCGCTGTCCGGCGCCGAGGCGCAACGCGCGGGCTGGTCCACGATGCGTCAGCTCTTCGCCAAGCTCGACTCGGCGGGGATGCCGATGAACATGGTGCAGACGGTCGGGCATACCCAGCTGCGACAGCTCGTGGTCGGCGACAAGGATCGTCCGGCGACCGCGCCGGAGCTGGAGCGGATGCGAGGCTACGTGCGTGAGGCGATGGACGCCGGCGCAATCGGGCTGTCGACCTCGCTGATCTATCCGCCGGCGATCTACGGATCCGAAGCAGAGATCGCCGAACTGGCGAAGGTTGCCGGCGCCTCGGGGGGCTCGTACTTCACGCACATGCGCAACGAGGGCGATCGCCTTCTCGAGGCGATCGACGAGGCGTTGCGCATCGGCGCGGCGGCGGGGACCCCTGTGCACATCTTCCATCTCAAGGCGGCCGGGCAGGCGAACTGGGGGAAGATGGATCTCGCCCTGGCCCGGGTGAAGGCGGCGCGTGCCACCGGGCAGCAGGTCGGCGTCGACATCTATCCCTACATCAACAACGGACTCGGGATTCGCGCCCTCCTGCACCCGCGCCACGCCGCCGATGGCGAGGCCGCGTTGCTGCGGAAGCTTGGAGATCCCACAGCCCGCCGCGAGATGCGTACGGAGATGGAGACGCTCAGCGGATGGGAGAACTGGTACGCGCACGCCGGAAAGAACTGGGACCGTATCGTGGTCACCGGCTTGTCGGCGCCGTATACGAAATATTCGGGGATGAGCGTCGGTGAGATCGCGCGGACTGTCGGGAAGGATCCGTGGGACCTCTTCTTCGAGATCGCCCCGACGGGGGCGTCGGCCATGCCGCAGTCGATGTCAGAAGCCAACAAGATCAAGGCGATGCGCGAGGAGTTCACCTCCTTCGACACCGATGCCGGACCGATGGCGCCGGACATGAAGGAGGGGCATCCCCGCGGGTATGGCGCCTTCCCGCGCCTGCTCTCGCGCTACGTGCGCGACCTCGGCGTGCTCTCGCTCGAGGCGATGGTCCATCGCATGTCGGCGGTCGCCGCCAACGAAATCCTCGCCTACGATCGCGGACGACTCTCCCCCGGCCTCGCGGCCGACATCGTCGTCTTCGATGCGGAGAGGATCCAGGATCGCGCGACGTTCGCCGAACCGACGATCCTGTCCGAGGGCATGCGCTATGTCCTGGTGAACGGCGGGATCGTGCTGGAGAACGGGCGCTACACGGGGGTCAGGACCGGTCGCGTGATTCGCGGACCGGGCTATCGTCCGTGAGCGTGGCGGCGACCGCGCCCCGGAGAGCACCAATCCGGACGGTCCGCCTAACGAACAGTCCCGCGAGGGGCGGCGCCTGGCGCGCCGCCCGCGCGGTGTCACTGCACCTGGCGGCGGTGCGCGTCGCCTCGCTGCGCCCGATGGCGCTGCTCCTGGTGATGAGCCTTGCGTCACGGGGGCAGGCGCAGGGTGTACCCGTCCTGCAACTCGATGCGCAGGACGCCTTCGGCGGGGCGCTCCCCGCCGATGGTGGGGTCGCCGGACTACGGCGGCGACTGCTCGAGCTGCGTACGACGGCGAGTGTGTTGCAGGTGACGGCCCATCCCGACGATGAACAGTCCGGGGTACTGACGCTCCTGGCCCGGGGCACTGGGGCCCGCACGGCGCTGCTCACGTTGACTCGCGGCGAGGCGGGAGCGAACGCGGTCGGGAGCGAACTGTTCGACGGGCTGGGGCTGCTGCGGACCGAGGAATTGCTCCTGGCCGACCGCTACTACGGGCTGGACGACCAGTACTTCACCTCGGCCGCCGACTACGGCTTCTCGAAGACCATGCGGGAGGCCGCGCATAGTTGGGACACCACCGCGGTGCTCGCCGACATGGTGCGCGTGATCCGGCAGAACCAGCCGTTGGTCGTGATCGCGCGCTGGTATGGCGGGGCGCGCGACGGACACGGCCATCACCAGCTCGCGGGTGCCCTGGCGCCGTTGGCCGTCGTCGCGGCTGCGGATTCGACGCGGTTCAGGGAGCAACTAACGACCGAAGGGCTGACCCCGTGGCGGGTACAGCGCCTCTTTCGCGCCAACGTCCGGGCTGGAGAACGCGCCGAGGTCGTCCTCGACCCCGGTCGATACGATCCGTGGCTGGGGGAAACGTACCAGTCGATCGGCGCAGATGGGCTCTCACGGCAGCGCTCCCAAACTGCGGGGCGCCGCTCGAGCAGCGACGGCGCCGCGCCCCAGCGATGGCAGCAGCTGCACGGCACGCCGGTCGCATCGGCCGATGATCCCTTCTCGGGCATCGACACATCACTGCCAGCGCTCTTCGCCCTGGTTGGAGAGTCCGCCTCGGCGGCGGTTCGCGCGCAGTTGCAGGTCGCCGACGCCGCGTCACGAGCGGCGCTGGCGTCGATGGACCCGCAGGCGCCGTGGAGCGTGACGTCGCAGTTGCTGACCGGATTGCGTGCGGTGCGTGCCGCCCAGCGAGCGACGCGCACGAGCGCGCCACATGCCCTGCAGCTCCTCGCGATCAAGGAGGAGCAGTTCCAACGTGCCATCGTCGCCGCGCTCGCGCTGCAGCTGCGGGCGATCGCGGGCACGGGGAATGAGGACGGACATCCGCTCGTGCCGGGCGAACGGACCGCGGTGCAGCTGACGATAACGCAGGCATCTCCCCGTGCCGTTACCGTCGCCCGCGTCGAACTGCTCACCCCAGCGGCGTGGCGCGCTTCCCTCGCAACGGCTCAACCGCTCGCCGCACTGGTGCGCGGGACGCCGTGGCGCGATTCGCTGGCGGTCACGGTCCCCGTGACCGCCGAGCCAACCCGTCCGGCGTTCGTGCGCGACGGCGTCTTCCAGAATCACTACCGCTGGCGGGATGGGGCGCTGCACCACGCCGCGCGTGCCGATCCTCCACTTCGGGTGCGCGTCACGTTTCGCATCGCGGGCGAAGCGGTACTCGTTGAGCGCGCCGTGCGCATGCGCCAGTCCAACGAGCCCGAGGACGTCACCTATCCACGTGCGGTCATCGTCCCCCCGGTCTCGCTTCGTATTCTCCCACAGGTCGCAGTCGTCGCCGAGAGTGGCGATGCGACGCGGAAGATCACCGTCGAGGTCACCGGCAACAGCGCACCCCCGGTGGATGCCGTCGTTGGCGTTGAGCTATCGCCAAGGAGCATTCCGATCGCGCGACAGACGGTCCGGGTGGCCCGCGGAATGAAAGCGACCGTTTCCTTCGACGTGCAACTCCCGCGTGACGCGGACTCGCTCGTCGTGCGCGCCGCGGCCGACGTGGGCGGGCGTGTGTGGCGCGACGAACTCACCGTCATCGCACACCGGGAGCTGGAGCCTGCGTATCTCTACGCCGAACCCGTGGCGCGCATTCGCCGAGTGCCGGTGTCGATCGCCCCGGGTCTTCGCGTGGCCTATGTCATGGGCGTCGGTGACCTCGTGCCCGACGCGATCAGCCAGCTCGGTGCCACCGTCACGCTGCTCGATGCCGCCGCCGTTTCCGCTGGTGATTTCTCCCGGTTCGACGCGGTGGTCGTGGGGACCCGCGCGTACGCGGTGCGCGCTGAACTGCCAGCTGCAACGCCGGCGCTGCTTACCTACGCGCGCGGCGGAGGCAATGTCGTCGTGCTCTACCAGACGCAGGAGTTCCGCCCCGAGACGATGGCACCGTTCCCCGCGGCACTCCCGGACGACGCCGAGGAGACGACAGAAGAGGACGCCCCGGTGCGCATCCTCGCGCCAGAGCATCCGCTGCTGACGACACCCAATCGCATCACCGAGCGCGACTTCGATGGCTGGATCGAACAGCGCGGCTCCAAGTTCCTGACCCGCTTGTCGCCGGAGTACACCGCGCTGGTGGAGACACACGATGGCGAGCAGGAGCCGCAAACGGGTGTCTGGATCTCGGCGCGTGTCGGCGACGGGCGATGGAGTTACGTGGCGCTGGCACTGCATCGGCAGCTGCCGTACGCGATCCCGGGCGCATTCCGGATCCTGGCGAACCTGCTCTCGCGTTCGGCGCGGCGCTGACGGCGGGCGGCGGAGGCCCCGCGCCGCCGCCGCCGTCGTCGCTCAGAACCGCCCGGCGTCGACGTCCTTCAGGAAGGCGATCACGCCACGAAAGTAGGTCTGCTGGTCGTCGTACATGGCGAGGTGGCTCCCGTTCGGGCACAGGAGAAACCGCCCGTGCTTCACCTGCGTCGCCATCCACTCCATGTGCTTCGGGTCCATCGTGTCGTGCGACGCCCCGATCACGAGTGTCGGGACCGTGATCTTCGGCAGGTCGGCGCTCCGGTCCCAGTTCGCGAGTTTGCCGCTCGCTCCCAATTCGCTCGGTCCCTGCATCGGGATGTAGATGTCGGGATTCACATGCTTGAACGCCCGCTGCACCGGGTCGGGCCACTGTGCCTCGGGGAGGCGCAGGATGTGCTGCTGGTAATGATTGGGAATCAGCAGCTCCATGTAGCGCGGGTTGCCGTAGTCCTTCTTCGCCTCCAGCGCCTTCACCTCGGCGAGCACCTGGGGGTCCATCGCCGGCATGAGCGTCTGCTCGGCATACACGTTGTAGGCCGGGATGCTCGACATCATGTTTGAGATGATCAGTCCCTTCAGGTGCTGCTGGTACTTGAGGGCGTACTCGATCGCCAGGATCCCTCCCCACGACTGCCCGAGGAGGTAGAAGTTCTCCTGGTTCAGCCCGAGCGCCTGCCGGACCTGCTCGACCTCCTCCACGAAGCGCGCCGTTTCCCACAGCGACGGTTCCTTCGGCTGGTCCGAGTAGAATGACCCTAACTGGTCGTAGTAGTAGTACTCGATGTCGGCGCCCGGGAAGTACGAGTCGGCGGCCTCGAAGTACTCGTGTGTCATCCCCGGCCCCCCGTGCAACAGGAGCACCTTGATCGTCGGGTTGTTCCCCACGCGCTTGGTCCAGACGTTGAACGTCCCCTTGGGCGTCGAGATCGGGATCAGGCGAGCCCCGCCGCCCAGAATGTCCTTGCGCCCGGTGCTGTCGTAGTAGGCCGCCGTGGTCGATGGCGCCGCTCCGTCCTCGGAGGCGGGGGGCGGTGAGGACCGCGTGGTGCAGGCAGCGGCGAGCAGGGCGACGAACGCAAGGCTGGACGAGTGGCGCACGAAGCACTCCTGTGAGGAGCCCTGAGCGGGGCGCGAAGGGGGGAGGCGGCAAAGCTACGACGTGCCGAGGGCAGCGTGAACCTCTCCGCGGCAGCGTCGCGGGTGGAGAGAGCGTAAGCATTCGGGGGCGCCATTGCGTCCCTCAGGTTCTCCCCGCCAAAATGCGGGCGCGTCCCGACCCCCTCGTCGCCCCACGCGACACGTCTCACGCCACCACCTCGACATGCTTCGTTTGCACCGCTCGTCGTCGGCCCGTCGCCGAGTCGTCCAGCTTCTTACCGCCGTGATTGCGGTCCCCCTCCTTGGCACCGCAGCATTCGCACAGCGCCGCGCACCGGTTGATCCGGACGCGCCTGTTGCGGGCAAGCCCTATCGCTTCGAGTTTCTCGGCCCGGCCACGGGCGGGCGCTTCGCTTCGCTGGCGGGCGTCGAGGGCGACACCGCCACCTGGTACGCCGGTTCGGCGTCGGGCGGCGTCTGGAAGACCGTCGATGGCGGCGCCAACTGGCGCCCCATTTTCGATGATCAACCCGTGCAAGCCATCGGCGCACTGGCGGTCGCACCGAGCGACAAGAACACCGTCTGGGCGGGGACCGGTGAAGCCTGGGCCGTGCGCGAGTCCGACATCACCGGCGACGGCATCTACAAGTCGTCCGACTCGGGCTCCACCTGGCACAACATGGGGCTGCGCGAAACCGGACGGATCGCACGCATCCTCGTGCACCCGACGAACGCCAACGTCGTCTACGTCTGTGCGTTAGGCCGCACGACCGGACCGCAGCAGGAGCGCGGCGTCTACAAGACCACCGACGGCGGCACCAACTGGAAGCGGGTCGCCTTCGTGGACGTGAACACCGGCTGCTCCGACCTCGCAATGGACGCGAAGGATCCGAACGTCCTCGTCGCGGGGATGTGGCAGGTCGTGATGAAGCCGTGGGGCATGACGAGCGGCGGCCCCGGCAGCGGGATCTGGATGACCCGGAATGGGGGGGACACGTGGAAGAAGTCCGAGCACCCCGGACTGCCGAAGGCGCCGATCGGCAAGATCGGCGTTGCCATCGCCCCCACCAACTCCAACCGCGTCTTCGCCCTGATCCAGACGCTCGATCAAGGGTCGCTCTGGCGATCGGACGACGGCGGCACGAGCTGGCAGGTGGTGAGCTGGCAGCGCTCGCTCATCGGGCGCGCCGGCTACTACATGCACCTGGCGGTGAACAGCGGCAACGAGGATGAGGTGTACGTCGCCAACTCGTCGTTCTGGCGGTCACTGGACGGTGGCAAGACCTTCACCGATTCGCGCTGGGGCGGGGATACGCACGACATCTGGATCTCCCCCAGCAACCCGGATCATTTCGGGCTGACCGACGACCTCGGCTTCACCATCACGACGACGCACATGAAGCAGCGTCGACGCGTATCGCTCAACAACGGGCAGATGTACCACGTGGCCGTCGATCGCGAGATCCCGTACCGCGTGTACAGCAACCGGCAGGACAACGGGACGATGCGCGGGCCGAGCGACGGCGTCGAGCGCGGCACCCCAGGCATGGGACCGGGCGGTGCGCTCGCCTACGGCCAGACTCCCGAGGGGATCTTCGACTGGGATCACGGCATCGGCGGCTGCGAGTCGGGCTTCACGATTCCAGATCCGAACGAACCGGACATCATCTGGGCGACCTGTTACGGCAACAAGGTCACGCGCTACAACCACAAGACGGGGACCGCGCGCTCCGTGCAGCCGTATCGCATCACCCTCGATTCGCCCCCGGACGATGTCAAGTACCGCTGTCACTGGACCGCGCCGATGGCGATCGATCCGTTCGACACGAAGACCGTCTACTACGGCTGCCAGGTCGTCTTCCGCACCAACAACAAGGGGCAGAGCTGGGACGTCATCTCGCCTGACCTCTCGACGCAGGATCCGTCGAAGATCAAGCCGTCGGGGGGTGTGATCGCCGACAACCTCGGACAGTTCTACGGCGAGGTCGTCTTCGCGATCGCGCCGTCCAAGCTCGAGCGTGGCCTGATCTGGGTCGGGACAAACGACGGCAAGGTGTGGGTGACGCGCAATGGCGGCGAACAGTGGAGCGACCTCACGAAGAACGTGGCTGGCATGCCGGCGTGGAGCACGGTGCGCAAGATCGAGCCGTCGCCGCACGACGCAGCAACGGCGTACCTCGTGGTCGACGCGCACATCATGGACGACCGCCGCCCCTACGTCTACAAGACAACCGACTACGGCAAGAGCTGGAAGAGCATCGTCAGCGACCTGCCGGCGACGAGTCCGCTGGACTACGTGCTCAGCCTGGCCGAGCATCCGGAGCAGAAGGGAATGCTGCTGCTGGGGACCGGGCACGCCTTCTACTATTCAATGAACGACGGCGCGCACTGGACGCAGTTCCAGAGCGGGCTGCCGGCGTCGCCCGTCACCTGGATCCAGATCCCACAAGGCTGGAATGATGCGGTCGTCTCGACGTACGGCCGCGGCCTCTGGGTGCTGCGCGACCTCAAGGCGCTGCAGGAGGGGGGAGTTGCGGCTGCCGGCGCCACCCTCTTCGCCCCGCGCGCCGGCGTCCGCCGCGCGCGCGAGGGACGCGTCGACCTCACCTTCCGCGCCGCCGACTCGTCGCAGGTCTCGCTCCAGATCGTCGACGCCGAGGGGCGCGTAGCGCGCGACTTCGCGGTGCGGCCGCGGCCCGGCATCAACCGGGTGGTGTGGAACCTGCGCTACGATCTCGCCGTCCCGGTCGCGCTGCGCACCAATCCCCCGGATAACCCGCACATCTGGGACGAGCCAGCCTACAAGGGGAAGGATACGCGACCGATCGCCCACTGGGGAATCCAGCAGCCGCAGAGCCAGGGCCCACTTGGCGCGCCAGGGCAGTACACCGTGCGCCTGACAGCGGGGGGACAGACCTTCACCCAGCCGCTCACCGTCCTCAAGGCGACCGACCTCACGACCGCCGACACCGACCTGGTGGAGTCGACCAACGCGCAGGTGCGCGTGCGCGACCGCCTCACCGAGACGGCGGAGATCGTGAACCGGCTCGAGGTGCTGCGCAAGAACATCCAGGACCAGGTGGAGACTAACGCCGGCAACGCTGAGGCGGTGAAGGCACTGAAGGAGATGGACAAGAAGATGCTCGACGTCGAGCTGATCCTCGTGTCGCGCCACGACCTGCACTCGGACGACAAGTGGTTCGTGGAGACGTACCGCACCTACCTGTCGCTCTTGTGGCTGGCGGGTGAGATCGGGAGTGGGGCCGGCGACGTCGCCGGTGGTGCCGACTGGCGCCCCACCGATGCGTCGATGCAGACACTGAAGGAACTCGAGGTAGACCTGACGCGCGCCAAGTCAGCCTTCCAGCTACTCCTCGACAAGGAGCTTCCCGCCTTCAACGCGAAGATGAGCGCACTGCTCAAACCGATCGCGTGACGGCGACCTGGCTGTCGCACCTGCATCACCGACGCGCCCCGGAAACGGGGCGCGTCGTCATTGCTCCTCGACCGGATAGGTGCCGTCTGTCGGCTGCCGGTTGGTCGCTGCGACGCGCCCCGTCGCGTACTGCGTGATCAATCTCGCCGACTGGCACCCCACCGATGCCAACGGCAAGCCGCGCTGGCGGCTGCAGGTCGACTCGTTAGGAATAGCGAGCCGGGAGTTCCTCGACACATCGGGACACGTGACCGCGCGCCTTCCAAGCCGTCGCTGAGCGCGTCGGCGCGATCGAGCGACTAGCTTTCCGGGCGTCGCGCGCTGCACCGACGCCAGTTCGTGCCGTGTCGCATCCCGATGCCCTTCTCGACATACGTCTCGCCCATATCGTGCTCGGACTGTTCACGCTCCTCCTGCTTGCGATCTCCTCCCCGGCATTGGCCCAGACGAAGCCGTGGTCGGGGGTGCTCGAAGCCGCTGCCTCGCTCTATCAGGGGAACACCGACCAGCGCACGCTGTTCAGCAGGACCGAACTCGGGCGCGCCGACAGCACCATGGAGTTGCGTGGCTCCGTGAGTTTCGGCTACGCCGACGCGGCGCGCGACCCCCTGCCGCGGACGGTGACGAAGCGCACGTGGCTGTCGACGCTCGCATTCGACTACCGTCCGCACGATGTGATCTCGCCGTTCCTGTTCGCGAACTACGAGGCGAGCTACGAAAAGCGGATCCTCGATCGCGTGGGAATCGGCATCGGCGCGAAGGCCGCGCTGCTCCGCACATCGGCCACGGAGCTTAATGTGTCGCTGGCGATGCTGACCGAGCGCCTCCGGCCAACCCGCCTGTCGTCGGACTCCATGACCAAGTCGGCGGCGCGATGGTCCGGTCGTGTGCGCTACCGCCACCAGTTCGACCCGCGCCTGAAGCTGTCGCACACGACATTTTGGCAACCGCAGGTGAACGACTTCGAGAGCTTCACGGTGAACTCGACCTCCGAACTCAGCCTGGCGGTGCGCGGGTCCACCAGCTTCACGATCTCGTACATGGCGCTCTACGACAGCGCGGCGCGCAGCCGCGGCGCCCTCAGCAACAACGATGCTCAAGTGCTGTTCGGGGTGAAGACGGGGTTCTAGCGGCGCGCCCGCGCGTTGCGCAGCTTTCAGTCTCCCAGTTACCGGAGTTTCCAATGCGTCGTTCGTCCCTCGCCACCGCCCTCATCGCGCTGGCGATTTCATCGACCGCGGCACTCGCTGTGTCGCCGTACCATCTCATGTGGTCGGCCAAGATCGCCGGCAAGGACGGCTCCAAGATCACCGGCGAGGCGACCATGAAGGCCGGCGCCGACGGTGCGACGACCGACGTGAGCGTGATGCTCATGGGCGATGACGCCGGTGTCACTCGCCCCTGGCATGTGCACGTCGGCAGCTGTGCCAAGGGCGGCGGCGTATTCGGCGGCGGCAAGTCGTACACACCGATCACGATCGAGGGCAGCGGACATGGCATGTCCAAGGCGACCCTTATGGTCGCGATCCCCGATACCGGCAGCTACTACGTCAATATCCACGAGTCGGCCGGCAACATGGGGAAGATCGTGGCGTGCGGCGACATGATGAAGCACGACATGTAGCACCGCCCGCGCGGCCCGCCGTTAGGCGGGCGTGACCTCGACGGGGACGCCGCTGATCGCGGCCGTCCCCGCCAAGGGATCGGCGCGCTGGCGCGTTCCACCGCGTTTATCCGGCGTCTCAGTCCCACGTCACCGACTCGTGTGACCGACTACACGACCTCGTGCCAGGCTGGCGACGCGGCGAAGGCCGCCCGGATCATCCCGACGTGCGAGTAGGCCTGCGGAAAATTTCCCCAGAAGCGCCCGGTCGCCGGATCGTAGTCCTCCGACATCAGTCCAAGCGGCGGCAACTGCGCATGCACCCGGCTCAGCAGATCGCGCGATTCCTCGACGCGCCCGATGCGGGCGAGTGCCTCCACCAGCCAGAACGTGCAAATCACGAACGGGATGGCCGGTGTTCCGAAGTCGTCGTCGGCGCGGTATCGGTACATCCAGCCGCTGTCCTCAAGGGCCGCACGCAACGTGTCGACCGTCGCTATCGCTCGCGGATCGTCGGGGGCAAGCAGGCGCAACGTCACCACGTGCAACATCGCCGCGTCGAGGTCGGCGCCGTCGTACGATGACGTGAACGCGCCCCGCTCGGGATTCCACGCCCGTTGCAGGATCTCGGCTTTCAGGCGGCCGGCGGCCTCGCCGAACTCCGCGACCAGCTCGGGGGCGTGCCGCTCGGCGACCGCACGCATGCGATCGGCGGCTGCCCACGACATCAGTACGCTGAACGTCTGCGTCGCGGAGGCGCTCGCCCGGTATTCCCAGATGCCGGCGTCGGGGAGCCCGGCGACCGCAATCGCCTTGCGTGCGAGACGGGTCATCAGCGACAACGTCGCCGGCGTCTGGTCCGTGCGGAATCGCTCGTCCATGAAGAGCGGGGCGAGCGAGAGAACCAGCTCGCCGTAGATGTCGTATTGCACCTGCTCGGCCGCTGCATTGCCCTTGCGTACCGGGCCGCTCCCTTCGTAGCCCGCCCAGTGCTCAAGCGACGATTCGGCCAGGTCGAGCGTCGCATCGACGCGGTACAGCGGGGCAAGGTCGAGATCGGGTGCCGACGACGCCACGGTCAGGAGATAGTGCAGGAATTGCTCGCGCTCCTCGAAGTGTCCGAGCAACTCAAAGGCGCCCAGCACGTAGAAGGCGTCGCGCAACCAGCAGTACCGGTAGTCCCACGTGCGACCACTGCCGAGTGACTCGGGGATCGACGTGGTCATCGAGGCGACGATGGCGCCGGTGTCCTCGAAGCAGTGAAGCTTCAGGGCGAGCGCCGAGCGAATGACGTCCTTCTGGAAGAGCACCGGGATGTCGCACTCCTTTACCCAGCGCACCCAGTACGCCACTGTCGAGTTCAGGAATAGGTCACACAAGGGCTTCAGCGCTTCCTCGACCGGCGACCCCCAGGCAAGCACGAGGTGCTGTCGCTCGCTGAGGGCAAACGCGGGCCCGCCGACGTATGACATCGGGATGTCAGTCGTCAGGCGCAGCTGGGTGGGGTAGCCGAGGAAGTCGATATGGTTCGACCCGTAGTCGCGCGCGGGCGAGGTCTTGTCCCACCCACGGATGGGATCGCAGACGACGCGGACGCGCGGCGTCCCCTCCAGCGGCTCGACGATGCGCACCAGCTTGGTCGGCCGGAAGCCGCGCTCGTGCACGGTGAATCGAGGGGCGAAATCGAGGACGCGAAAGCTTCCGTCGGGGCCGCTGAAGCGCGTCTCGAGGACATTCGTGTTCTCGAGATATCGCTGGGTTCCCATTGATCCGTCGGCCGGCGCAATGCGGAAACTCCCGGCGTCGGGATCGAGAAGCGAGCCGAAGAGCGGCGGCGAGTCGAATCGTGGGAGGCAGCACCAGTTCACCTCACCATCGGCCCCGATGAGTGCCGAAAACTGGCAATTACCAATGAGACCGATTTTTTCCAGATTCATAATGAGGCGCGAGCTTTGTTTGATTGGATATCCAAGCTAATTTATCGGGATGCGTCCTGTGAGCAAAGCTCTTCGATTGACTCTTCCGCCTATCGTCGCCATCGCCGTCATCGCCCTCGTAGCGGGGATAGCGGTTTCGCGTACGGTACGGGCTTGGTATACCTCTGAACTCACCATGCGGGCACGCCTCGCGGGTTCGAGTGCGAGTGAACTCCTCCTCGATGCCGCCGCCCGAGGAGACGGTCCCCAAATCGCGCGAGTGCTGCGGGATATCGTGCGTGACGATCGCGTCCTCGCGGCGGCGCTCTGCAGCTCCGAAGCGACGCCAGTTGCAAGCACGGCGGCATTTCCCCCTGGCGCCTTGGCCTGCGGCGATGTGGACTTCGCAGTCGGCACGGCGGGAGTCCCGCAATTGCGGTCTTCGCTGCTCCGCGACGCTACCGGTCGGCGGGTCCCGATGCACGTCGACTGGATCCCGATTGTCGGCCGCGATTCCGCCGGGCGACCGCTGCAACTCGTCGTGGTGCAGGACTATTCGAACGTGCAGGAGCGGGAGCGACTGGCCCGCTTCTGGGGGTTGGCGATCCTGACTCTGCTCGCGGCCGCCGCCTCGCTTCTGACAGTGCTGGCCGCGCGACTCACCTCTTCTGAGTGGATTCGCGAGCTACGGCAGGCGCTGACGGGCGAGCGCGATCCGGGGGCGGCGCCATCGCCCTTGCTGGAAGATGTGCGCGCAATGGTCCAGCGCCAAGCGGCGGCGGCTGCTGCGATCGAGGGCGGGGACAATGGCCGATGGACGCGCGAACGCCTGCGCCAGACGATGGCCGACCACCTCGAGGAGGATGGGCTTATAATCGTTGCGAATCGCGAGCCGTACATCCACGAGCACGGACTCGATGGCCAGATTCAGGTGCGACACCCGGCAAGCGGGCTTGTGAGTGCACTCGAGCCAGTAATGCGGGCCTGTTCGGGCGTCTGGATCGCGCACGGGAGCGGGACCGCAGATCGCGAGACCTCGGACGCCCATGGACGCTTGGCCGTGCCCCCTGGCGAGGGATCCTACACACTACGCCGCGTGTGGATGTCGGAAGAAGAGGAGAGCGGATACTACTACGGGTTGGCCAACGAGGGGCTCTGGCCCTTGTGTCACCTCGCCTACGCTCGCCCGATCTTCCGCGCGTCGGACTGGGAGAACTATCGCCTCATCAACGAGCGCTTTGCCGATGCCGTCGTCGCCGAGGCCAGCGTGGACGATCCGATCGTCCTCGTGCAGGACTATCACTTCGCGCTCGCGCCGCGCATGATCCGCGAGCGCCTGCCGCGCGCGACGGTCATCACCTTCTGGCACATCCCCTTTCCCAACGCCGAGCGCTTCGGCATCTGTCCATGGCGCGAGGAGATCATCGAAGGTCTGCTCGGCTCGAGCATCGTCGGCTTTCACACGCAGATGCACTGCAACCAGTTCCTCGACGCGGTGGACACCTTCGTCGAGTCGCGCATCGATCGCGTCGACCAGGCGGTGGTGCTCGGCGGGACGCGGACGCTGGTGCGACCGTATCCGATCTCGGTGGAGTGGCCGATGCGCGCGCTCGAGACGGTGCCATCGGCGGCGGCGTGCCGCGAAGAGGTCTTCGCCGAACTCGGGCTTGCGGATGATGCGATACTCGGCGTCGGGGTCGATCGTCTTGACTATACGAAGGGACTCGAGGAGCGCATTGAGGCGGTGGAACGCCTGCTCGAGCGTCGTCCCGACCTGATCGGGCGCTTCACCTTTGTGCAGCTGGCGGCGCCGAGCCGTATGCGGATCCCGCGCTACCAGGAGATCACGGACGCCGTCGAGGAGGGGGTGAAGCGCATCAACGCGCGCTTCGGCACACCGAGCTACGAGCCGGTGATCCTGCTGCGTCAGCATCATGAACCCGACCGCGTGTATCGCTTCTATCGTGCCGCCCATCTCTGTTACGTCAGCAGTCTGCACGACGGGATGAACCTTGTGAGCAAGGAGTTCATCGCCGCCCGTGAGGACGAGCAGGGTGTGCTGGTGCTCAGCCAGTTCGCCGGCGCTGCGCGCGAGCTTCCCGACGCGCTCGTGGTGAACCCGTACGACCTCGAGGCGGCGAGCGGCGCGATCGAACGCGCGGTGGAGATGTCGCCGTCGGAGCAGGGCGAGCGCATGCGGGCGATGCGCGCCGTGGTGTCCGAGCGCAACGTGTATCGTTGGGCCGGACGCATGCTCCTGGATGCCTCGCAATTGCGCCAGCGCGCGCGCCGTTCGTTGCAGATGACGAACGAGCTGGTGGCCGCGACTCGATGAGCATGCACAACCTCCTGGCAGATCCGTTCCGCGGTGACGTGACGCGGGTGTCCGGCACGTGCGCACTGCTCGCGTTCGACTTCGATGGGACGCTGGCACCGATCGTCGCCTCTCCCGACAACGCCGCGATGGAGGAGTCGACCCGCGTGCGGCTGACGGAGCTGGCCGAGTGCCGGTCGGTGGCCATCATCACCGGGCGATCGCTCGCCGACATCCAGCCGCGCCTGGCCGGTGTACGGGCGGCGGCCATCGTCGGCAATCACGGGATCGAACCGTCACCACAGATGGCGGGCGCGCGTGAAACGGTCGAGAGCTGGATGCCGATCCTCACGAACGACCTGGGAGACATGGCGGGAGTGCAGATCGAGAACAAGGGACACTCGCTCGCGCTGCACTACCGGCACGCCACATCGTCGGCCACTGCGCGTGCGGCGATCGACGATTCGGTGCGACGACTCGGTCCCGGGGTGCGGCGCGTCGAGGGAATCGAGGTGGTCAACCTCGTGCCGGTCGGTGCCCCTCACAAGGGCGATGCGCTGCAGCGCCTGCGTCGGGAATTGCGGTCGGCGGCGGTCTTCTACATCGGCGATGAGGAGACCGACGAGGACGCGTTTGCCACACTCGACGACGGCGTGTCCATCGCGGTGCGCGTTGGAATCACGGAGCGCTCCAAGGCGCGCTACTTCATTCCCGATCAGGCCGACATCGATGCAGTGCTCGACCTCCTGCTCATGTCGGTCCGGCAGCATGACCGGCGCGACGTCGCTTCCGATGCGCCGCCGGATGTACAGGCGCGCCCACGTGCGCCGGCGCCCCCGTAACCGCCGCGCCACCCAGACCATGCTGGATCCTTCCGTCACGTGTCACCGTCTGATCTTCCGATGACCCTGCGCCCCCCGCGCCCCGCGACACCCGAGCTCCCCCCAGTCCTTGAATTCCTGCGGGCCTTGTGGAGCCTGAACCATGCCCTTGAGGTCACGTCGAGCGAGATGCACCGCCGCTCCGGGGTGACGGCGCAGCAGCGCATGGTGCTGCGCATCGTTGGTCACCTTGGATCGGTGTCTGCGGGGATGCTGAGTACACTGCTGCACGTGCATCCCGGGACGCTCTCGGCGGCGCTGCGACGGCTCGAAGGGCGGGGGTTGCTCGCGCGCCAGCGCGCGCACGACGATGCGCGGCGCGTCCTCGTCGCCCTCACCCCGCTGGGCGAGCGACTGCTCGAGACGACGGAAGGCCCGGTGGAGCGCGCCGCCACGCTGGTGCTCTCGGAGTCCGAGCCGGAACTCATCTCCAGCGCACTGCTGCTCTTGGAGCAGATCTCTCGGGCACTCGAGTCGCGGCACGAGGGGAGCGACGCCCCCGAGGCGACGCTCCCCTGAGTGCGCCGCGCACGGGGTCTACGTGGTGGCCGGGACGACGTCGATGTCGGTATCGGACAGCGTATCCTGGTAACTCCCGGCGAAGCAGCGTTTGCCGCGAGCGCTCGGCATGCCGAGATGACGTACGACCCCACGCTCGCACGTCTACGGCGTCTTTGCCGGAGAAGAGACCGAGGACGCGGACGTCGCCGTACGGGTTGGTCACGGTGCTGCGACGTTCGTTCGTGAGGACGCTCGTCTTCGTCGCACTCGCGATGCTCTTCCGCCCCATGACTTCCCGTGCGCAGCCGGTGACCGTTCACCGCTGCGTGAGCGATACGCTGCAGCTGCCCGATCCGCTGCTACGACGCGAATCGGTCGATACGATCGTACCGGGCGTCACGTATACCTGTCTGTTTCTCCCCCAGGGACCGTGGCTCCTCCACGTCGCGACCATCGAGCTCAACGATCGACAGCTGATGCTTGATGTCGTGCGTGCGAAGGATCACATGGTGGGACGGGAACGCGTCAGCGCGATGGCTGCACGACTCGCCGCGCGTGGCGACCGGCCGGTCGTCGGGATCAACGCCGACTTCTTCGACTTGGGCACCGGGGAGATCGAGAACAACAACGTCATCCACGGCGAGTGGGTGAAGGGGACGCTGACAACCGACTCGCCACATGACGAGTTCGACAACGCACACACGCAATTCGCGATCGACGCCCGCGGCGCCGCGCGGATCGGGCGATTCGCCCTCGAGGGCGCCGTGCTCGCCCCGTCCGGTACGATCCCACTCGTTGGCATCAACTACCGACCGCCGCGTCTTCCCGGCCTGGTGCTCTACACGCCGTGGTACGGTCCACGGACGCTGAGTGACACGTCGTCGCGCGCCCTCGCGGCTCGTCCCCTTGATCCGGACGCGACGCCACCGCGGACTGCCGGCGTTCCCACGTCGCCGGCAGCTGCAAACGCGCCCGCGCCGAGCGCGTCGCAGCTGCGCGCCGACTCGGCGCAGCGCGAGACGCTCGCGGCCACGCATGACGCGGTGGAGGCCACCGTCGTCGCGGCTGGTCGCCGAGGGGACACGCTTCTCTATCGCGTGCACGACGCTCCACTGCGCACCGGTGGCGGGATCGCCATTCCATCGAACGGTGCGGTCCTGAGCGCGACCGGCGCGCCAGCCATTGCCGCGTTGCGCGCCGCCGCACGCCGCGGCAGCGTGCTCAAAGTGGTCGCGCGCCTCACCCCATCCGTCGGTGCCCCCCAGCTCGCGGTGGGCGGCTGGCCACGGGTGGTGCGCGATGGCCGCAACGTGGGGAGCATCGCCGATTCGCTCGAGGGGACCTTTCCGCGCTTTTCGGCCGCCCGGCACCCCCGGAGCGTCATCGCCCTGACGCGTGACTCGACGCGCCTGATGCTCGTGGTCGTCGACGGGCGACGTCCGTGGAGCGTCGGCATGTCGCTGACCGAACTCGGCGACGCACTGCTCGCGTTAGGTGCCGGCGAGGCGATGAACCTCGACGGCGGCGGATCGAGCACGCTCTGGATCAATGGCGCGGTCGTGAACTATCCGTCCGATCCCTCCGGCGAGCGGGCGGTAGGCAATGCGTTGTTCGTCAGGCGACGGGCACCGGACAGCAAGCGTCGCTGATGCTTCAGCCGTCCGCCGGCTGCACGCGCACCGGGAAGTTCACCGAGTTCGCCACAAAGCAGCGCGCATGCGCCGCCGCGTGCAGCTGGCGGACCAGCGCCGATTCGACGGGGGCGCGGTAGCTGCATCGCGGTCGCAGGATCACCTCCACGAACCGACCGCCGCCGTCTGCCTCGAGCTGCATCGTCCCTTCCGCCGCGTCGCTATAGCGCTCCACCACGACCCCCGCCTCGGCGCACAGATGGAGATACCAGAGCATGTGGCACGCCGACAGTGCACCGACGAGCAGCTCCTCCGGATTGTACCGCGCGGCGTCGCCACGAAAGGACGGATCGGACGAGCAGGCAATTGCTGACTTGTCTGGCGCCGAGAGCTCGTGGGATCGGTCGTAGTCGCGATAGCCGGAGGTCCCCGTGCCGCGATTCCCGGTCCACGTCAGCGAGATGGAATAGCGGTGCGCGGGAGGCATGGTTCCGAGGGGAGGGAGGAGCGGATGCGCAGGATGGCAGTCGTCACCGCGGCGGGTCGAAGTGGACGACGCCGGCCGTGCCCGGAGCGTCGGGATCATGATCACGCGGCCCCTTCGGACCGCCGCGCCGACACTTGGCGCTCGCCTCGACGATGTCGACCGCGACAAAGGCTGTCGCCGTCAGGTGCTCGTCCGGAATCGGATCGTAATCGACACCGGAGGTGCGGTCCGGGAAGTAGCGCCCGACCAGTCCCTGCGAGACGCGCAACTGTTCCGCGGGATCGTCGACGACACGCGCCGAGCCGAAGCAGACGGCGCTACGGTAGTTCACCGAGTGATAGAGCGCCGTGCGCGAGTAGACCAGGCCGTCGACCAGCGTGACCGTCACGCAGACCGGCTTCCCGGTCGCGATGTGGGCCATCAGGCGAGAGTGATGCGCGCCATGGATGTAGATGCTCGACGGCGAATCGGCGTCCACGTAGTAGGTCATCGGGATCACGACCGGACCTGAGTCGTCGGTGATCGCGACGTGCGCGATCAAGCCGGCGCATAGGATGGCGTCGAGTGCAGACGGCGCGGCGCGTTCGGGGTGGATGCGAACCCGGCTGCGATCGGTGGAACCTTCGCGGGATGTGGACACGGACATCAGGACCTCGCCGGGTGCGTGCGGTGATGAGCAGGTGTGGCGGTGCATGTGTGCTTGCGGACGGGGTCGGCCACCACGAGGTTACCGCAGCACTGGTTCTACGCAAATGGCCAGAACAATGAAAACGAATAGGGCCAGATCGTCGACCGCCCGCCTCGTCGGACGAGGAGGGTCCGTCTCCTTATCCCTGGATCTCGATCCCACGGCGCCACTTACGCTGCAGCGACAGCTTTACGAGGCCCTCCGGTCGGCGATCCTCGAGGGACGACTGGCGCCAGGCGACTGTCTCCCCGGGACGCGTTCGCTGGCCACAACGCTCGAGATCTCGCGTACGACGGTGGCCCTGGTCTTCGATCAACTGCGCGCCGAGGGCTATCTCACAGGAAGGGCGCGCTCTGGGACGTTCGTCGCACGTGTCCTCCCGGAAGCCCATCTGCGCGCGCCGGGCCGCGAGTCGCGCAGCGACAAGCGTGTCGCCTCCGAGGCAGGTTCGCGCCCACGCCGCGTGGCGCGCGCGGGCGGGGCTCCCGAGGCGCACGATGCCACTGGAAACCAGGGGAACCCGTCGCGGCTGCTCTCGCGACGCGGGACGATGCTGGCGTCGCTTTCGGTCAGTTCGTCGCCGCTGCACGGCACGACCGGGAGCCGTGCCTTTCGCATGGGGACCCCGGCGCTCGATCACTTTCCGCTGCCGCTCTGGGGGCGCCTCCTGTCGAGGTGCTGGCGCGGGATGGCGGCGCCGCAGCTGGCCTACGCAGAACCGCACGGCTACGCCCCCCTCCGCGCGGCCATCGCCGCCTACCTGCGTCAGGCGCGCGCCGTCACGTGCGAGCCGGAACAAGTGATCGTGGTGAGTGGGGCGCAGCAGGCCTTTGACCTCGCGGCTCGCGTCCTGCTCGATCCGGGTGACCGGGTCGCGGTGGAGGATCCTGGCTATCGCGGATCGCGCGCGGCGGTCCTCGCGGCGGGTGCGATGCCCGTCCCGGTCGCGGTCGATGGGGACGGGCTGGACGTGGCCGCACTCCGCGCCCTGTCGCCAGCTCCGCGCATGGTTTGCGTGACCCCGTCGCACCAGTTCCCGTTAGGCGTCACGCTGAGCGCGGCACGGCGGCTGGCCCTCCTCGAGTGGGCGCGCACGAGCGGCGCGTGGATCGTGGAGGACGATTTTGACAGCGAGTACCGCTTCCGGGGGCGCCCCCTCCCCTCGCTGCAAGGGATGGATCCGGAGGGTCGCGTCATTTACGTGGG
>JBDTUA010000011.1:0-35223 GCA_040007995.1 Gemmatimonadota bacterium | reverse complement strand
CGCGGTACTGCCAGAGGCGTGTGAGATCGTCCTTCAGGACGTACACGGCGAACAATCGCCGGTTGGCGTGGAGCAACTCGCGGAGGCGTACGCGATCCTGCGGCGTCTTGAGGCTGGCGTGATTGCGGAGCAGCAGCCAGCGCGCGCCCTTGATGACGCGCCGGACGTCCCGAATCTTGCCGGCTCCGGCGGCCTTCGCCAGGCGATTCGTTTCGTCGACGCGCACACGATCGATCACCGTGCGGCCATACGTGGCGACGATGTGGAAGAGATCGTAGACCAGCGCCGCCTGCGGGCAGTGGGCGCGGATCTCCGCCGCGTACGGCGCCCACATGTCGACCGCCGCCGCCTCCAACTGCGCGCAGCGGGTCGGCCCGAGCGCCGCGAAGAACCCCCGGAGCGCCGCCTGGTCGCGACCGCGCGCGATCCACACGACGCGCTTGCGGTCGAGGTCCAGCACGACGGTCGCGTAGCGATGCCCGCGCTGGATCGCGAACTCGTCGATGGCGACGCGTCGAATCCCATCCAGGTGATCCTCGGCGGCGCCCAGTCGTGCCGTCAGGGCGCGCGCATCAATCTGCTTCACGGTGTCCCAGCCCACGCGAAACCACGCAGCGACGTGCTGGATCGGCAATACCTGCGCGAGCCGTGCGATCTTCTCGGCGAGGCGCGTGGTCATCCGCTGATGGCTATCGAGCCACGGCACGCCCTCGATCGTCGGGCCACAGCGCGGGCACGCCACCCGCGCGCGCGGATACACCAGCCAGGTGTCCCACTCGCCGAGCGGGAGATCGCGTACGCGACGCTCGCTCACATCGTGAATCGCCGCGACGGGTTCGCCGCAGGTGCTACACCGCTTCAAATGGTCCGCGTTCGGCTGCAACGCCAGCACCAGCCGCGGCGTCTTCGCGCCGAACACATCGCCCTCGCCCTCCGGCGCACGCTCCGTGGTGACCGCCACGACCTCGAACCCTTCCCACATCTCGACCTGTGCCGATATCGACGGTGCCATGTGGTCTCCTCCGATCCTCAACCATGGCCGCACCGCCGCCCGGTGTCACGAGGCATTCCCGAAATTCCCGGATGACCCAAAAGTACTAACGAGAGCTGGCCAGCACGCGCCTCGCCCGACGCACGAGCGCGCGCGGAACGCGTGTGAGAAAGCTGCCGAGCGCCCCCGTCCACATGCCGGTATCCCCGATGCGCCAGACGCCGAACGCCTTGGGACCTCGCAGCGAGCGCAGCCACGCCCCCCACGTGAGCGCCCCCTGGCCGACGTAGTAGCGCGCACTCCGGTAGTCAGAAGCGAGCAGGAGCCACTTCCGGTTGTATGTGCGAACCTCGCGACCGGGATAGGGGAGGCCTTGCACGTGGAAGTACGCGCGGGCCACCAGGTCGACGCCGTTGGCGAGCGCCGTCCCCAGCTGCAAGTTCACGCGACCGACGGTGGGTTCGGTGATGTAGTGCGTCCCGGTCCGGGGATCGCGCTTGTACTCCACCGAGCAGAAACCTCGACAGGTGGTCGACTGAAGGATCTCGCGCGAGAGCGCCGACACGACGGGGGGATGGACGGGTTCCGAGCTGGCGGTGCTCCCCACCTCGGGAACCCACTGCCGGATCTTGTGCCCCTCGAAGCTGCACAGCTCCTGCATCTCGTGGGTGAAGTAGTGGAAGGAGTAATGCACATCCGCATCCGTCCCCGGGATCCATTCCTGAATCACCGCCTCCGGCTCCCAGGGGGCAATCTCGTCGTAGGCGGCAAAGACGGAGGGGAGATCCGGGCAGCGATACGCCTTCTGAGAGCGGTGCTGCCGCAGCGAGAGCGTCTTCTCCCGAGGCTTGAGAACGACCGGGAAGCGCAGTCGCCCGATCCCGTCCTCCAGCTCGGCGCGCGAGTGGACCGAGAGCGTCGTCGGGATCGGCCACCCCTTCTCCCTGGCAAGGTCGGCAAACGATTCCTTGCTCATCAGGAGGTTCACCGTGTCCGTGTCCGGAAAGTCGAACGCGTACGTGGCGCGCAGCCGGTCGCCATGGCGAGCGACGACCTTGACCTGCTCATCGGTGGAGATGAAGAGCGCGGGGCGACGCTCGCACTCTTGGGCGACCACGTCGAGCAGGTCAATCAGGCCGGCATCGTTGAAGCGGTCGGTCACCAGAACCTGCGCCCACGCGGATGAATAACTCGCGTATCGTCGCAGATGCTCGTCGATCCCGATCACCGGGATGCCATGCGCCGCGAGCGAACGCGCCTCGGCGAGTCCCGTCACGTTGGTCCCCAGCACCACCGCCGCCGGGAGCTTGGCCCGCACGATCGCCGCCCGAACCGAAGGGGACAGTAATCTTGAGTTCATTGAGTACAGTTAAGATCCATTGCTCAGGTTACGTATCCTACCGCTTCGCACAAGCCATGCCCCGAACGGGCCCTCATCATGCGACTGCTGTTCGTGGAAGACGATGCGCGCATCGCCGAGTCGGCCGCCACATACCTGCGGAAGGCTGGCTTTGCAGTCGACGTCGCTGCGACGGGGGAGGCGGCGTTGACCCTGGCATCGATGAACGAATACGACGTCGCCGTGCTCGACATCCGCCTCCCGGGGATCGACGGACTCGAGGTCTGCAGGCGGCTGCGACAGGCGGGATACTCGATCCGCATCCTGATGGCGACCGCGCGCGACACGGTGGAGGACCGGATCGCGGGACTCGATCTTGGCGCCGACGACTACGTGGTCAAGCCATACGTGCTGGCCGAACTCGAGGCGCGGGTCCGAGCCCTGCTCCGCCGGCCCGCCTCGGTCGTTCCCGTGACCTTGCAGGTCGATGATCTGTCCCTCGACACCGGGACGCGTTTCGCCGAACGTAATGGGCGCCAGATTTCGTTGACGAGCAAGGAGTACGCGGTCCTCGAGTACCTGATGCGGCACCCGGGCGAAGTGGTCACGCGAGAGAAGATCAGCGCCCATGCCTGGGACGACAACTACGACCCCGCGAGCAACGTCATTGACGTGTACATCGCCCGCCTGCGCAAGAAGCTCGACCGGAGCGAGGAAGCCCCTCTGCTCTCGACGATCCGAGGCGCCGGCTATCGACTGGGGACGCCGAAGCACGGGCGACCGCGATGAAACATAGCGCCCGCATCCGCCGTCGGCTCACGGCGTGGTATGCGGGTAGCGTCCTCGTGCTCCTGCTGGTCGCCGTGCTCTCGATGCGCGGCTTCGGACGGCGCGCGCTCGCGGTGCAGCACGATGAGTCGGTTGAACGTGCGATCGAGCTGGTGCGGTCCTTCTTTCGCGCCGAGCAAACCGAGTATCAGGAAGTCGAGCGGACGCTGACACACATCAGCAGTGAGCTGATCTTTGCCGGCATGGGCGTCGATTTTCTTCGCCCGGACTCCACCGAGTTCGCGCGCGCGCGCATTCCGGCGGAAGGGGGAGCGCCGAAGGAGCCGGTACGCGAGTACGTGGTCGCCCTGGAGAAGGATATGGCGCCCGGGTGGAAGCTGCGCCTTCGCGTAAGTGTGTCAGACCTCGCCCTCGCGCGACGCCGCATCGACCAGTCCACCCTGGTGGCGATCCCTGTGGCGGTAGCGCTCGCTGCACTCGCCGGTTGGTTGGTGATGGGACGCGCCCTGCGTCCGGTCGCCATCATGGCCGAGGCCGCGGAGCGCATCGGTGCGGATTCGCGGAAGGAACGTCTCCCGATCGCCGATCCGAATGACGAACTCGGTCGCTTGGGGCGTCGCTTCAACGAGCTGCTCGATCGATTGGATGGCGCCATGTCTCAGCAGCGTCGATTCCTGACCGACGCCGCGCACGAACTCCGCACGCCGCTCGCTCGCATGCTGGGGGAGGCAGAGTCTCGACTCGCCTCACCGCCAACCGCCCTCGACCGGGAGTCGCTCGACCGGATCCACGACGACCTGCGGAATGCGTCGGCGCTCGTCGATGAGCTGATGCAGCTGGCGCGAGCCGACGCAGGGAGCGTCGACGCGGTGCTGAGCGACGGCTACCTCGACGATGTCGTGAGCGACGCCGTGTCGCCGTGGAACGCCGAAGCCCGGCGCCGAGACGTCGCACTCGAGATCCCGGTGCTCGACGAAGCACCAGCGTCGCTGGACGGACGCCTCGTGAGCCGGCTGGTGGGGGTGCTCATCCACAATGCGTTGCGCTACACGCCGGCCGGCGGGCGCGTGGAGGTCCGCGTCACGCAACTCGACGGGCGCGCGAGGCTCGAAGTGGAAGACTCGGGGATCGGCATTCCCCCTGAGGAGCGCGAGCAAGTCTTCGAGCGCTTCTTCCGTGGCACCACGGCGCGACAGCGCGCCCCCGAAGGGAGCGGGCTGGGGCTCGCGATCGCGAGCTGGATCGTGCGACAACACGGCGCGTCCATCACGGCTGAAGAGGGGGCGCTGGGGGGCGCGCTCTTCCGCGTGGTCTTTCCGCTGGCCCACGGAACGCGTCCGCCAGCGCCGACGCATCACGTGCCGGTCGGCATCCGCGCCTAGCGACCTAAGCCGAGCGTTCCGGCGGGGACGTCCGTAGATAGCGAGCACGCGCCGGTTCCACCGACGCGTTCAGCGCCAGGGCGGCGGCCTCCCGCGCGTCGTATCGCTCCAGCACACGTCGTCGCCTCACACAGGTCCTTCTCCAGCATTCAGGATCGTTGCGGCCTTGGCTGCAAC
Organism: Gemmatimonadota bacterium; assembly: GCA_040007995.1. GTDB lineage: Bacteria > Gemmatimonadota > Gemmatimonadetes > Gemmatimonadales > Gemmatimonadaceae > SCN-70-22. The sequence continues at coordinate 30,545 of JBDTUA010000011.1, read as the reverse complement.
GCAACGCTTGGCCGGGCCGGGGGCGTGCGAGCCAGTGCAGTGATGCGTGTCGACGCGCGGCAGGAGCAGAGACCGCCCGCTACCCGGGAGCAACGCGCGCGATTCGAGCGCACCATCGCGCAGCATTCACGGTTGATTCATTGCCCACGAGTAGCTTACACGGATGAGATTTGTATTGGCGGCATTCATCGCCTGTTCGACGACGGCTCCTGCCCAGGAGAGTGTCCTGACCCTGGAACGGGCGGTGTCGATCGCGCGCGAACGTGGTCCGCTCGCAGCGACTGCGCAGGCACAACGGATGCTCGCGCAGGGGCGAGCGCGGCTGGAGGGTGCGTTTCCCAATCCCTCGTTCGAATGGCGGCGCGAACACCTGTCCAGTCCCCTGCAGCCCGACATCTTCGTCACGGTACAGCTCCCGATCGACGTGACGGGACGACGACTGGCCCTTCGCGCCGCCGGCAGCGCGCTGCTGGCGCGGGGACGCGCCGACTCGAGCAGTGTGTCGCGACAGTTCGAGGGGGACGTCATGCGGGCGTTCTGGCGCGCGTCGCTGGGTACTGAGTTGGTCACCGTCGCAGAATCGGAACGCCGCGCCCGCGAGGAAGTGGCCGCCTTCGACGCTGACCGCTTGCGCGAGGGAGCCGTGGCCGAGGTGGCGATGATCCGGACACAGCTCGAGGCGGATCGCTCGCGTATCGCCGAGGCGGCGGCACGAGGAGAGGCCGCGCGCGCGCTGGTCGACCTGGCGCGGCTCCTTGGCATGCCCGTGGAGTCGCTCCCGCCGCTCACCCGTCTCGAGGCGGTGCACACGCTCGACGCGGTGCCTGACGAGTCGTCCGCCATCACGCTGGCGTTCGCGCAGCGCACCGATCTCGCGGCGTTTCGCCACGCCGCGCGCGAGGCCGCTCATCGGGCGACCGCCGAACGACGGGGGCTCATTCCGGATCTCCAACTCGTCTCCGGCTACAAGCAGACCAGCGGCTTTACCACCGGCGTGCTCGGAGTGATCGTCCCGCTTCCCCTGTTCAGCCGTAACGACGGACCACGCGAACGAACGAGCGGGGAGTTGCAGCTGGCGCGGGCGGCGCTTCGCGATGCGGAGCTTCGCGTGCGCGGAGAAGTGCTCGCCGCCATTCGAAGTCTCGATGCGATGCGCGGTGCGCTGAGCGGCGGCGGCGCGGGAATCGACGCGCGGGCCGCCGAAGTGGCCCAGATCGCCGAAGGGGCGTACCGCGAAGGAGCAATTTCGCTCATGGAACTCGTCGAGGCGCAGCGCGCGCGGGCAGAGTCCCGCGCGGCGGCGCTCCGATGGACGGTGGACCTTCACCTCGCGACGCTCGACCTCAATCGCGCCCTCGGGGCGCCCCTCCTGGAGATCCCGTGAGACCGCGCCGCGTTGTGTCCGCCCTCGTCCTCTGTGTGTCCGCCGGCTGCGGCGACGACGAGCGTCCGGCGCCGCCCGCAGACCGTGCCGCGACCGCCAAACCGTCGAACACCGCGCTCCTGTCGGCGGAGTCGGTACGAATCGCCGGCTTCACGACGTCGCCGGTGACGCGCAGCGCCTGGCGCGACGTGTGGCGGGTACCGGCACGCCTCACGCTCGATGCGGCGGCAACTGAGCCGATCGGCTCGATCGTCGAAGGACGCATCGTCCGCGTGTACGCGATGCCCGGCGACCGCGTGCGCAAGGGACAGGTCCTCGTCTCGATCCACAGCCATGAAATGATGGATGCGCGTGCCGCGTTGGCGCGGTCCAAAGCGCAAACCGCGCGCGCGGTCGCCAACCTGCGGCTCGCACAGAGTGCCTCGGAGCGCGGCGAGCGACTGCTGGCCCTGAAGGCACTCTCGGTAGCGGAGTTGGAGCGATTGAACGCCGCGCGCATCGACGGTGAGTCCGCGAGAGACGAAGCCGCAGCCGAATTGACCCGCGCCGAGGAATTTCTCGATCACCTGCTAGGCGAAGGGGCGCTCCCGGAGGGATACGACGTGCACTGGGTGCTCATTCGCGCCCCGATCGATGGTCTCGTCGTGGCGCGCGAGGTGCAGCCGGGCAACGTCGTCCTGGTAGGGGCTCCGCTGCTCACCGTGAGCCGGACCACGGCGCTCACACTCGTCCTGCAGCTGCCGGATGACGCGGCCGCTGCTGCGCACGTGGGGGCGCCGGTGAGCTTTGCCGTCTCCGCCGCACCGGGGCAGCGCTTCTCAGCGGTCGTAACGCGCGTCTTTCCCGCGATGGATACGCTCACCCGCACGCTGGAGGTCCAGGCGGCGGTGCGCGATGGGCGGGGGGTGCTCAAGCCGGAGATGTTCGCCGAGGCGGAGCTGTCCGGAGCGGCCGCGGGGTTCGCGCTGTCGGTCCCGTCCGATGCCATCCAGGCATTCGAGGGGGATACGGTCGTGATCACGGGGACGACGCACGGCGACGGGATGCAGCTGGCGGCGATGCCGGTGCGGGTGGGACGCCGTACCCTCACGCGGACGGAGATCGTGAGTGGAGTCGACACGAGCCAGATGGTCGTGGTGAACGGGGCCGCCGTGGCCAAGGCCGAGATCCTCAAGCAGCGGGGCGGCACCTGATCATGGGTCGCCTCATCGACTTTGCGCTCCGCAACCGCCTGTTTGTCCTCGGCGGCGTCCTGACCGTCGTCGCGCTCGGACTGTTCTCCCTGCTCCGCATCCCCTTCGATGCCTTTCCCGACCTCACCGGGACGCGCGTCGAGGTGATCGCCTCGGCCCCCGGCATGGCGGTCGAGGATGTGGAGCGGCTCGTGACCTACCCGCTCGAATCCTCGCTCATGGGGATCGAAGGTGCCTCCCAGGTGCGGTCGGTCTCGAAGTTCGGGCTGTCGCTCATCACGGTCCCGTTTCCCGACGGGATGGACATCTACTTCGCGCGAACGCTCGTGCAGCAGCGTCTCAACGACGCGAAGGCATTGCTCCCCGGAGGCGTCGAGCCGACGCTCGGCCCGGTGTCCACACCGATGGGCGAACTGTATCAGTACGTCGTCACCAGCGACTCCCTCTCGCTCACCGAGCTCAAGACGCTGCAGGAGTACACGATTCGACCGCGCCTGCGCACGGTGCCGGGCGTCTCCGAAGTGAACACCTGGGGCGGTTACACCGAGCAGGTGCAGGTGGAGGTAGACCCGATTCGACTCGCGTCCCGTCGCTTGACCATCGACGACGTGCATCGCGCCCTCACCGACAACAACCGCACATTCGGGGGATCGTATCTCGAGACCGGCGGCGAACGCTACACCATTCGCGGTTTGGGGCGTGTCGATCGGATGCGCGACGTGGAACAGATCGTGATCGCCTCGACTGCCGGCATCGCCGTGCGCGTCGGCGACGTGGCGACGGTGTCGTCAGGGGCCCTCCCGCGGCAGGGCGCCGTCACCAAGGACGGGACCGGAGAGGTGGTCAGCGGCATGGTCCTGAAGCTCAAGGGAGCGGACTCGCGCCGGGTCATCCGCGCAGTGCGGGCGCGCATGGAGGAGATCAGGGCCGCCGTCCCGCCGCACGTGGAAATCACCCCGTTCTACGACCAGACGGACCTCGTCAGCCGCACGACGTACACACTGACGAAGAACCTCGTCGAGGGCGGATTGCTGGTGATCGCGGTGCTCTTCCTCTTCCTGCGCAATGTGCGCGCGTCGCTGATCGTCGCCTCGGTCATTCCACTGTCGATGCTGCTCGCCTTTGGACCCATGTACCTGTTCGGGTACTCGGCCAACCTGATGAGCCTCGGCGCACTCGACTTCGGGCTCATCGTCGATGCTTCGGTCGTGATGGTGGAGAACTTCGTGCGCCGCCTCGAGACCGGGAAGGAGAGCGAACGACTCGAGCTCTTCCGGTCGGCCGCGCTCGAGGTGGGGCGACCGATCCTCTTCGGGATCGCCATCATCGTCGCAGTCTACATCCCGATCTTTGCGCTGGACGGGATGGAAGGGCGGATGTTCACGCCGATGGCCTTCACGGTCGTGACCGCCGTTCTGGGTTCCCTCCTGCTCGCGTTGACATACGTGCCATCGGTCTGCGCGTGGCTGCTGCATCACACCGACGAGAAGCCGAGTCCATTCTTCGAGTCGATGAACCGTCGTTATGCGCTCGGACTGGAATGGGTCCTGGCGCGCGGCGTCAAGATCGTCGCCGTCTCGCTCGTGCTGGTCACCGGAGCCGTGGCATCGCTCCGCTGGATCGGCACGGAGTTCATGCCGAAGCTGAACGAGGGATCGATCCTCATCACGACCAGGCGCCTGCCGTCGATCTCACTGGCGGAAGCGACGCGCCTCTCGATGCAGGCCGAGCGCATCGTGAAGCGACTGCCCGAGGTCGTGACCGTCGTGACCAAGGAAGGACGCCCCGACCTGGCCACCGAGGCGATGGGGCTCTTCGAGGGCGACATGTACGTCATCCTGAAACCACAGGATGAGTGGACGACCGCGACGTCGCAGGACGCGCTGGTCGCCGTCCTCGATTCGGCCCTCGCCGTCATCCCGGGACTCGAGATCTCCTTCACACAACCGCTCGCGATGCGGCTCGACGAGGCGGAGAGCGGTATCAAGACCGACCTCGGGATCAAGGTCGTGAGTAACGACATGGAGAACAACCTTCGCATTGCTGGCGAGCTGCTGGCGGTGATCGGGTCGGTTCCCGGCAATGCCGATGCCTCGGTGGAGGTGAGCGAAGGGTCGGGACAGATCGCGATCCGGATCGATCGGGAAGCCTTGGCGCGGTATGGGCTCTCCGTCGCGGATGTGCAGCGTCCACTGGAGCTGGCGATGGGAGCGCACGTCGCGAGCGAACTGGTTGACGGCCCGCGTCGGGTCGGGCTGGTCGTTCGGTATCCCGAGGCGCAACGCAACGACGTACGCGCCCTCTCGCGCCTCACCCTTCGCGCGACTTCGGGGGCGCTGGTCCCGCTGTCGGCGGTGGCTGAACTCGTCTCGACCACGGGTCCCGAGCTGATCGGGCATGAGGACGGCCAGCGGCGGGCCCTGGTGCTGAGCAACGTGCGCGGTCGCGACCTGGGCGGCTTCGTGCAGGAGCTGCGCGGCCGGATCGCCCGCGAGGTGCAACTTCCGTCCGGGACGTTCCTCGAGTGGGGGGGACAGTACGAAAACCAGCAGCGCGCAACGGCTCGTCTCGCCCTCGTGGTCCCCGCCGCGCTGCTGCTCATCTATCTGCTGCTCTTTGCGTCGTTCCGTTCGATCAGCCAGTCGGCCCTCGTCCTCACCAACGTCCCCTTCGCGCTCGTCGGCGGCATCGCGATGCTCTGGCTGCGCGGGATCAACCTCAACCTGTCGGCGAGTATCGGCTTCATCGCGCTCTTCGGCATCGCCGTCCTGAACGGCGTCGTGCTGGTCACGCACATGAATGCGCTTCGGACCAAAGGGGTCGATCTCGACACTGCAGTGCGCCGTGGCGCTGCCGATCGGTTGCGCCCGGTGCTGATGACCGCGCTCGTCGCGAGCCTCGGCTTCGTCCCCATGGCGCTCTCGCATTCGCCCGGGAGCGAGGTGCAGCGCCCGTTGGCGAGCGTGGTGATCGGCGGCCTGATCACCTCCACCATCCTCACGCTCTTCGTGCTCCCCACGCTCTACCTGGCGCTCGAACGATGGCGCGCTCGGCGAGTCGCGACGGAGAACCTCGGACCGTCCGATTCCTCGCCCGGCGTCTTCCCTCGCGCGGCGGCCGGCGAAGCGTAGGACGAGCGAGGCTAGTTTCGCGCGAGGACACGCGCGAGGACACGCGCGAGGACACGCGCGAGGACACGCGCGAGGGCACGTGCGAGGAGACGCGCGAGGGCACATGCGCGCCCCGGCCTCACGCCGGGCGTCGGGGAGTGCCGTCCACGCGCAGACAGCGCAGCATGACCGTCGCGCTAGATTACCGATCGGTCGGCGACGTCGACCTGTCGCCTGCCTGTCCCCCTGCTCCCGCTTCCACATGTCTGTGCCCCTTACGATCCTTTCCGGGGACGAGTCGCTCTTCCGCGACGCCGTCGCCGCCTTTGCCGACGCCGAAGTCCGACCCCTGGTTGCAGAGATGGAGCGACAGGGACGAGTCGATCCCGCCTTGATCTCGAAAATCTTTGACCTCGGACTGATGGGGATCGAGGCCGACGAGGCGCACGGTGGGGCCGGCGGGTCCTTGATGATGGTGGCAATCGCGGTCGAGGAGTTGAGCAAGATCGACGCGTCGGCCGCGATCCTGGTGGACGTGCAGAACACCCTCGTTGAGTACCCGCTGCGCACCTACGCCACGGAAGCGCAGAAGACGACGTACCTGCCGAAGCTGACCGCGGGGACGATCGGCTCCTACGCCCTCTCCGAGGCGGGCTCCGGCTCCGACGCCTTCGCCCTCGCCACGCGCGCCGAACGCGACGGCGACGACTGGGTACTGAACGGGCGCAAGCTCTGGATCACCAACGGGGCCGAGGCGGGCGTGTATCTCGTCTTTGCCAACGCCGATCCCGGTGCGGGGTACAAGGGGATCACGGCCTTCATCGTGGAACGCGACTTCGCCGGTTTCGCAGTCGGCAAGAAGGAGGACAAGCTCGGCATCCGGGCCTCGAGCACGGTCGAACTGCTTCTCGACAACTGCCGAGTGCCGGGGGCCAACGTGCTCGGCACCGTGGGGCACGGCTACAAGATCGCGATCGATACGCTCAACGTGGGGCGCATCGGAATCGGCGCGCAGATGATCGGCGTGGCGCAGGGGGCGTTAGGCGTCGCGATTGCCTATCTCAAGGAGCGGCGGCAATTCGGCAAGTCGCTGGCGGATTTCCAGGGGATCCAGTTTCAGGTGGCACAGGCGGCGACCGAAGTCGAGGCAGCGCGCCTGATGGTCTACAATGCTGCGCGGCTCAAGGACGCGGGGCACGATATCGCCCGCGAAGGTGCGATGGCGAAGCTCTTCTCGTCGCAGGTCTGCGAACGCACCACGTCCCTATGCGTCGAACTACTCGGCGGCTATGGCTACACCAAGGATTATCCGGTGGAGAAGTTTTATCGCGACGCGAAAATCGGGACGATCTACGAAGGCACCTCCAACATGCAGCTGCAAACGATCGCCAAGGCCGTGCTGAAGTGACGAACTCCCGACCACTCACCCGCCCATCCATGTATCGACTTCTGGTCGTCGCCTTGGGGTGCATTCTGTTCGGTGCCCCCGAATCACGCGCGCAGATTCCGACGGCAGAATACGCGCAGCGCCGTGCCACCCTCGCAACCCGGGTCGCCGATGGCGTCTTCGTGGCGCGCGGCGCGGTGAGCCCGGTGCAGGACTACATGTCGTTCTTCCAGTCCCCGGGCTTCGTATACCTCACCGGCTATCGCGAGGCCGATGCGACGCTGCTGATGACGAAGAAGGGGAGCGACGTGCGCTGGTCGCTCTTCGTGCAGGGGAAGAGCCCGGCGCAGGAGGTGTGGAGCGGACGCCGGAACGGTCCGCTCGGCGCCGCCGAACTCACGGGACTGCCCGCCCGCCTCGCGTCGGACTTCGACGCCGCGCTAGACTCAGCGCTTGTAGGCGCCGCGTCGCTGACGATGCTCGCCGACCTGTCCGAGGGAGGCGACACGCTCAATGGCGACGATGCCTTCATCCGCGCCCTGCATGAACGGCACCCCCAACTCGCGATCACATCCGCGAACCAGGCGCTGGCGCAGATGCGGGGGACGAAGAGCGCCGCCGAACTCGAACTGGTTCGCAAGGCGGTTGCGCTCACGATCGACGCGCACCGCGAAGCGATGCTGGCGATCGAGCCGGGGATGAACGAGTTCGAGCTCCAGGCGCTGGTCGAGTACACCTTCCGCCGCAACGGCGCCGATCGCCCGGCCTACGCCTCGATCGTGGGCTCCGGCGAGAATGGCACTACGCTGCACTACAATCGCAACGACCGCTTCACCAAGGCGGGCGAGGTGGTGGTGATGGACGTTGCGGCGCAGTATCAGGGCTACGCGGCAGACATCACCCGATCATTCCCCGTGAGTGGCACCTTCACCCCCGACCAGCGCGCCATCTACCAGGTGGTGCGCGACGCGCAGGCCGCCGCCGAGCGCAACGCGAAGCTGGGAAGCCCGGCGCGCGCCATGAGCGACTCGGCGCAAGCGATCATTGCTCGCGGACTCGCGACGCTCGGGCTGATCGAGTCGCCCACCGCGACGTACGACTGCAGCACCGGCGACAAGCCGCGACAGTGCTCGCAGGTGCAGCTCTACTACATGCACGGCCTCGGGCACGGCATCGGCCTGGAGGTGCATGACCCCGACCAGTACTACTTCACCGGAACGCTGGCGGCGGGCAGTGCCTTCACCATCGAGCCGGGGATCTACGTGCGTGCCAACCTGCTGGACATCCTGCCGTCGACTCCGCGCAACGCGCAGCTGGCGAAGCGCATCGGCGACTCGGTCGTGCGCTACGCCAACATCGGGGTCCGAATCGAGGATGACTACGTAGTCACCGAACAGGGCCTGGAGTGGGTGAGTTGTGGACTCCCGCGCGAGGCGGACGAGATCGAGGCGTTGATGCGCGGGAGCTACCGCGGCGCGCCGCCCCGCGACGCAGAAAAGGTCGACTGGTCCAAGAGCGATGCAGCGCACCCTGCGCCGCGCTACCAGCGTCCGGCGTCGTGCCTCAAGATGTAGCGCGAGTCGCGGGCGTCTTCTGTTGGAGGAGGCATATGCGGGGGCGGCCGGTATCGGCCGCCCCCGCATGTCATGCTACGTCCCGGTGACTGGCGCGCCAGCGTCAGGCGTCGAGCTTTCCGGTGATGATCCCCCGACGGACGCGGCGCGCCTTCGGCGACGCCGCCGGGTCGAAGATCATGCGCGAGTTGGTGCTGATCGTCATCCGCACGGTGAGAGTCAGCGTCAGTTCGCGCCCGTCGCGCCGGATCTTCATCGGGATCGCCTGCCCGTCGGCTTTCCCGTAGCGCGTACGAAAGCGCGGGCCGAACCCCTCGGCCACCGGGATGTCGCCGATGCTGATGAGGGCATCGCCGGCCTGCACGCCAGCGGCCTCCGCGGCGCCCGCCGGCTCGACGTCTGTCACGAGCACAAACGTTCCCGTGCTATCCATTGCGGTCAGGACGCCGATGCGCGGTTCGCGGAGCGAGTCGACCTTGAGCTTGAGCCCGGTCAAGGGGAGGATGGTATGCCACGGGAACGGCTCCCGTCCGTCGATGTAGCGTGCGTTGAAGTCGACGAAGCTCTTCCCCTTCGCCGCGCGCGTCACCGCGGCCCACCAGTCCTGCGCGCTGAAGCCACGCCCCGCCATGGCGTTCTTCTGGTAGAGTTCCCGCATGACCTGGTCGAGCCCGGAGGCATTGTCGGTGGCGTCGCGGATCAGGACATCGAGCATGAAACCGGCGAGCGAACCCTTCGGATAGTAGACGTACGCGGTGCCATCGACGGGATGGATCCAGGTCGAGAGCGAGGCGTCCTCGAGGGCAACCGGCACGATCGCGTCGACCTCCTCGATCTTCGCGTTGGTCATGCCGATGAACTCGGTCGAGTCGATGATCCCGCCGCGCACCAGCGCCAGGTCGGCGTAGTAGTCGGTGATCCCCTCGCTCATCCAGAGCCAGGTCGTCGGCATGGCCCGATCGTAGCGATACGGCATCATGTCCGCCGGCCGCAACCGCTTCACGTTCCACAGGTGGAAGATCTCGTGCGCGGTGATCGACGGGAGCGCCGTGTTCCCGATGATGAACGGCGAGTAGATCCCGAGGTGTGAGCTCGAGTGCTCCAGCGCGCTGCCACCGGCCGACGATGAATCGAAGACCGTGAAGATTGTATAGCGGTCGTACGGCGCCTCCCCCGTGACGTCGATCATCGGGGGGAACATGCGTTGCACCTGCCCCCAGAAGGTCGTGCGCGCCGTCTTGGCGAGCCCCCCCGCCGGATACGAGGCGACGCGCACCCACTTCGACAGCACCATCTGCGAGTCGACGTCGAACGCCCCAACGAAGAATGGCATGTCGACGAGCTCGTGATAGTTCCCGGCGCCGAATGTCTGGCCGTCCGTCGTCGGCATCGCCGTCACGACCTTCCAGTCGGGGTCCGTGGCGACCGAGACCGTGGCCGCGAAGGTCAGCTCGCGCCCCTCGGGATACAGGAAGAGATTCGTCCCGTTGAAGAACGCGAAGTCGTCGCGTGACCAGGCCATCGCATTGTCGAGCGTATCGGCGCGGTAGTCGAATCCGACGGCGATCGCCTTCGCCCCGTTCGGCAGCACGCGCCACGTATCGAAGTCGAGCTTGTCCCAGTGTAGCGGCGACCCATCGCCGGTGGCGCGGAAGGCCTCGACGTTGCGGGCGAAGAACGACAGCTCATAGGCCCCGGGCGTCCAGGCAGGGAGCGACAAGAGGACCGGCTCCTTGCCGGGTGTCGAGAAGCGCGTCGTGACATGCAGGGTGCGCGTGCGGGCGCCCGCGCGAGTGAACGCGACGTCATATCGCAGGTTGTTCACGGGAGCCGACACCGGGGTGTCGCGGGCGCTTGCACGCTGGGCAGCAAGCGACGATACAGGGGCCCCCAGGACCAAGAGCAGACAGGCCAGCGGGAATCGCATGAGATCGGGGAAGAAGTGGAGGAAAGCTAACGGTTTCAGGTATCTTCGCGGGACGTGTGCAAGTTTTCCCGCGGCCGACGTCTCCCTGATCACACGCCGCGTGGCATCAACAATTCGCGGCACCACTGGAGACCGCCATGTCACGCCGCACGATGCGCCTGTCCGCCCTCGCCGTCCTTCTGCTCAGCGCCATTTACGCGTGTGGGACGGACATGCAGAACAGACCCGACGAATCCGCCTCCGACGGAGGCGCCCTTTCGAAGGTGGCCGCTCCCGCCCCCATGGAGATGGCGGCGCGTCAGGATGCACTCGTCGGCTCCGCTGGCGCCTCCTCCCCCTCGCGCGACGAATCGTCGCCCCTCCCGTCCTCGTCGGCCACACAATCCGGTGTGGTGAACAGCTCCATGATCATCCGCACCGGCTCAGCGTCGGTCGAGGTCGACTCGCTCGAACTGGCGGTTGCCGCGGTGCAGCGCATCGCCGCCTCGGTCGGCGGCTGGGTCGGCAACACCTCGCTCTCGTCCGGGAACTACGAGATTCGACGGGCCACCATCGAGCTCAAGATCCCGTCGGCCCGCTACGAGGAGGCGCTGGCCGGCCTGACACCGATCGGGAAGGTGGAGTCGGTGACGTCGAATGCGGAGGACGTGGGCGAGGAGTTCGTCGATCTCACGGCGCGAACCGCCAATGCCCGTCGGCTCGAGGAGCGCCTGATCACCTTGCTGGCGACGCGCACCGGGAAGCTCGAGGACGTCCTGAACGTCGAGCGCGAACTGGCACGCGTGCGCGAGGAGATCGAGCGTTACGACGGGCGGATCCGCTACCTGCGCACCCGTATCGCCACCAGCACGCTGTCGGTGACGGTGCACGAACGGGCCCCGCTGGTGAGCGTCTCCCCGGGGGAGAACATCATCGTCGAGGCGTTCAAGGATGCGTGGCGCAACTTCGTGCACTTCGTCGCCATATTCATTGCGTCGTTAGGCACGCTCATCCCGCTCCTCGCCCTGGTCGCGCTGGCCGCGCTCGCATGGCGGAAGTTCGTCGCGCCCCGGCTTCGGTCACGGCGCCCGGTCCCGCCCTCAGCCCACGACAAGGGGTGACGACGCCGCCCGCGTCGCCCGTCGACGCGGCACCGTCTCGACGATCGTCGGGTCGCGTCTGCACCGTATCGGCGGCGGGGGGGAGTGTCCTCTCCCGCCGCCCGCTGATTCCCGCCGCCTCCCGACCTCCCCGCTTGGCCACCTCCGCTCCCCCGCGCGAGCCTCCCACCGCGGACATCGACGCCTCCGACGAGATCGGGATGGAGTCGTCGTTCCTGCAGAACAATATCGTGCAGACTGCGACGTCGGCCACCATGTTCATGGGCGACATCCTGCGGTGGCTCATCGACCGCAAGCGCTCCTCCGGGCAGCGCGAGGGCCCGGAAGCCGATAGCGGCCCCGGGGTGCTCTTTTCGTCGGGACTGATCGCCGGCGGCGCGATCACGGGAGTCGTTCTCGCCGCACTGGCCGCGCGCCGGCTCGACGGGGCCTTCAACCTGCAGCAGGCCGTGGGCGCGTTAGGCGAACAGCCGCTCTTCGCGCTCGCAATCTATCTTGTCCTCATCGCCCTCCCCCTGTACCTCGTAGCGCGACGGCAGCTGACGTAGCGCCGTCGGGTCGCCCTTCCCTTTCCACGTGCCAGGTTCATGACGCACTTCTCCACATTTGTCGCCGTGGTGCTGACCAGCATGGTGCCGGCGCTGCTGCCCGCGCAGGCGCCCGACCTCATCGTCACCAACGCCCGCATCTACACGGTCGACCAGAACCGACCTGTCGTCGATGCGATGGCGGTTCGGGACGGCCGCATCGTCGCGACCGGGCCGGCGCGACTGATCACCGCGATGCGCGGGAGCAACACGCAGCTCGTCGACCTGGGGGGCAAGACCGTGATCCCCGGGATGATCGACGCGCACGTGCACCTCATGATGCTCGGCCAGTCGCTCCAGACCGTTGACCTGCGCGGCACGACCTCGTACGACGAGGTCATCGCGCGCGTCGTGGCGCGGGCGAAGGACGCCCCCGCTGGCGCCTGGGTCATCGGTCGGGCGTGGGATCAGAACGACTGGGCCGACACCCGCTTCCCGACGCACGAGAAGCTGAGCGCAGCCGTTCCCGATCATCCCGTCTTCCTCGAGCGCGTGGATGGACACGCCGCCCTGCTCAATGCCGCTGCCATGAAGGCCGCGGCGCTCACCGCCAGCAGCAAGGATCCGTTTGGGGGACACATCGAGCGGGCGCCGGGCGGGGCGCCGACCGGCGTCCTGGTCGACGGCGCCATGGGGATCGCGGAGCGCGTCATCCCGCCTCCGACGACGGCGGCACTGCAGGCTGCCGCCGTGGCCGCCGCGACCGAGATGAACCGCTGGGGCCTCACGAGCGTGCAAGACGCGGGCGTGGGTCGGGAATCGATCGACGTCTTCGAAGACCTGGCCCGGAACGGCAGGTTCTCGGTGCGCGACTACGTTATGATTGCCGGCGACAGCGCCAACCTCGCTCACTACTTCGCCCGCGGTCCGCAGTCCGCGCTGTATGACGGGCACATCTGGATCAAGGCGATCAAGCTCGTGGCCGATGGGGCGTTGGGCTCGCGTGGCGCCTCGCTGCTCGAACCCTACAGCGATGATGCCAAGAACACGGGGCTCACCCTTTCGCCCCCAGGCCGCGTGCGCCGGGTCGGCGTGGAGGCGCTGCGCCACGGCTTCCAGCTGAACGTGCACGCCATCGGCGATCGCGCCAACCGCACCGTGCTCGATGAGTTCGAGGCCGCGCTCGCCGAGGTGCCAACCGCGGACCACCGCTTCCGCGTTGAGCACGCGCAGATCCTGCACCCCGATGACATCCCGCGCTTCGCCCAGCTGGGGGTGATCCCCTCGATGCAGGCGTCGCACCAGACCAGCGACATGTACTGGGCGGGCAATCGACTCGGGCAGCAGCGCTTGTTAGGCGCATACGCCTGGCGCTCCCTGCTCAATTCCGGCGTGATCATTCCCAACGGCAGCGACCTCCCGGTCGAGCAGACGAACCCGCTCATCTCCTTCCATTCGGCGATCTCGCGGCAGGACGAGAACAACTGGCCGGTCGGCGGCTGGTTTCCGGAGCAACGCATGACGCGCGAAGAAGCGCTCAAGGCGATGACCATCTGGGCGGCGTGGGCCGGCTTCATGGAGAAGGAGGTGGGATCGCTCGAAGCGGGCAAATACGCCGACTTCGTCGTGCTCGATCAGGACATCATGCGCGTCCCCGCCGAACTCGTCCTGCAGACGCGCGTGATCTCGACCTGGCTCGGAGGAAAGCCGGTGTATCGCGCAAGCGATCGCCCGACCCCATGACGCCCACGATTCTCATTCGGGGCGCCATGCTGGTGGGCGTCCTGCTCTTCGGGGGGGTGACCTGGTTCCTGCGACGGGAGGGACAAGGGCCGGGACTCGACCCGGATACGCTGACCACCCTGCTCTGGGTCGGACGCGGGACGTGGATTCTCTCGATGGCGACTTGCCTGGCACTGTTTGGCATGATCCGCAACGCCCGTAACGAGCGGCGCATCCTGTCGCTGTCGATCGCCGGTTGGGCAGCTGGCGAGGCCGTCGCCATCATGGGCGGGGTGATCTGGTTTCTCACCGACATCTCGAAGTGGTACTCCGCTGGGCTGGTCTACCTCGTCCTCGCCTTCCTGGCCTTTCCAGTGAAACGTTCGTGAGTCGGCTCGATCGCGGGTACCAATACGGAGCCGACGGGAACGCATGAGCGAACCGCGCACCCACGGACCGATCGTCTCGCTCCTCCCGGCCGCGACGGAGATGATCGTCGCCCTCGGCGCGTGGGAACGGCTCGCGGGGGTCACGCACGAGTGCGACTTTCCACCCGAGGTTCGCAGCCTCCCCGTGGTGACGTCGAGCCGACTCGACGCCGAGTTGGGCGCCGCCGCGGTCGATGCCGCCGTGCGCGAAGCGTTTGGCGCCGGTCAGCCGCTCTTCGTACTCGACGAGCCGGGAATCCGGGCATTGCGGCCGACGGTGCTCGTGACGCAGGGGTTGTGCGAGGTCTGTGCCGTTTCGGAGGCGCAGGTGCGGCGACTCGCCGCCTCGCTCCCCGACCAGGCGCTCGTGATTTCGCTGGGCGCTCGCACGCTCGATGACGTCCTGGCCTCCCTGCTGCAATTGGCCGGCGCGCTGGGAATCGATGGCACCGCGAGCGAGGCGCATCTCGGTCTCCACGCCCGGCTCCGACGGGTGCACGAGACGCTCAAGGCGGCCCGTGCCCCGCGGCCGCGAGTGGCGGTCATCGAGTGGACCGAACCGCTCTTCACCGCCGGTCACTGGGTCCCCGACATGGTGCGGCGCGCCGGCGGGATCGACGTCCTGGCCACGTCCGGGGCACATTCGGCTCCGGTCCGCGCTGAGGACGTCGAATCGGCTCGTCCGGACGTGGTCGTCTTCGCCCCGTGCGGCTATGCACTCGACCGGGCGGTCGAAGCCGCGCGCGAGACGCTGGCGCGCCCCGAGTGGGGGTGGGCGCACCCGCTGCGGCTGGCGGCAATGGACGGCAATGCGTTGACCTCTCGCCCCGGTCCTCGTCTGATTGATGGAGTCGAGGTCATGGCCCGTCTCTTCCACCCCGCCCTCTTTTCTCCTCTCGCGCCAGGTCGCGGAGCGCTGATTTTGCACGTCTAGGGAGGCGCGCCTCTTGCCGAACGTCGTAGTATTATCGTCTCCGCCCACCACGACCAATGCTCTCTGACGAATCCGTCGCATTCCTGAAGCGCCTGCTCGACACCCCTGGACCCTCGGGATTCGAAGGGGCGCCCGCGCGCTTGTGGCGCGCCGAAGCGGCACCCTTTGCCTCCGTCACCGCCGACGTCATCGGGAACAGCCTGGCCGAGGTCAACCCGACGGGCGCTGTGACCATCATGCTCGCGGGACACATCGACGAAATCGGGGTGATAGCGACCTACATCGACGATGGGGGGCTGATCTCCATCGCCCCCATCGGCGGATGGGATCCGCAGGTGCTGGTGGGACAGCGGATCCGGTTTGCCGGGGTGCACGGGGATGTGGTCGGGGTGGTGGGCAAGAAGCCGATCCACCTGATGAAGCCGGATGAGCGGGAGAAGGCGTCCAAGATCACCGATCTCTGGGTTGACATCGGGGCAGCGACGCGTGAGGAGACAGCAGCACTCGTCGGTGTGGGTGATGCCGGCGTCATCGACTCGCACACGATCGATCTCCCCAACCACCGCATAGCATCCCGCTCGATCGACAACCGCATCGGCGCGTTCGTCGTCCTCGAAGCGTTGCGGCGGTATGCCGCCGCACCCGGCACTGCCAGGGTCGTCGCCGTCGCCACGGCGCAGGAGGAGATCGGGTTGCACGGCGGAGGCGCGCTGGTTGCGGCGGCTCGCCTCAGCCCGCAGATGGCGATCGCGGTGGACGTCACCTTCGCCACCGATCATCCCGGCCCCGAAAAGAAGGAGGTCGGCGAACACAAGCTGGGCGGTGGCCCGGTGTTGACGCGCGGTTCGGTCAATCATCCGGTGGTCTTTCGCCTGCTGCGCGACGCGGCCGATCGTCGTGGCATCCCGTACTCCCTGCATGCGGCAGGACGCAACACAAGCACCGACGCGGACTTCATCCATCTCGCCCGCGACGGTGTGGCCACGGCGCTGCTCTCGGTCCCCAACCGCTACATGCACTCGCCGAACGAGATGGTCTCGCTGGAAGACCTCGACCGCGCCGCCGAATTGATCGCCGAGGCGTGTCGCGCGGTGACCGTCGACACGGACTTCACGGCGCGTTAGGCGTCTGATCCGCGCGGGGGATGCCCCGCGCGCCGAGCGTGCGTGCCGGCGACCGGGCTACCGCCCGACGCCCTGCGCGTTGGACGAGAGCGAGAGCTCGACTGCCGCTCGCACGTCGCGGTCGCGGTCGCCCTGCATGGCGCGCAGCGAGGCCAGGGCGGCCGGCGTCCCCGCCTCACCGAGGGCATGCACCGCCGCGAGCCGGAACGGCGTCGGCTTGCGGCTGAGCAGCGAACCGGGCTTCGCCGCCACGGCGAGTCGCTCCACGGCTTCGTCGGTCGGGTGCGCGCCCAGCGCGATGAGTAGCGCATGCTGAATCCCGGGATCGTTCTCGCGCTCCAACGCCTGCAACAGCGACGGCACCGAACGCGCGAGTCGCGCCGACGAGATCCCGTGCACGGCCTGGAGGCGCACGGTGGCATTGTGGTCGGCCAGCAGCGGCTGCAACGCGAACACGCCGCGTGTGGTGCCGAGCCGGGCCAGCGCTCCCGCCGCGGAGCGTCGCACCCGTGCGTCGCTGTGCTTCAGGACCGAGATCAACTTGCCGTCCGCCTCCTGCACCCCCATCTCCCCCAACAGCTCCGCTGCATTACGGACCACGTACCAGCGCGGATCGTGCAGCAGGTGCGTCAGCGGTTCGATCGCGGCCGGGCAGCTGACCAGCGCCGTCCGGTACGTGCGGCGCTCCGATGTGACGTTCGACGCCGCCAGCAGCTCGACCAGGATGTCGGCCCCAGCGTCGCCCGACCGCACGAAGATGGCTTCGATGGCGGCGCGCAGTTCGCGACGTCGGGTCAGCAGGTGCGCCAGCGCACGCAGGATCCCCGGCTTGAACAACCGCCGGAGGTGGATCAGGAAGGCGCGCTTGACATCGCTGTCAGCGATTTGTGCCTCGCGCACGACCATGTGGCGCAGCACGTCGGTCACATCCGCCCATCGACCCTCGCGGGCGAAGTCCTCCGTAGCGCGCGTCAAGTCGTCGAGCACGATCGGCGCCGAGCGGCCATCCAACTCGCCCTCCAGGCGCTGCAGCAGTTCGCGCAGCGCCGGCGACTGCCCGGGGCGCGTGAAGGCCGCCTCGACGATGCGATCCTGGTACTCCAGGTCTTCGAGCGTGTCGTGCCGTGTGCCGACCGCCTGCATGGCGGTTACCGGGGTCGGGACGCCGATCCCCATCGCGCGCACCCGCTCACCAACCTGGGGCGAGCCCGAACCCTCGATTGACAAAATGCCGAGTCCGGGTGTGCGGGCCGGACGCGCGGGGGTGATGCGCGAGGTGGCCACGGGCGTGGGGCGGCTCGTCGCAATCGGAGTACCGCGCCGCACGAAAGCCGCGCGACCGAGCCTCACGTTCACGGTCGTCAGACGCAAGGCGAGGACGAGCGTATCGAACCCCGTCCCCTCATCGCCCTGTCGCGGGGGCGTCGAAAGCGCTCGCGTCAGACCGAGCAGATCGGTCGCCTTCGCCCCCGAGGAGAACTCCAGCATGCCCACCGAGTGACCGGCCATGCGGGCGGCCAGCTCATGGAGCCAGGGTAGCTCCGCGGGAATGGGCGAGAGGTTCGCCGCCGACGCGATGGCGCGATTCAGTTCGGCCAACGAGAGCACAAAGCCCTCCGCGCGCGCTTCCACCAAGGCAGCACGCAGCGCCCGCTTCTGCTCATCGGTCGCCCCAGGGCGATAGACGAGCAGCCAAACGAGTTCGGCAAAGGCGCACGTGAAGGCGACGGGTTGTGACATGCGTCGTGTGTAGGCGATCCGCGGTGGAGGTGCGTCGGAGAATGACGCGCGGGGGAGGCAGGGCGATACGGACGCCCGGCCGCGCCCCGCAAGCGCTTCCGTGATGCACGCTGGCCTCGTCGTGCGGCCACCGATATCCTGAAGTGTCGGCCGCGATTGCCGGTTGAAGCGCCCGGGGTTGGCGAGACGGCGCGCGTCGGACGCTCGTTCTCTCGGAATCCCTCGATGCCGCTGCACGCCTGGACCTCGGCGCGATACGTCCTCCCGCTTCCACCCGGCCACCGGTTCCCGATCGAGAAGTACGAGCGTCTCCGTCAGCGCGTCCTGGCCGAGCGACTCGTCGCGCCGTCGCATTTGCACGAACCGGCGCGCGTCACCGATGCGATGCTACGCCGCGTTCACACCGACGACTACATCGAGCGCCTGTCTGCGGGTCGACTGTCGGAGACAGAGGTGCGCCGGATCGGCTTCCCCTGGTCGCCGGAACTCGTCGAACGCTCCTACCGCGCCGTCGGAGGGACCTGTGAGGCGGTGTCGTGCGCGCTCGCCTCCCAGGGAGTCGCCATCAACCTCGCGGGCGGGACCCACCACGCCTTTGCCGGCCACGGCGAGGGCTTCTGCGTCTTTAACGACGTGGCAGTCGCCATTCGGCAAGCGCAGGCCGATGGTCGCATCTCCCGCGCCGCGATCGTCGACCTCGACGTGCATCAGGGAAACGGAACGCACGCCATCTTCGCCGAAGACGAGGGTGTCTTCACGTTCAGCATGCACGGACGCAACAACTATCCGTTCCACAAGGTCGCCGGCTCGCTCGACATCGAACTCGACGATGGAACGGACGACGAGAGCTATCTCGCGCAGCTCAGCGATGCCCTGCCGCAGGTGCTGGCACGGTCATCGCCCGATCTGGTTGTCTACCTCGCCGGCGTCGACGCGCACGAGGGCGACCGTCTCGGACGGCTTGCGCTCACCTTCGACGGGTTGGCGCGACGCGACGACATGGTGCTGCACGCGGCACGCGAGGTCGGGATCCCGGTCGCGATCACGATCGCCGGCGGTTACGGGCGCGAGGTCGACACGACGGTCGAGGCGCACTGCCGCACGGTGCGGGTCGCGGCGAGTTTCGGCTGACGGAAACGTCAGGACGCGGCTACTGCTTCGTGATGCGGAAGCCGGTGATGAGCACGTCGAGATTGTGGTTCACGCGAAGCCCGTACGCCCCGTCGGTTGAGGCGAGCTTCCCGCTGCCGATGACTACAGCACGCGGGAAGGTGGCGACCGCCGTACCGTTCACCAGACAGGCGACATGCTCGGCGTCGACCCGCCAGGCCATCGTGTTGGTCGTATGTCCCTTCGCGTCGCGTCGATTGATCGCCGGACTCGCGCGTCGCTCGACGAGGCTATGCAACTCCTCTCCGAATCGGTGCTTCACCGAGAACATCCCCACTCCGTAGAGCGTGCAGTACAGATAGTTCGGGACCCGCCCATCGAGATCGGAGCCCCCCATGAACAATCCGTACGTCTCGCGATGGGGTGCGTCGCCATCGGCGCTGAATGTGGCAGACACGGTGAACTCGCCGGCAGCGACTTCAGCGGGGCTCCAGAAAATCGCCGGTGGCCCTGCGGCGACATGCCAGCCGTCGTCGGTCGACCAGAACTTGGCGTCGGAAATCTTGCGTCCCTGCTTCTCTGCCTTGAGATCAAGGCGCCCTTTCCATCCCTCGACTTGCACGCCGCGACTGTCGGGTGCGCGATTCGCGCCGACCTCCTGTGCCGTCATGTTGGAAGGCGCCGCCAGCGCGACCAACGCTCCCAGTAACACCCAATGATGCATATGTGCCTCGGCGCCTCGCGGACGATATGCCCGTGTTTCCATCGTTAATAGCTACGTCAGATCGGTCATCGGGGCCATTACCCGAACGGACAGTACGAGATGCTCGCGGGTCACTGCTCGAGGCAGGCGAGCCGCGATCGCGGGAGATACTTTCTGCGCATGCCTCTCTCCATCCCCTCCCCCCGCGTCGACGGCACGACCGCCACCACCGACGCCCCGCTCTACTGGTGCGCGTACGGCGCCGAAGCTTCGCCGCGCCTGCTCGTACTGCACGGCGGCCCGGGCGCTAGTCACGAATACCTCCTGCCGCAGATGCTGCGGCTCACCGAGCGTCACGAACTCATCTTCTACGATCAGCGCGGCGGGGGACGATCGCGCTCCGACGACGCGGCGCCCGTCACCTGGCAGCGCCAGGTCGACGATCTCGGCATGGTGGTCCGGGAGCTGGCGATCACCCCGCTGACAATCGTGGGATACTCCTGGGGAGGGATGCTGGCGATCCTGTACGCGCTCGAGGCCTCCCACCGTTCAGAGCTCGACGCCCCCCACCGCCTGATCCTCATCGACCCTGCGCCCCTGTCGAGCGCCTATCGCGAGGAGTTCGAGGCGGAGTTCGCCCGCCGACAGCAGGGGGCGGCCATCGTGCGGCTTCGCGAGCAGCTCGCCGCGTCAGGGCTGAGGGATTCGGACCCCTCCGGCTATCGGCAGCGTCTCTTCGAAATCAGCGTGGCCGGGTACTTCGCCGATCCCGAACAAGCGAAGAATCTCACTCCGTTCCGGGTCACCGGTCGCGTGCAGCAATCAGTTTGGGAATCGCTTGGAGATTTCGACCTGATTCCCCTCCTCTCGACGCTCGACCAGCCGACACTTCTGGTGCACGGATGGGACGATCCGATCCCGGTGGACTCCACGCTCGCGGCGGCTCGTGCCATGCGCGGCCGATGCGTCGTCCTAGAGTCAAGCGGCCACGTACCGTACGTGGAGCAACCCGGCGCTCTGTTCAGCGCGATCGAGCAGTTCCTCGAAGACACCTCCGACCGGAAAGGGTAAGGCGATGATGACCACGGAACGGGCCGAGCCGGTGCACATCACCACCGTCGACGTCGATGGACGCCGCTTCAACGTCACCGTAGCGATCGAGCATGACGGAGTGGAGCACCTCGGACATCTCTGGTTCGCCGACGAAGCCTGGGACGACGAGGGCGTGCGTGACCACGGCTCTATTCCCGGTCAGTCACCCGACGACGTCCTCGCCCACGCCCGGCTGCTGAGTGAATCCGACCTCGCCCTTCGATATGAGCGCGCCCAAGCCGAGAAGCGCCGGTTCCACGGTCTCCGTCGGGTCACCGACGATGTGCTGTCGCACATCCGGTACCTGAACAAGGTGGCAACCTCGATGCGCGCCGGGTTGCTCGACGTCGAAGAAGCCGCGGCCGAGATCGACGAGACCGAGCAGCGCCTACACGCAATCGTCGGGCAACTGCGCAACTTCGCCGGCGTGATCGCCTAGTCCGCGTCCTGCGAGCACGGCCCCTCGCGCGCTCGCGCCGCCCGACGCGCGGCCGGACCTTCGCGAAGCCAGTCAGGATGGGTGCCATTCGGCGCGCGCGGGACCCGCCGCGGTGCCGGAAGCGTATATTTGCCCCATGCTGTCGCCGCGCTCCGCCGCCCACGTGCTCGCCGAGATCGCCACGCTGCTTGAGCTGCGCGGCGAGTCGCGCGCCGCGAGCCGCACCTTTCAGCACTCGGCGCGAACGCTCCATGCGCTCGTCGAGCAGGACCTCGTCCCGCATCTCGCGTCGGGTGAGCTTTCCGCCGACGTCACGCTCCCGCCTGCGGTGCTCGACGTCTTGCGCGACCTCGCCGAGACCGGCGATTCGCAGTACCTGGAGCAACTGCGGGAAAACACCCCCGAGGGACTGCTGGAGATGCTACGCGTCCCCGGGCTCGGCACCGCGAAGATCCACCGCATCCACGTGGGACTCGGCATCGAGACGCTGCATGAGCTGGAACAGGCGGCACGTGATGGGCGACTCGCCTCGCTGCCGCGCTTTGGATCTCGCACCGCCGACAAGGTGCGACGCGGGATCGCCAACCTGCGCGAGAGCGGGGCGCGCGTGCTCTTCCCGCATGCGGCACTGGATGGCGAGCGCCTGCTCGGGGCCGTACGCGCGCACCCGGACGTGCTGCGCGCCGAGATCGCTGGATCGCTGCGACGCCACTGCGAGACCATTGGCGACGTGGACATTGTCGCGGCGACGCGCGGAGGACCCGCAGTCGTCGCCGCCACGTTCGCGCACGCCCCGGGTGTGCGGGAAGTGATCGGCGGTGGCGGACCGTCCATCGGCGTTCGCTATGAGGACGGTACGCGTCTCGACCTGCGATGCGTGAGCGAGGAGCGTTTCGCCCTGGCGCTCTGGTGGGCCACCGGGACCAGTGCGCACACGGCGCGCGTCGTTGCCGCGGCTGCGGGGCGCGGTGTGTCGGTCGGCGCGGATGCAGCGCGTGACGCCGACGGTCGGCTCGTCCCCATTCCGGATGAGGCGGCGCTGTACGCATTGGCGGGGCTTCCCTGGATTGCACCTGAACTGCGCGAGTCGATGGGTGAGGTGGAGGTGGCCGCAGCGCATGCGTTGCCGACGCTGCTGATCGCTGGCGACATTCGCGGCGTGTTGCATTGCCATTCGCACTATTCCGACGGCGCGGGAACCATCGCCGAGTTGGCCGCCGCGGCGCAGGCGCGCGGTTGGGAGTACCTCGGCATCAGCGACCATTCGCAGTCGGCGTTCTATGCGGGGGGACTGAATCGCGACGCGATCCTGCGGCAACACGACGAAATCGACGCCGTCAACGCCAGCTGCAACGGCTTTCGCGTGCTCAAGGGAATCGAGGCCGACATTCTCCCGTGCGGCCGCGTCGACTACGACGCGGGAATTCTCGACCGGTTCGACTACGTGATCGGGTCGGTGCATTCGCGCTTCGGGATGAACGAAACGCAGATGACGGACCGTGTCCTGAAGGCAATGGATGATCCGCACGTCACGATCGTTGGGCACCCCACCGGACGCCTCCTGCTGACGCGCGAGCCGTACGCGATCAACGTCTCCGCACTCCTCGAGAAGGCCGGCGAGGCGCGGGTGGCGATCGAGCTGAACGCCGATCCGCATCGGCTGGACCTCGACTGGCGCTACCTGCGCGAAGCGCACGCGCGCGGGGCACTCATCGAGATCGGTCCGGATGCGCACTCAGTGGCGGGACTGGAAAACGTCGCCCTCGGCGTCGGTATCGCGCGAAAGGGATGGCTCTCGCGCGACGACGTCTTGAACGCGCGGTCGGTCGACGCGGTCCTCGCCTTCGCCTCCGCCCGGCGACAGGCCGCGCTTCAGGCATCGGAGTCGCATGCCGGCGCCGCGCATGCGCACTAACAAACGGCCCGCTGATGGCGCCGGCAAGCGCGCCGCTCCCGCGAAGACGCTGCGCAATGCCACCCCGAAGGCGGCCGCGCGAATTTACCAGGAACTCGCCGCCCTGTATCCGGACGCACACTGCGAGCTCGATTTTCAGTCGCCCTTCCAGCTGCTCGCCGCCACGATCCTCAGCGCGCAATGCACCGACAAGCGCGTCAACATGACGACGCCGGAGCTGTTCGCCGCGTACCCTTCGCCCGAGCAGCTCGCGGCTGCCATCCCCGACGACGTCGAAGCGATCGTCAAGAGTACCGGGTTTTTTCGAGCGAAGACGAAGTCGCTCATCGGAATGGCGCGTGCGCTTACCGAACGCCATGACGGCGAGGTTCCGCGACGTATGGCTGACCTGGTCGCCCTCCCCGGTGTCGGACGCAAGACAGCGAACGTCGTACTCGGCAACGCGTTCGACATCAACGTCGGCGTGGTCGTCGATACGCACGTGGGGCGATTGGCCAACCGGCTGGGGCTTACCCATGAGACCGATCCGTTGAAGGTCGAGCAGGCACTGATGCGCCTCTTCCCGGCGGCGCAATGGACGATGCTCTCGCACTTGCTCATCTGGCACGGACGGCGGGTCTGCGAGGCGCGAAAGCCGCGCTGCGGCGCCTGCACCCTCGCCCCGCTCTGCCCGTCAGCCCAACTGCCGCGATAGCGTCTCAGTGCCTCGCGCGGTTGGATCGCGGCACGCACGAATTACTTTACCGGCATTCGCTGCAGCAGCCATCTGCCATTTCTTGTACCCTGTCTCTTTCTGCCATGAAATCCGCCACGATCGTCACCTCGAAGGGCACCCTCACGGTCGAGTTGTACGACGCCGAGGCCCCAGACACCGTCGCGAACTTCGAGAAGCTGGCGAACAGCGGCTTCTATGACGGCACCAAGTTCCATCGCGTCATCCCCGAGTTCGTCGTCCAGGGGGGCGATCCGTACTCCAAGGGGGGCGAGCATGCAAAGGGACCTGTCGGCACCGGCGGCCCGGGATGGAAGATCAAGTGCGAGACCGCGGGCAACCCGCACAAGCACGAGATGGGGTCCATGTCAATGGCGCATGCCGGCAAGGACACCGGGGGTTCACAGTTCTTCATCGTGCTCAACCCGGACAACTGCCGCCACCTGAACGGCGTGCACGCCGTCTTCGGTCGCGTCACCGACGGCCTCGACATCCTGCCGACGATCAAGCAGAATGACGAGATGATCTCCGCGCGCGTCGCCTAACCCCTCCCGAGCGAGAATCGTATGTCTTCCGCACCTCCGCCGAGTGACAAGGGCGCCGCGTTTGTCGGCCTGATCGTGACCGCCGGCGCCCTGACCCTGATGGTGTTTGGAATCGTCGTCTGGACCAACGCCCGCTACGCCTCCCACGAAGGGGCGAAGACCGAGGCGACGACCGCACACTGAGTGCGACCGATCGAAACACGGGGCCGGAGTCGCACATTCGCGACTCCGGCCCCGTGTCGCGTCTGGCGGATCGAGACCGTCTCGCGGCGGCGCTGCACCCCCACTTGCAGGGCGCGCATTAGTAACTTACCGTTCAGTCATTAAAGTGACGAACAAGCCAGGCTCGACTCACAGCTCCGCCTTCAGCGATGAGGGCGATGTCCTGCCGCCGCGCCCTCTTCCCGCCGAAGGCGCGGACGTGGCGTCGTGTGCCGAAGCGTCCGCGCCGCGCTGGCGCCGCCTCCCCGAAGCTCGGCCGGGTCAGATCATCGACGCCGCCTTCGAGGTGTTCAGTGACCAGGGACTCGGGGGCGCTCGGCTCGACGAAATCGCGCGGCGAGCCGGCGTGTCGAAGGGCACCATCTACCTCTACTTCAGCAGCAAGGAAGAGCTCTTCCGCGCAGTTGTCGAGTCGAAGGTCATTACCGTCATCGAGGCCGCCGAACAGGATGCCCAGCGGAGCGCCACGTCGGAACTTTCGGCGGCCGACGACCTGCGGCGCACGATGGTCCGCAATTGGGAGTACCTGCGCTCCGGTACGTACCTGGCCATGCATCGCCTCGTCCACTCC
Organism: Gemmatimonadota bacterium; assembly: GCA_040007995.1. Lineage (GTDB taxonomy): Bacteria > Gemmatimonadota > Gemmatimonadetes > Gemmatimonadales > Gemmatimonadaceae > SCN-70-22. The sequence continues at coordinate 5,086 of JBDTUA010000011.1, read as the reverse complement.
GAGCTGCACCACTTCCCCGACCTCATGCGCTACTACGGCGACGAGGTGATCGAGCGGTCGCTCCGGCTCACGGCGAGCATCATCTCCCGCGGCATAACTCGCGGCGAATTCCTCGCCTCCGAGCCGCTCGCCACGGCGCGGATCATCTCCGCGATGCTCATCACGCATGCCGTCTGGCACGATCGGCGGAACCTCTATCGCTCCAGCATCCACGCGTCTCCCGACGTGGTACGCGACACCATCATCGACTTCGCGCTCCGCGGCCTCGTGCCACCCGCCGGCGGCGGACGTTCTTCCACACAGCCCTGATGCAAGCCGTCCCTTCGTTCGTGCGTCGCGCCCTCGCGGGCGCCGTCGTATGGCTCGCTCCCTGCGCCGTGGGCGCCCAGCAGGCGCTCGCGCGTCCCCTGTCGTTAGGCGACGTGGTGCAACTGGCCGCCGGTCAGAACGCCGCGGTCGACGTCGCGCACGCCCGGCTCGCACAGGCCACCGCGCGCATCCGCGAGCGACGCGCCGACCTGCTCCCCAACCTCACCGCGGCGGCCGTGCAGGGCGGGCGCACCTTCAACACCTCCACGCTCGGCTTCGCCTTCGCGGGCCCGGACGGGGTTCCGTTCTTCGATCCCGAGGGACAGGTCGTCGGACCGGTGCACACGGTCGACCTTCGGGCGCACCTCTCGCAGTCGCTGTTCGACGCCGCGGCGCTCCAGCGGGTGCGGGCGGCGCGCGGCGCGGCCGACGCCGTTGGCACCGAAGCCGATGCGGCAGCCGAGCAGGCCGCAGCCGCCGCTGCGATGGCGTATGTACGACTCTTGCGCGCCGACGCCCAGGTCGCCGCCCGCCTCGCCGACTCGACGCTCGCCGCCGAACTCCTCTCGATCGCGCAGGATCAGGTGCGGGCGGGAGTCGGGATCGCGCTCGACGTCACCCGGGCGCGGGCGCAGGTCTCGCTGCTGCACGCCCAGGGGATATCGGCCCGCCAGGAGCGGGCGCGCGCCGCCCTCGAGCTCGCACGCATCCTCGCCTTGCCCCCCGACCGCGATGTCGTGCCGGCCGATTCGTTAGGCGACCTTTCGCTCGCGACGACCGAGGGCGGAGACCTTGCACGCGCCCTGACCCAACGCCCGGAGCTGCGGACCCTCGACGCGCAGTTGCTCGCCTCGGCGCAGGAAGCCAAGGCGATCCGGCGTGAGCGCCTCCCATCGCTCTCCGCCTTTGGCGACAACGGCCCGATCGCTGGCGAGGGGGGGGCCTACCTCCGCACTTATAGCTGGGGGTTGCAGCTGTCAGTCGGCATCTTCGATGGCTTCCGCCGGGATGCGCGGCTCGAAGAGCAGGCCGCCTCCCGCGAGGAACTCGAGTTTCGACGGCGCGACGTCGTGCGACAGGTGTCGCTGGACGTGCGCGGCGCCACCGACGACCTGGCCGCCGCCCGCGAGCAGCTCGACGCCGCGCACGAACGCGTCTCGCTCGCGGAACAGGAACTCGCGCAGGCGCGCGAACGCTTTCGGGCTGGCGTCTCGGGGAATGCTGAAGCCATCACCGCCTCGCTCGGACTGAACGCCGCGCGCACCCTCGTCATAGACGCCCTCTCCGCCTGGCATGCCGCGCGTATCGCGCTCGCCCGGGCGCAGGGCGCCGCCCGCACCCTGCGCTAAACCGATCTACCGGCTTCGCCGCCCTCGCCCCCTTTCGTCTCATGTCAACGACCACGGCTCCAGAGTCACCTACGGACGTCCGCCCCGCCGGCGCCCTGCCGCCGCCACCGACGCCCGCGTCTGGTACACGCCGGCGCATCGTCCTGGGGATCGTCGGCGTCGCCGCCGTCATCGGCCTGACCATCGGATTCCGCAGCTGGCGCTATGCCGAGTCGCACGAGTCGACCGACAATGCGCAGGTGGATGGCAACATCATCCCAGTCGTCTCGCGGGTCGGTGGATTCGTCGCCGAGGTGCGCGTGCAGGAGAACGGCCGGGTGACGGCCGGCGACACCTTGGTCATCCTGGACGACGCGGAATTCCGGGTACGCCTGGCGCAGGCCGAGGCCGACCTCGAGGCTGCGCGTGCCATCTCCGGCGGGCGCGGCGTCTCGGGTCAGTCCGAGGCACTCGTGCGCAGTGCGACGAGCCAGCGCGAATCGTTCCAGGCGCAGGTCACCGCGGCGAGGGCCAACCTCGCGAAAGCCGAAGCCGACCTCGGACGCATGGAGGAACTCGTCGCGAAGCAGATCGTCTCCCGTCAGCAGCTCGACGCGGCGCAGCTCGCGGTGCAGTCGTCGCGCGCCAACCTCGAGTCGGCAGAGCGGCAGCTGGCGGGGGCCTCGGCCGGCGTCGACAACGCGCAGGTCGGGACGCGCCTTGCGCGCGCGCGCCTGGCTTCCGCTCAGGCGATTCGGGACAACGCCGCGCTGCAGCTCACCTACACCCGCATCCTCGCGCCCAGCGGTGGCTACGTGTCGCGCAAGCAGGTCGACCCGGGGCAGCTGGTGCAGGCCGGCCAGCCGGTCCTGACGGTGGTGGACGAGGACGGCGTCTGGGTGTCGGCCAACTTCAAGGAGACCCAGCTAGCCGACCTGCGCGTCGGTCAAGCCGTCGACATCGACGTCGACGCCTACGCCGGCTGCCTGGCGCACGGCACCGTGGAGTCGGTGAGCCCCGCCACGGGAGCCAAGTTCGCCCTCATCCCGCCCGATAACGCGACCGGCAACTTCACCAAGGTCGTGCAACGGATCCCGGTGCGCATCGCGGTCACGTCGGGGTGCGCGCCGGATCGCCCCCTGCGTCCGGGAATGTCCGTCACCGCGCACGTCGACACGCACTAACTGCTCGCTGATGGCGACCGCTGTCCTTCCGTCACCCGCCCGCTCGCCGCCCGCCACCCGCCGCCTGCCGCGTGCAGTCCCTCCAGTCGATGTCGTGGCGGTGGAGGACATTCGCGCCCGCCGAGATCGCGATCGGGCAGGCCATGTTCGGGATCGGAGTCATGGTCGGACCGACGATCGGCCCGACACTGGGCGGCTGGATCACCGACAACTACAACTGGCCCTGGATCTTCTACATCAACGTCCCGCTGGGCATCATCGCCTTCTTCATGGTGATCTCTTACGTGCGCGACTCCGAGCACCGCGCGCGCTCCCGCACAATCGATGCAACCGGGATCCTGCTGCTCGCCCTCTGCATCGGAGCGCTCCCGTGGATGCTGAAACGCGGCGAACGGTATGACTGGTTCGAGTCGAGCTTCATCACCGCCCTCGCCGTGGTTTCGGTCGTATCCGGTGCGTAGCTGATCTGGCGCGAATTGACCATCGACGAACCGATCATCGACTTCCGGATCCTCAAGAGCCTGCAGCTGTCGGCCGGCGTCGGCTTCGCCGCCGCGCTCGACTCGGCGGACGTGATGGGGGCGATGAGCCGCCTGCGCGGTCGCATCGACGCGCGCTACACGATCACCGCCGGGTCGCTCGTCTTCCTGCTCTCCATGTGGTTCCTCTCGCGCCTGTCGCTTGAGAGCGAGACGCAGGAAATGTTCTGGCTCCTGATCATGCGCGTTCTGGGACTCGGACTGATCTTCGTCCCGCTCACCAATGCCAGCAGGGCGGACCTCCCCCCGCGAGACCTCGCGCAGGGGGCGGGGATGTTCAACCTCATGCGGCCGCTGGGCGGATCGATGGGAATCGCCGTCATGGCGACGCTACGGGGTCGCTGGACTTCGGCACAGCGCTCCATTCTGACCGAGCATGTCGGAGCCACCGATCGGGCGAATCTCGAGCGACTGAACTTCTATGCGCGCGGTGCGGGGGCCCACGGCACGCCTTACTTCCAGGCCAAGGCGCAGGCAACCGCAATTCTAGCCCGCCAGATCGGCCGCCCACGCCTCGGTGCTTGGCTTCTCCCGGATATACCTGCTGAACGGGATACGGCTCGTCTACGCGCTCCCTTTGCTCCTGATCTGGCGCACGGGTCGCGCCCGCGGGTCGGTAGGCGCGATGCACTAGCTGCTCGCCCCCCGCTGAACCTGGGGGCGCCGGCGACGGCCACTATAGCTAAGATTCCCGTTCTTCCATTTTGCGCGCTTTCGGCGCGCCTCTCGACCGGCCCACCGAGGATCTCCGACGATGTCGCTCCCGTCCCGCGAAGATGCACTCACCCTGATGCACGAGTACACCCAGAGCGAGTCGCTGCGTAAACACATGCTCTCGGTCGAGGCCGCAATGCGAGCCTACGCCGTCGAGTTCGACGAGGACGTGGACCGTTGGGCGCTGGCCGGGCTTGTGCACGATTTTGACTATGAGCGCTGGCCCAACGCCGAGCATGCGGCCGACGTGGAACACCCCGCCGAGGGCGTGCGGCTCCTGCGGGAGCGCGGCTATCCCGACGACGTCCTGCAGGCGATCCTCGGTCACGCGACCTACTGCGGGGTACCACGGGAGAGCCGGATGGCGAAGACGCTGTTCGCGGTCGACGAGCTCACGGGGCTCATCACCGCCACGGCGCTGGTGAAGCCTTCTCGCAGCGTGCACGACGTGGACGCGCGCTCGATCATGAAGAAGATGAAGGACAAGGGCTTTGCCCGCGGGGTCAATCGAGACGACGTCATTCACGGGGCCGCCGACCTGGGCGTCGCACTGGAGGGACATATTCAGTTCGTGATCAACGCCATGCGCGGCGAGGCGTCGGCGCTCGGACTGGCAGGCGTCCCGTCCTCGTAGGGCGACGGCGATATATCGGCATCGCGGCGCGGGAGCCGCTCCGTCGGACGCTCCGCCGGTCCGCGCTCAACACTGCACCCAACCGACGCGTTCTAGGGAGGAACAGCTACGCTGAGAGACCGTGACGACTGCACTGATTCCTACTTTGCTGGCCCCGGCCACGAGCAGCCCTCCGCGACGGATGATGTCCGAAGCCGAGCGGACTGACCGCGCGCGCGAGCACCAGCTCGTTCTCGCCGCCCAAAGCGGCGAGAACGAGGCGTTCGCCGCACTGGTCCGACTCCACCAGCGCAGAGCATACGCGGTGGCACGTTCGATCGTCCTCACGCACGAGGATGCGGAGGACGCCGTGCAGGAAGGCTTTCTGCACGCGTATCG
>JBDTUA010000010.1:0-35656 GCA_040007995.1 Gemmatimonadota bacterium | reverse complement strand
CAGGGTGAGTGCCAACACGTTCGCTGGAGCGATTGCGCGCAGGAGCGATCGGGACATCCAACGCGCACCGGCGCGAGCGCTGGAGCAGGAGAAGTGGCGCGTAGCGCGTGGCGACATGATGGAGGAATCGAAGCGTGAGCCATACGATGGCTGTCGGGCGTCATACCCGTCAACCGATCGCGGGTCCCAGGACGATTCCGTCCCCCACTCGTCTGTCCCCTACTTGAAGCGCATGCCGTTCGGCGCGATGAATCCCTTACCGGGAACCGGCGTCGGCTTTGGCGTTTCAGGGCGCGCAACGGCCTTCCCCTTGTCCCGGTCCCGCGTCGCCGCGCGATCCGGCGGACCGTGCCGATCGTCGCTGCGCGATGCTTCTCCTCGCGGAGGACGATCCTGCGCCCGCCCTCGCCCCCCGGACGATGTCTCCGACGCGCCCGCTGCCGGACGACCGTCGGTCCGCATCGTCAACGCGATCCGTCCACGCGCCAGATCGACCGACTGGACCGTGACCTTCACGCGTTGCCCGACCTTCACCACGTCGTTCGGATCCTTCACGTACCGGTCCGCCAGCTGACTTACGTGCACGAGACCATCCTGATGCACCCCGATGTCGACAAAGCATCCGAAGGCGACAATGTTCGTGACCACCCCTTCCAGAAGCATTCCGGCGACCAGGTCGGCAGGCGTCTGGATATCGTCGCGAAAGGCGGGCGGTTCGAAGGCCTGCCGTGGATCGCGGCCGGGCTTGCGCAACTCATCGAGGATGTCGCGCAGCGTCGGAAGTCCGACGTCGCCCGAGACATATCGTCCAAGGTCGATGGAGGAGAGCAGGGGCTCGTTGCCCACCAGGGTCGCGACGTCGGCGCCAAGGTCACCGGCGATGCGCTCGACCAGCAGATAGCGCTCGGGGTGGACAGCGCTGGCATCCAGAGGGTGAGACCCTCCGCGCACGCGGAGGAATCCGGCCGCCTGTTCGAACGCCTTGGCACCCAGCCGCGGAACGTCGTGGAGCTCCTTTCGTGACTTGAGCCCGCCCCGCTGGTCGCGCAGCGTCACGATCGCCTGCGCGAGCGACGGGCCGATCCCCGACACGTAGGCGAGCAGCGCCGCGGATGCGGTGTTGACCTCGACCCCCACCCGGTTGACGCAGCTGCCGACGATGTCGTCGAGCCGCGACTTGAGCCGCGGCTGGTTCACGTCGTGCTGATACTGCCCCACGCCGATGGACTTCGGGTCGATCTTCACCAGCTCGGCGAGCGGGTCTTGCAGCCGGCGGGCAATCGAGACAGCGCCACGCAGCGACACGTCGAGGTCGGGGAACTCAGCGCGGGCCTGGTCGGAGGCGGAATACACCGACGCCCCTGCCTCGTTGACGACCACGACTTGCGGGCGCGGCGCATCCAGCTCGCGCAACGCGGCCTTGACCAACGACTCCGTCTCGCGGCTTGCAGTGCCATTGCCGATGGCGATCAGATCCGGAGTGAAGCGCGTTACCATGGTGCGGATCGCGCCGGCGAACCGATCCTCCTGATGTAAGTAGAGCGCATCGGTGTGCGCGAGCGCTCCGGTGGCGGTCACGACGGCCACCTTCACGCCGGTGCGAAAGCCCGGGTCGAGCCCGACGACGCGACGCTCGCCGGCAGGCGGGGCGAGGAGGAGTTGCTCGAGGTTGCGTCCGAAAATGGTGATCGCGTCGTCGTCGGCGCGCGACTTGAGTTCCATCCGCAGCTCGACCTCGATCGCGATCGACAGGAGTCGCTTGTAGGCGTCCGCGGCGACCAGCGTCAGCTGCTGGATCGCGCCGCGGCTGTCGAGCAGTTCACGCGTCAGGCGGGCGACGATCGCGTCGGCCGGAGCCTCGATGCGCCATAGCAGCTCTTCCTCCGCTTCTCCCCGCCGGATGGCCAGCATGCGATGGCTGGGGATGCTGCCTAACGGTTCGCTGTACTCGAAGTAGTCCTTGAACTTGGACGCATCGCTCGCCTTGCCAGGCTGCACCAGGCTCTTCACGATGCCCTGCGCGCGCGTCATCTCGCGCACCCAGCCGCGCACGGTGGCGTCCTCCGCCACCTGCTCCACCAGCACGTCGCGTGCCCCCTGGAGCGCCGCGTCGACCGTGGGAACATCGAGCGCGGCGTCGACGAAGGCCGTCGCCGCCTCGAGCACGGCAGCGTCACCCAAGGCTCCAGCCCAGATCTGCTCCGCGAGCGGCCCCAGGCCGCGCTCGCGCGCGATCATGGCGCGCGTCCGTCGCTTCGGCTTGTACGGCAGGTACAGGTCCTCCAACGCCTGCTTCGTCTCCGCTCTCGAGAGCTGGGCGCGCAGGACATCGTCGAGCTTCCCCTGCTCCTCGATGCTCTTGAGGATCGCCGAGCGGCGGTCCTCAAGTTCGATGAGATAGTCGGCCCGATCGCGTACGTCGCGGAGCTGCACCTCGTCGAGTCCGCCGGTCGCTTCCTTACGATAACGCGCAATGAACGGGAGTGTATTCCCTTCGTCGAAGAGCGCCAGCGTCTGCCGCACCTGCGCTCGACTGAGCGACAGTTCCGCGGCGACGCGGGCGATGATCTCGGGCTGTTCGGACGGGGCGGGGGAGTCGGACATGCGGGAGCGGGTCGTGTGGAGCGGGCGGGCGGTCGCGAGCGCGCAAGCTGAACGCGACGCGCGGGGGAGGCAACGGCTTGACTTCGCCGGTGACGCGCGGGAGGTGCGCGGGAGGTGCGCAGATGGCGCGCGCGCGGGCACGACGGCGCCCGCTTGACAACGGCCGATTAACGCTACAGTTTAACTATATGGTTAAACCTTCTGGTTCACGGACCGCATCAGCCGGCCGACGGCGCGCCGCGACGGCGCCACCACCGGGTGACGGGGACGGCGCGACGCGTGATCGCATTCTTGCGGCCGCCCATCGCGTCTTCCTGCGCCAGGGCACGGCCAAGGCGCGAACCCAGGAGATCGCTGACGAGGCGGGCGTCAACAAAGCACTCGTCCACTACTATTTCGGGACGAAGGAAGCGCTCGCTGGAGCCGTGTTCGCCGCCGCCGCTGGTCAGTTCATGCCGCGCATCTTCGCCCTCCTGGGTGATGAGGCGAAGTCGATCGAGGCGAAGGTGCGCGCGGTCGTGCGGGAGCAGATCGACTTCCACCTCGCCCGCCCCTATCTCGCCGGGTACGTCGTGAGCGAGGCGCACACGCAGCCCGAGCGCGTGAAGGGGATCATGCAGCTTGCCGGACCGGCCCCCCTCGATGTCCTGCGCCGCCAACTCGCTGCCGCCGTCGCGGCGGGCGAAATCCGTCGCATCTCCGCCGAGCAGTTCGTGGTGAGCCTCATGGGGCTCCTCGTCTTTCCCTTCATGGTGCGTCCCGTGCTCGAGACGATCGTGGGTCTCGACGGCGATCGCTTTCCCGCCTTCATCGAGGCGCGCAAGCGCGAGCTGCCCGCCTTCTTTCTCGCTGGGTTGCGCCCGTGACCGCTCAACGACTGCCATTCGCCGCGCTCTTCGCCGCGCTCTTCGCCGCGCTCTTCGTCAGCAGCGCGTCGGCGTCGCTCCCCGCGCAGGATACCTTGCAACTTGGCGCCTTGCAGGCGGCGGCGGTGGCGCGCGATCCGCGATCGGCGCAACCGTCGCTCCTGCGCGGGCAGTCGTCGCTGCGCCTGACTTCGCTCGACATGGAGCGCAGGCCGCAGTTGTCGCTGAACGGCGTCGCCTCGCACCAGAGCGACGTCACTGCGGTGACGTTGAACCTGCCCGGGGCATCGGTCCCTGCGCCACCCAAGGATCGCTGGCAGGCGACACTCGATGCGCAGCAACTCGTGTACGACGGCGGCCTGGTGTCAGCGCGAGAGGAGCTGGAGCGTGCGCGTCTCGCCGAGTCCTCGGCGGCCGTCGATGCCGCACTCTACCGACTGCGTGCTGATGTCAACACGGCCTTCTTCAGCGCGTACCTGCTCCAGGAGCGCACCCACGAGTTCGACGCACTGCTGGGCGACCTTGAGGCGCGCCTGCAGGTGGCGCGGGCGCGGGTCCTTGCCGGTACCGCGCTCTCTCGCGATACGTCAGCGATCGTCGCCGAGCAGTTGCGCTCGGAACTCGCGCGCGACGAAGCCACCTCCGCCCGCGGCGCGTCGTTAGCGGTGCTCGGGCGGCTGGCGGGTCGCCCGATCGACGCGTCGGCGGTGCTGCTCCTGCCTGACCTCTCCCGCGAGGTGCAGCAGGCGCAATCCGAGGGGCGTGTGGAGTCGCTCCGCATCCGTCCGGAGTTCGCGCAGTTCGATCGCACCCGGGCACGCCTTGATCGGGAAGCGGCGAGCGCGCGGCTGGCGAATCGTCCCCGCGTTGTCGCGTTCGGGCAGGCCGGATTCGGACGACCGGGGCTCAATCAGTTCCGCACCGACCCGGACGAGTTCTGGCAGGCCGGGCTGCGCGTGGAGTGGCGTCCGTGGACGTGGGGGAGTGCGGACCGCTCGGCGGAGGTGATCCACGCGCAGCAACGCATTGTCACGACGGAGGAGCGCGCACTCGCCGACCAGCTCGCCCGAGCGGTGGAAAGTGACCTCGCGGACATGCAGCGTCTTCGTTCGGCGCTCGAGACGGACTCCCGCGTGGTGGCACTCCGGACCGACATCGAACAGCAGGCGGGGGCACAGTTCACCGAGAGTGCGATCTCGGCTGCCGAGTACGTGGAGACCCGCACGGACGTCCTCGAGTCGCGCCTGACGTTGCAGCGGCATCGGGCGGAGCTCTCGCAGGCGCAGGCGCGCTACCTGACAACGATCGGGTTGGCGCCGCGCGCATCCGCAGGCGCCACCCCATGACGCCCTCCGACTGCCGTTGCGGCGTTGAGTCGACGTCTTTCCCGCTGCAACCCACGCCCTGGTCTCCCGTGTCATGACGCCTACCTCTCGCGCAATGTCGGTCGCTGCACTCCTGCTGCTCGCTGCGTGTCGGAAGGAAACTGCCGACGCCTATGGGAACTTTGAGGCGACAGAAGTGACGGTCGCGGCGGAGGGCGCCGGGCGCGTTCTCCGGCTCGACGCGGCCGAGGGGCAGCGACTCGAGGCCGGCGCGGAGGTGGGGATGATCGATACCACCGCGTTGGCGCTGCAGCGCGCCGAACTGCTCGCTCGGCGCGGGACCGCGCGGGCACGGATCCGCGAGGTGCAAGCGGGTGCGGCGCTGGTCGAGAGCCAGCGCGGCCTCGCCGATCGGGAACTCGAACGGACTCGTCGGCTCCTGGCGGCCCACGCGGCGACGGCGCAGCAGGCGGATCGCGCCGAGCGCGATGTGCGCGTGCTGCGGGAGCAACTGCAGGGTGCCCGGGCGGCCGAGGTCACGGCCTCGAGCGAGGTGACGTCGATCGATGCGCAGTTGGCCTCACTCGACGAGCGCCTGCAACGGAGTCACGTCGTCGCTCCCGAGACGGGGACGGTGCTGACGCGGTATGTCGAACCCGGTGAACTGGTACAGCCGGGAACCCCGCTCTTCAAGATGGCGTCGCTCGACACCCTCATCCTGCGCGCGTACGTGAGCGGGGCGCAACTGTCGCAGGTGGCGCTCGGGCAGTCGCTGACCGTGCGGGTCGATGCCGGCGCCGATTCGCTCCGCTCCGTGGAGGGGCGCGTGACCTGGATCTCGCCGACGGCCGAATTCACGCCGACGCCGATCCAGACGCGCGAGGAGCGCGCAACGCAGGTGTATGCGGTCAAGCTGGCCGTGCCTAACGTGGACGGTCGTCTTCGGCTCGGCATGCCGGCCGAAGTCACTTTCGTCGTGGCGAGCGCAGGCAAGTGATCCCATATCCTTTCCGTCATTTGGGAGCGTGCGTATGACAGCTACGCTCGCCGTCGAGGTGCGGGGCTTCACCAAGCGCTTCGGGGACGTCACGGCGGTCGACGACCTGACGTTCGAGGTCTCGGCCGGGGAGTTGTTCGGCTTCATCGGTCCCGACGGCGCCGGGAAGACGACGCTGTTCCGTACGATGGTCACCTTGCTCCTGCCGGACGCCGGGAGCGTGCGCGTGCTGGGAGAGGACGTCGTCTCGGGCCTGTGGACGCTGCGCGCGCGCCTCGGTTACATGCCGGGGCGCTTCTCGCTCTATCCCGACCTGAGCGTGATGGAAAACCTGCGATTCTTCGCCTCGGTGTTCGGGACGACGGTGGAGCAGGGAATGTCGATCATCGATCCGATCTGGCGGCAACTCGCACCGTTCGCCGACCGCCGGGCGGGGGCGTTATCCGGGGGGATGAAGCAGAAGCTCGCGTTGTGCTGCGCCCTCGTGCACGCTCCCGGTATCCTCTTCCTCGACGAGCCGACGACTGGGGTGGACGCCGTCTCGCGCCGAGAGTTCTGGGACCTGCTGGATCGCTTGCGCGAGGACGGCCTGACCATCGTGGTCTCCACTCCCTACATGGACGAAGCGAGTCGCTGCGACCGCGTGGCGCTGATGCAGCAAGGGCGCCTGCTCCTGGTCGATACGCCGGCGAAGATCAGCGCGTCGTATCCGCGCCCCCTGTTCGCCGTGCGTGCTGGGGACCGACTCGGGGTGCTGGGCGCCTTGCGACGTTTTCCTCATACGGCCTCCGCGTGGCCGTTCGGCGAGGCGGTCCACTACACCGATGCGCGCGCCGGATACGACGCGGGCGCGATCATGGGCGAGCTGCGCGCGTTCGCCGAGGCACAAGGCGTGACGCCCTTCGCGATCCACCCCATTCCGGCGGGCATCGAGGACGCCTTCATGTGGCACATGACGGCCGACGGCTCCGTGGGGACTGCACCTGCTGCGTCGCAACTCCCATCGGGGCCGGCCGCATGAGCGAGATCGCGATCGACGCACGCGGTCTCACGCGCCGCTTCGGCAAGTTTGTTGCCGTGAACGACGTGACGTTTCACGTGGCACAGGGCGAGGTCTTCGGCTTCCTCGGCGCCAACGGGGCAGGGAAGACGACGGCCATGCGCATGCTCATCGGCTTGCTCGCCCCCTCTGCCGGCTCTGCCACGGTCGCCGGACATGATGTGGAACATGATGCCGAGGCGGTGCGACGCCGCATCGGCTACATGAGCCAGAAGTTCTCGCTATACGACGATCTCACGGTGCAGGAGAACATCACGCTGTACGGCGGCATCTACGGGCTGTCGAATGCGCAAATCGCGCAACGCACGCATGCGTTGCTCGGACGCATTGGGCTCGAGCACGCCCGCACGGAACTCGTCCGTCGCATCCCGTTAGGCTGGAAGCAGCAACTCGCCCTCTCGGTGGCCCTGCTGCACGAACCCAAGGTCGTCTTCCTCGACGAGCCGACGGGGGGCGTCGATCCGATCACCCGTCGCCGCTTCTGGGAACTGATCTACGAGACCGCAGCAACGGGGACGGCGGTCCTCGTCACGACGCACTACCTGGATGAGGCGGAATACTGCGACCGCCTGTCGATCATGGTCGATGGAGCGATTGCCGCAATGGGTACACCCGCCGAGGTCAAGGATCGATTCGAGGCAACGTCGCTCGACGAGGTTTTCCTGCGTCTCACCCGTCCGGGGGCCGCATGAGCGCCTTCTCCGGGTTTGTGCGAAAGGAAACATACCACATCCTGCGCGACCGGCAGACGTTCTGGATCCTCCTCCTCATGCCGCTCGTCCAGGTGCTCCTCTTCGGCTACGCCGTCCGGACGGACGTGAGCAACGTGCGCGTCGCCATCGTGGATCCCACCCCGAGCACCGCGACCCGGGCACTGGCAGCGCGTTTCGCCGCGTCGAGCCGCTTTCAGGTCATGGCGGTGTATCCGACGACCGCTCTACTCGACGCTGGCTTCCGATCAGGGACGCTGCGCCAGGCCATCGTGCTGCCGCGCGACGCCGAGCGCCTCATGGGTGGAACGGGGGCCGTCCCGATCCAGCTGATCACGGACGCCGCCGACCCGAACACCGGCAGCGTCATGCAGGCCTACGCGACGGCGATCATCCAGCGCTGGTTCACCGAATCGACGGCTCGCCCGGGCGGCGTTCGTTTCGACCTCTCGACCCGCATGCGATACAACCCAACGCTCGAGAGCGTGAACCTGTTCGTCCCCGGGCTGATCGCACTCGTGCTCACGATCATATCGGCGATGATGACGGCGATCTCCATCACGCGCGAAAAAGAGACGGGGACGATGGAGATGCTGCTCGTCTCCCCGCTGCATCCATGGGCGATCGTTGCGGGAAAAGTGGCGCCCTACGTGGTGATGGGCTTCGCCAACGTTCTGCTCGCGCTCGGCGCGGCGCGCCTCGTCTTCGGAATGCCGATGCGCGGGAACATCGTGCTCCTGCTGAGCGAGTGCCTCCTCTACATCCTCACGTCGCTCGCGCTGGGCATCGTCATTTCCACGCAGTCGTCGACGCAGCGCACGGCGATGATCGCGGCGCTCGCAGGCTTGCTGCTGCCGACGCTGATGCTCTCCGGTTTCATCTTCCCTCTCGAGTCCATGCCGACGCCGCTGCGCCTGCTGACGAATATCGTCCCTGCACGGTGGTTCCTGCTTATCGTGCGCGGGATCATGGTCAAGGGGGCAGGGCTCGCGACGCTCTGGCGGGAGACGGTCATCCTGTTCGGCATGACCGCGCTGCTGCTCGTGATGGGGGCCAGGCGCCTCGCCATCCGGCTGGACTGAGCGATGCGAATCATTCTCTTCCTGATGCGGAAGGAATTCCTGCAGGTCTTCCGCGACAAGGCCTCCGTCTTCCAGATCTTCTTCATTCCCATCGTGCAGCTGCTGGTTCTTACGCAGGCCGCGACGTTCGACATCAAGAGCACCGCCCTGGCGGTCGTCGACGAGGACCAAACGACCGTGTCCGGCGGCCTGACGCAACGGCTCGAAGGCGGGGGACGCTTCCGGGTGGTTCGCGCGCAGCCGACGATGGCAGGGATCGAACGCGCCCTGCTCGATCGCGAGGTGACTGCGGTGCTCCGGATCCCGCACGGCTTCGAGGACGATCTGGTGCGCGAGCGACACGCGCCGTTGCAGCTGCAGCTGAGCGCAGAGGAAGGTGCGGCCGCCGGGATCGTCCTCGCGGCGGCGCAGGCGGTGCTCGGCGACTACGCCCGGGAGCTCGGATCGCTCCCCGGCAACACGCGTATCGTGCGCGGCCCCGCGCTCGCCATCGACACACGCGGATGGTTCAATCCCTCGCGGAACTACAAGCACTACATGGTGCCGGCGCTCCTCGTCTCGCTCACGACCATCATCGGCATGCTGCTGACCGCGCAGAACATCGCCCGGGAGAAGGAGCTCGGGACGCTCGACCAGCTCAACGTCACGCCGATCACCAAGGGACAATTCATCACGGCCAAGCTCCTGCCGTTCTGGATCCTCTCACTGATGATCTTCGCCATCGGGATGATCATCGGGAAGTTGCTCTTCGGCATCCCGACACGAGGGAGCGTGCCGCTTGTGTTCTTCGCGGCGGCGGTCTATCTGGTGGTCGCGCTCGGGATCGGACTCTGGATCTCCACGTTCACCAGCACGCAGCAGCAGACGATGTTCGTCTCCTTCTTCATCATGCTGATCTATCTGCTGATGAGCGGGCTGTTCACACCCATCGACTCGATGCCACCCTGGGCCCAGTGGGTCGCCCAGTTCAACCCGGTGAAGCACTTCGTTTTCATCATGCGTTCCGTGCTCGTCAAGGGGGCCGGTTGGGAGACGGTGGCCCGTCCGCTGGCGGGGCTGGCGGTCGGCGGTGTGGCCATCCTCGCGCTGGCCATTCGTAAGTACTCGAAGCAGGCGCAGTAGGGCTCTGGCGTCCTGCGGGGTCCTTCGGCATCGGCGCGGCTTCGAGCTGCGATGTTGACTCCCGCCCCGCGCGCCGTAGGTTTCGCCAACGCCCCCGCTCGCGCGCGGGGGCGTTTTTTTGTATCCCGCGCCGTTCCGCACTCCGAAAGGTCGTACCCATGTTCGATTCAAAGACGCGCACCGTTGTGGTCGTCGGCGCCCAGTGGGGCGACGAGGGAAAGGGGAAGCTGGTCGATGTCATCGCCGAGCGTGCCGACTGGGTCGTGCGCTATCAGGGGGGGGCGAACGCCGGCCATACCGTCCATATCGGCGATGACTCCTTCGTCCTGCACCAGATCCCCTCGGGGATCCTGCACCCGGGTGTGCGGTGCGCGATAGGAAACGGCGTGGTGCTCGACCCCGAAACGCTCTTCACGGAGATCGACGAGCTGGTGAAGGACGGGATCGACGTGGAGGGACGATTGTACGTGTCGGATCGTGCGCACCTCGTGATGCCGTACCACAAGCTCGTCGACAGCGAGAGTGCGGCCTCGAAGGCGATCGGGACGACGGGACGTGGGATCGGCCCCTGTTACGAGGACAAAGCCGGGCGTCGCGGGGTACGCGTCGTCGACCTCAAGCACATGGACCGGTTACGCCCGCTCGTCGCGGCCGGCGTCGAGACGGCCAACATGCGGCTCGAACGCAACGGCTCGGCGAAGCGCGCGTCGGTCGACGAGACGATGACGCGCCTGGAAGCGCTGGCGCCGCGGCTCTCGGCGCTCTCCGAGGACCTCGGCCTGCTGATGCACCGGGCGATCAAGTCAGGCGCGGCGATCCTGCTCGAGGGGGCGCAGGGATCGCTACTCGACCTCGACCACGGGACCTACCCGTTCGTGACGTCGAGCAACACCACCGTGGGCGGCGCGTCCACCGGCGCGGGCATCGCGCCGATGGCGCTGCACTCTGCGTTAGGCGTGGTGAAGGCGTACACCACGCGCGTGGGGAACGGCCCACTCCCCACCGAGTTCGACGAGTCGCTCGGCGACCGCGTGCGACAGCTGGGCAATGAATTCGGCGCCACCACCGGGCGGCCGCGCCGCTGCGGATGGTTTGATGCCGTGGTCGTCCGCTACGCGGTGCGGGTGAACGGGCTGACGGGGCTCGCCGTGACCAAGCTCGACGTGCTCGATACGCTCGAGACGCTGGGTATCTGCACCGGGTATCGCGTCGGCGAGACGGTCCACGAAGAGTTTCCTGCGGACATCACGCTCCTCGACCAGATTGAGCCCATCTACGAGTGGTTCCCCGGGTGGAAGCGGTCGACCGCCGCTGCCCGTTCGCTCGCCGACCTGCCGGGCGAGGCCCGTGCGTATCTGGACCGGATCCAGGCCCTCGTCGACGCCCCGATTCGCTTTGTCTCAGTCGGGACGCGTCGCGACCAGATCATCGACATGGCGTTGGCGCCGGGCGGCTGAGCGATGGCCACCGACGAGCAGGACCCCGATGTGGTCGTGGTCGGCGCCGGTCCGTGCGGGCTCGCCGCGGCGATCTCGCTCGAACGTGCCGGCTTCCGGACGCTGGTGGTCGACGCCGACTGCGTTGTCAGTTCCATCACGCAGTACCCCACCTACGCGACCTTCTTCTCGACGGCCGAGAAGCTTTCGTTAGGCGGCCTCCCGTTCGTCATCTCCGAGGCCAAGCCCGTCCGGCGCGACGCGCTGACGTACTACCGCGCCGTCGTGCGGTACTTCAAGCTCGCCGTCCGCCAGTTCGAGCGGGTCGAGGCCATTGAGGGACGCGCCCCCGATTTCGTCGTTCGCACCACGCGGCGCTCGGGCGAAGCGCATCGCATCGCGTGTCGGGCGGTCGTCGTGGCCACGGGGTACTGGGGATCACCCAACCGCTTGGATATTCCGGGCGAGGATCTCCCGCACGTCACCCACGCGTATCGCGAAGGGCACGTGGCCTTCCAGCAGGGAGCCGTGGTCGTCGGCGGGGGAAACTCGGCGGCCGAGGCGGCGCTCGACCTGTGGCGTGCGGGGGCGAATGTCACCCTGGTCCACTTCGGCGCGGAGTTCGACAAGAAAATCAAGCCCTGGATCCTCCCAGACCTCAACAACCGGATTGCGGAAGGGGCGATCCATGCGCGATGGAACAGTCGACTCACCTCTATCACGGGTGACCATGTGGAGGTCGTCGACGCGGATGGCGACACCGGCAGCGTTCCCGCCGACCATGTCTTCCTCCTCACCGGCTACGCGCCGAACGTCGACCTGCTCCGCGACGCCGGCGTCCCGATCGATGCGGTGACCGGGATCCCCACCCATGATCCGTCGTCGCTTGAAACCAGCGTGCCGGGGTTGTTCATCGCCGGGGTCGTGACCGCGGGGTTCGACGCGAACAAGGTCTTCATCGAGAACGGAAGGTTCCATGGGGATTTCATCGCCGCGCGGCTCCTGGGGGAGGGGCCGCCACCCACACCGGTGCTGAGTCGAGAGCTGGATACGTAACTACGGACGAGGGACGGGAGACGGGAGACGGGAGATTGCGTGCCTAACGGGAGGCGTGTCGTGCGAGAGACTACTCGTCGGAAGTTCCTGCAGGATGGGGCGTCGTGCGCGGGGCACTTGGCGCTGGCGGCGGCGCTGGCACCCGCGATCGGTCGCACGCTGTGGGCGCAGCAGCGGGTCGGGCGCGTTATCCGCACCGAACCGTTTGGGCGACTGGAGCAGGTCGCTGATGGGGTCTGGGCGCTCATCTCGACGCCGCTGACTGGTGATCGCACCACCTTATCGAACGGCGGGATCATCGCCGGGCGTGATGGCGTGCTGGCGATCGAAGGCTTCATGACACCGGAGGGAGCGGGCTGGCTCGCCGCACAGGCGCGCACGCTGACCGGTCGATGGCCGACCCATGTCGCCCTCACCCACTACCACGCCGACCACAGCACGGGGGTCGCTGGCTATCAGGTCCAGGGGGCGCGCCCCGTGGTGCACGTGACCGGGGAGACGGTCGAGCTGATCGTGAAGGCGCTGCCGGCGAAGCCGCTCCCGGCTGACGACGCGCGACGCGAGGCACTCTCGCAGAGCGTGGCGCCGACGGCCGCCGGAGCGGAGCTCGACCTCGGGGGGCGTCGGGTGCGGCTGGTGCGGCGACAAGGGCATACCGCGAGCGACGTGAGCGTCGAGGTCGACGATCCGTCGATCGTCTTCACCGGCGACCTGGTCTGGAACGGGATGTTTCCCAACTACGTCGATGCCACCCCGACCGCGCTCGCCGCTGCGGTGCGCGACTTGAAGCGTGGGCGCACCACGACGTATGTCCCCGGCCACGGCGCGGTCGCCACCGAGGCGGACGTCGTACGCTATCAGGAGATGCTGGGAGAGGTCGAGCGGGCGGCGCGGGCCGCGGTCGCGCGCGGGCAGGCACCCGCCGACGCCGCGGCCGCCTTCACGCTCTCGCCGTCGTTAGGCGAGTGGATGCTGTTCAACAAGGTGTTCTTCGAGCGCGCCTTCTCGGCGTGGGCGCGCGAACTGCTCCCCGGAGAGAACTAGCGCGCGAGGCGATTGGGCGCCCGACCTCGCCGTCATCGGCGGCGGGGTCTCCGGATCCGCAACGTCCCGACTCCTCGCGAGCTGGCGACACCCGATATTGCAGTTCGCGCGCAAAATCAACCGACTACCGCTGGCGGAGGAACTACCAGTTCTGGTCGCTCGACGTGGCCAACCGACGCGTCGCCCAGCGGTTGGACGTCGACGGCCGGCCGCGCATGGGGCTCAATTGCCGCCCCAGACGATCGACCGGGCCGTTGGCGCTGGCGTGGACGTGGTCAACCTGAGCTTCGGGACGATCAACGAGGCGCGATCCCACCGTTCGAGCTCAGCCTTGCCGCCGCCAGAGCCGCCGCCACCGCCGCAGCCGCAGCCACGGCCGCAGGCACCGCCGCCGCCACCCCCGCAGCCACTGCCGCAGCCACTGCCGCAGCCACCGCCGCGGGCGTCGTCGTCGTGGCGGCCGATTCCCAGGAGGACCGGCGCTGGCATCCCGGATCGATGCATGGCGCCATTGGCGTCGTCGTCGAGCCAACGTTCCTCCGCTGTGCGGTGGCGCTGCGTGCGTCCCCGTTAGGCTCGGCGCTCCCGGCCTCGCTTTATCAGCGACCGATCGATGGTGTCCAGCTCGAGTGTACCCTGTCGGGTGTGTGCGCTGCCGTCGCCAACGCCACGGGGCGCATCGCCCGCGCGAGCCGGTGCCCGGACCATCCCGGCGGACGCGCTGTTGCGCTGGATCGCCGAGCGAGCGCTGCCTCCCGCGATTCGCGAGGGTTAGCTTCTACAGGGTTTCCGGCTCCTCGCCGCCGCATCTCGTCTTCTCGTCTTCTCCCTCCTATGCCTCACCCCGACGTCATGGAAAAACTCGTGTCGCTGTGCAAGCGGCGCGGTTTCATCTTCCAGTCCTCCGAGATCTATGGTGGGACGGGGTCGGTCTGGGACTATGGTCCGCTCGGGGTGGAGCTGAAGCGAAATCTCAAGGACCGCTGGTGGCATGCGATGGTGCGCGCGCGCAGCGACATCGAGGGTCTGGACGCGGCGATCCTGATGAATCCGCGCGTCTGGGAAGCGTCGGGACACGTGGCCGGATTCACCGACCCGATGGTCGATTGCAAGACGTGCAAGGGGCGATTCCGCGCCGACAAGCTCGAGGATTCACAGTGCCCGCGGAAGCCGAGCAAGCACCCCGGGGAGCACAGCGATTGCGAGCTGACCGAGCCGCGCAACTTCAACCTCATGTTCAAGACCTTCATGGGGCCGCTCGAGGAATCGGCGTCGATCGTCTACCTGCGCCCGGAAACGGCGCAGGGGATCTACGTGAACTTCCTCAACGTGCAGCAGGCGTCGCGGCAGAAGGTCCCATTCGGCATCGCGCAGATCGGGAAGGCGTTTCGCAACGAGATCACGCCCGGCAACTTCATCTTCCGCACGCGCGAATTTGAGCAGATGGAGATGCAATTCTTCGTCGATCCGGAGTCGGACCACATGCAGTGGTTCGATTACTGGAAGGTGCAGCGCATGCAGTGGCACCAGTCGTTAGGGTTGGACCAGGATCGCCTCCTCTTCCACCAGCATACGCCGCAGGAACTCGCGCACTACGCCCGCGCCGCCTTCGACATCCAGTTCGACTTCGGCGGCACGCTGGGCTTCCAGGAGATCGAGGGGGTGCACCATCGCGGGGACTTCGACCTCACCCGGCACCAGGAATACTCCAGCAAGCGCCTCGAGTACGCCGACCAGGTGAACAACCGGCGCTACATTCCGTTCGTGGTCGAAACGTCGGTGGGCGCCGACCGCACGACGCTCGCCGTGCTGGTCAATGCGTACCGCGAGGAGGCTGTCCCCGGTGAGCAGGAAGGACGCGTCGTCCTCGGACTCCTCCCCTCACTCGCGCCGATCAAGGCGGGCGTCTTCCCATTGACCAAGAAGGAAGGCATGCCGGAGTTTGCCGAAAAGCTGGCGAACGAGCTGCGGCCGCACTTTCCCGTCTTCCTCGACGAGAGCGGAGCCATCGGCCGCCGCTACCGCCGCCAGGACGAGATCGGGACACCCTTCTGCATCACGGTGGATGGCCAGACCATGACCGATGGCACCGTCACCGTACGCGACCGCGATACACTGGCACAGGTGCGCGTCGCGGCGGACGCGCTGCACGGCTACATCTGCGAGCGGGTGCGCTGAGCCGCGCAGGGTTCGAACGGAAGGACGTCGCAAGGGACTGACGACGAAAATTCGACCAGTGCGCCGTCCCTTTCCGGTCGCCGCCATATCCGGTGGACGGAACGGGAACGCCGCGTCGAACTACCAGCGACGTGAGAGCCCGACGCCGAAGAAGTATGACGGACCATCGGCCTTCCGACGCACCTGCGTTCCCACTCGCCCGTCGAACTGCAGGTTGTCTTTGAGCGCTTACGTCAGTCCGCCATTGGCGAAATGCGTATGCTCGGCGCCGTCGAAGCGCGGATAGAAACCGTAGTACTCGACGTACGACCCGACGCGCTCCGTGAGTCCGATCCCGACCGAGATGGACGCCGATGGCTCACCGTAGCTGGAAGACCGTTCGCGTACCCATGCGTAGTTCACATTCGACGAGAGTGACACTCGCTCGCTGAGGGCCCACGCGCCGGCGAGCTTGACCTCGGGTTGCAGCTTCGCCGAGCGAAAAGCGGACGCACCGGTGGGAAGTGACGACGCGACGACGATGGCGATGGCCGGCTTCGCGCTCCCGGTCGCACCGCTCTCGAACAGCTTCACCTTGGCGCCGAGCGAAGCATCCTCGAAGCCGCGCACCGTCGTCACCGCCGTTCGCTCCACCACGTAGGAGTTGAGACCGACTCGCAGCTCGGTTCGCGGCGCGAGCCCGACGTGGAAGAGCGCCTCGCCCAATGAGATCGACCGTGAATCCCCTGCGCGGTTGAACGTTCCACCCGACTCCAACTGGAGCAGGCCCCGCGGCACAGTCTCGGTACTCGCCGTGACATCAGGACGATCGGTCACGAGCGGTCCTACAAGCGGACGCGCCACCGTGGCGCAGGCGGCCAGCGAGACTGCGGCGGCGCCAATCAGGACCCGCTGCAGGACAGTGCTCGTCATCGGGCTCGTACGCTCCTCGTAGAGATGGGCAGGCGGTTCCTGGCGACGCTGTCCTCCCCTCGCAAGAGTGCGCAAGCGCCCACCCTCGTGAGCGACGCGAGACCGGACAGGCGCCGTACGAAATCTCCACGCGATGAGGCGCTGCGCACCAGGAAAATCCGGGAATCCTCCGCGCGTCGGGTGCGACGACGTCGCGCGAGGCGCATCTGACACGATCGCGAGACACCGGGCGCGCGGATCCAAGCGGAATGGACGGCTATGGCTTTGCGGGCGTCAGCGAGTCGTGGACGATCTCGCCTCCGAGCATGGTGAGGACGCTCATGGTTGCCGGGAGCTGGTCGGGGGTGACGGTAAAAACGTCCTGAGAGAGCACCGCGAAGTCGGCCAACATCCCCGGCGCGAGCATTCCCCGTTCGTGTTCGGCAAACGCCGCGAACGCCGCCGAGCGCGTATACGCGATCACGGCCTGCTCGCGCGTGAGCGCCTCCGACGAGACATTCGGGTGCAGCGTGGCCAGCATGATGTTGATCCCTGGCGCGATCGGTCCGTCGCTCCCGATGGCGAGCGTCACGCCGGAGTCGAGCAAGGAGCGCAACAGGTCAACACGCCGCAGGCGGTCCGCTCCCCATCGTGCGTTCATGATCGCGGGAATTGCCAGGTGCGAGGGATTCTGGACGATGATGATCCCTAACTTCCGGATGTCGGCCAACTGGTCACGTCCGAGCGCGTCGGCATGCTCGAGTCGTGGCCGCAGTGCTCGCCATTGGTCATCCGGAGCTTCGGCGCGCATGGCGCGAATGACGAGCGCGATCGTGCTGTCCCCAACCGCGTGCAACATCGGCTGCTCGTGGCGCGTGAGCGCGTCGCGCAGGATCGCGCGCAGCGAGTCGAAGGCGAAGTTCGCGCGTCCATGCCACCCGGGACGGTCGGCGTATGGTTGACGCATCAGCGCCAGCCGCTCGACCGGGGTGCCGTCGAGGATCCACTTCACGCCGGAGACGTGCATGGTGGGGGCGAGCGTGGTATCGGCACCGCTCACACGCCAGTCGTCTGAGACGGTGGTTCCACCGCTGGGGATAGGGACGCGGATCACGCGATGTCGCGCCCGCATCGCCTCGCCACGACGTGCGACGGCGCGCCCGGACTCGAGGTCATAGCCGACGGCCATGTCCTGGACCGACGTGATCCCCATTGCCAGAACCTGTTCGCCGTAGCGGTGGACCGAGCGCGCGAAGAGGGAGTCGCCGCGAGCCTTGGCGAGGCGCCGCTGCAGGGCATAGAGGGCGTACTCGTCGATCCGGCCTGTCGTCCGCCCCGACGCGTCGCGCGTGAGCCATCCGCCTAACGGGTTTGCCGCATCCACCAGCCCGGCTTCGCGTAGCGCGCGCGTATTCAGGATGGCCCCGTGTCCGGACCAACCCGTGATCCAGACGAGATGGTCGGGCACGACGGAGTCGAGTACGAAGCGCGTGGCGCGCGGATCGTCAAACACCCGCCCCCCTACGCTCGTCGTGATCCAGACGCCCTTGGCCGTGCGCGCGGCCATCGACGCGAGCGAGTCGAGCAGGGACGCGAGGGCGGGGTCGGGCGTGGGGGAAGGGTCAACCGTCACCGCGACCGATGATGGCCCGGAAAATCCCACATGGGCGTGCGCGTCGTCGAAGCCCGGTACCACGGTGCGTCCGTCGAGTGAGATGCGCCGGGTCGTTCCCACCGCCAGCACTTCGATCTCCGCCGTCGTTCCCACCGCGACGATCCGCGCGCCGCGCACAGCGATCGCTTCCGCCCACGGCTTCGCGGAATCGCTGGTGAAGATCTTCCCTCCGGTGAGGATGATATCGGGCGCGGCTGCCTGAGCCGACTTGTCGCGCGAACGGCACGACGACACCGCCATCATCGCGCAGACGACTGCGGCCACACCTGCTCCCCCTCCGATGAACCCGCGCATCAAGCCTCCGTCTCGTGGTCTGGCATTCGCCTCTCGTCTTCTCGTCTTCTCGTCTTCTACCGACGCGGCGCGCGCTCCCGCAGGTACACCGCGACGGCCTCGGTCCGATTGCCGACGCTCAGCTTCATGTAGAGATTCTGCAGGTGGAACTTGACCGTATTCTCGCTTACCCGCAGCCGACGCGCGATCTCGGCGTTCGTCGCCCCCTCTGCCAGCAGCGCCAGCACCGACTCCTCTCGCTCCGTCAGCTGCCGCGGGTCCGAGTTCTGAGACTTTCCCAGCAGCCAACGCTTGGCTGCGATTGGAAAGACCAGCTGTCCGCGAGAGACCTGGCGAATGGCATCGACGGTGTTGCGCGGCGGGTCGGTCTTGAGCGCATACCCGTCGGCGCCCCCGTCGAGCGCCGAGCGCATGGAGGTGCCGTCGCCGTACGCCGAGAGCACCAGGACCCGGACTGCAATCTTCTCTGTGCGGATGCGATCGAGGCAGGCCAGTCCGCTCATCGTCCCCATCTCGAGATCGAGCACGACGACATCGGGCTTGTGCGTCCGCAACAGCTCCATCACCTGGGCGCCGTCGGTCGCCGCGCCGACCACGTGCATGTCGGGCTGCGCGTCGAGCAGCGACCGTAGCCCTTCCAGCACCAGGGCATGATCATCGGCGAGGAGGATGCGGAGCCGCGGGGTCATAGGACGTCGACCTCCACCGTCACCCGCGTCCCGTCGCCCGGCCGACTCGCGAGGTCGAAGGAACCCCCGACCATCTCGACGCGATCGCGCATGCCGCGCAATCCGAAGTGCGTTTCCCCGAGTGCATCGGTGGTGTCGAAGCCGGCGCCGTTGTCGACGATCTCCAGCCGCAATCGCGGATGTACCCCACCGGGAACGGCGCGCAGCGACACCTCCACCTTGCTCGCCCCGCCGTGTCGGTACGCATTGGAGAGGCCCTCCTGCAGGATGCGGTACAGGGCGATCCGCACCGGGAGGTCGGCCGCCGGGAGATCGTCGTCCGCCTGCAAGGCGATCTGGGTGTCCGTCAGGTGCTCGTGCTGCAGCAGCAACTCGTCCAGCAGCTGGCGCAGTGGCCGGTGCTCGAACTCGGGCGCACGAAAGGCGCCGATGAAGGAGCGCACCTCGGCCAGGCCGTCTTCCAGCAACTTTCGGATGCGATCCTTACGTACGCGCACCTCGGGGTCGAGCGACGGGGAGCGGTCGAGCGCCGACTCCATCAGGTCAACCTGCGAGAGGGCCGCGTACATGTGCTGCACCGGACCGTCGTGAATGTCGAGCAGGATGCGCTGCAGCTCCCACTCCGTGATCGCGAGCATGCGACGCGACGCGCCGACTTGGCGAGGTCCGGGCTCCGACTGTTCGTGCGGCAAGGACGACATCCCGCGTTGGCGCTCCGTGGTGGTCGACAACCGATCTCGACGCATCCTCTCCTCCGAGGCCGCGAAACGGCACCAGACGAAGATGCAAACCCGTCGCGACAATGTGCGTCGTCCCCCCAGATCGTGCGAGGGGGGCCCTCCCCCACCGCGGCGACGCGTCCGCACAAATACGCGTATCATCGCGTCGGCACGGCGTGCTTCTCGACGCAACGATTCGCAGACCTCTAGTGAGCTGCTGGTGGACGCGCTAGGCTTGAACGACACGACCTGTACCCTCCTCAACCATGCCCGCTGCCACACCGATCGCCGATCCGCTCCTCCACGAGACGCTGCAGCACTTGCAGGCGCTGATCAGGCTCGACTCCAGCAATCCCCCCGGAAACGAGGTCGAGGTCGCCCGGTACCTCCGCGACGTGCTCGAGGGTGAAGGCATCGAGACCTGGCTCGACGAACCGGCCCCGGGCCGGGCAGCGGTGATCGCCCGCATCCGGGGCGACGGCTCGGCGCGCCCGCTCCTGCTGATGGCCCACATGGACGTAGTCGGGGTGGAGCCGGAGAAGTGGACGCATCTCCCGTTCGGTGCCGAGGTGCACGAGGGATACGTCTACGGTCGCGGGGCGATCGACGACAAGGGAATGCTCGCCTGCAACCTGGTGACGATGTTGCTCGTTAGGCGCGCCGTGGTGGCCCACGGACGGAAGCCAACGCGCGACATCGTCTTCCTCGCCACCTCGGACGAGGAGGCGGGGGGCATCTTCGGCATCGACTGGGTGATGGAGCACCGCGCGCCGCTGCTCGACGCCGAGTTCGCGTTGAACGAGGGCGGCCGCGTCCGCATCATCAACGGGCGACCGCTGTACGCCGCCATCCAGTGCGCCGAGAAGGTGCCGCACAATGTCACTGTCACCGCGCGTGGTCCCGGCGGTCACGCCTCGATTCCGTTGGTGGGCAATGCTCTGACCAGGCTCGCGACGGCGATCGCCCGGATCGCGGTCCATCGGGAACCGCTCGCTCTCTCGGAGGTGACGCGTGACTTCTTCCGGCAGCTGGCGGAAGTCTGGCCCGACGCCACGTTGCGACAGGCGATGGCCGACGTCGCCTCCGACGACGCGACGCGCATTGCCGCGGGCGCGCAGGCACTCGCCGCGATTCCGTCGATGGACGCCGTCTTGCGAAATGGCATCTCGCCGACGCTGATCAGCGGGGGGACGCGCTCGAACGTCATCCCGACGGAATGCCAGGCCACGCTCAACATCCGCACGCTCCCCGGCGTCACGATCGACGAGGTGCTGGCGCGGCTGCGCGCGGTGGTCGACGACTCCAACGTCACGCTGGAGGCCCGCGCAAGCGGCGACAATGCGCCGGCCTCGCCGATCGACTCCCCGATGTTCCGGGCGATCGCCGACAGCGCCGCCGCCCTCGCGCCGGGCCTCGTCACCGTCCCGTACCTTTCCACCGGCGCCACCGACTCGGCGGCGCTCCGCAAGGCCGGTATCGCGTGCTACGGCATCCTCCCCTTTCCGCTCACCCAGGGCGACGAAGACCGCATGCACGGCCATGACGAACGCGTCAGCCTCGACGCGCTGGTGTTCGGCGTACGCCTGGTCCACAGCGTGGTCACACGCATGACCGCTCTGCCAACATGATGCCGTAGCGAAACGCGCCGACCGCCCACTGCCCACGCTGCAGCTAGACGTGCGCTCCCGTCGGTGTAGCGAACCGGTCGCTCCCGCATCACCACTCCCGTCTCCCGTCTCCCGTCTCCCATCTCCCGTCCGTACTCATGCCTACCGCAGTCATCACCGGCGCCAGCAAGGGGATCGGCCGCGCCATCGCCCTCCGCCTCGCTCCCGCCTATGACATCGTTGCCCTCGCCCGCACCGAAGCCGCGCTCCAATCGTTAGGCGCCGAGATCGCCGCCAAAGGGGGACGCTGCACCGCGCTGGCCGTCGACCTCCGCGACCCGGCCGCGATCGCGAGCGCACTTGAAGGCGTGCATGCCGACGTTCTCGTGAACAACGCCGGCGTCATGCACCGCCGGAAATTCGTCGACCTCGCGCCCGATGAGTGGGCGGAGATGATGGACGTGAACGTCAACGCTATCTACCACGTCACGCGCGCCCTGCTCCCGGGAATGCTCGCGCAACGAAGCGGGCACGTCGTGAACATCTCGTCGATCGCCGGTCGCAGCACCTTCCTGGGCGGGAGCGCCTACTCAGCGACCAAGCACGCCGTGCAGGCGCTCAGCGAATGCCTGATGCTCGAGGTCCGCGAATTCGGCGTCAAGGTCTCTGTCGTGATGCCGGGGTCGGTGGCCACCGAGTTGACCCCTGGTGGTTCCGCCGTGGACTGGGCGCTGCGCCCGGAGGATGTGGCCGAGTCGGTCGCGCACGTGCTGGCGTCGCCTCCTCACGCGCTCACGTTCATGGTGGAGGTCCGCGCCGCGTTTCCGCGCAAGTGATGCATACGCTGCTTCACCGACGCATGGTCCGACGTTAGACTCCTCGTCCGTGCCCAAGGCTTTCCGAAAGCGCTCTGAAGGGACACGCCCTTCCATGCCGCAAATCCCGACGTCAACAACGCCCGCATCGCTGCGCGAGTTGATGGCGATTCGTGAGATTGTGCACGCCTTTCTCAACGCCGATCATCCGGACGAGGTCTTCCAGTTCGCCCTCGACCGCGTGAGCCCGCTGGTCGGCGCAACGCTCGCCTCGGTCTTCCTGGTCGACGGGGTCTCGGAACTGATGCACCTGGTCGCGGCGTACAACTGGCCCGACCGCTACCGCCCATGGCTCGGCGAGATGCGTGTCCGACTCGGCTTCGGGCCGAGCGGCGAGGCCGCCGGTGAGCGACGAACGATCCAGGTCCCCGACATCTTCACCGATTCCGATCTGGACGACTGGGCCGAGGTCGCCACGGAGCTTGGCTTCCGGTCCATCGTCGCGTTGCCGCTCCAGACCTCCACGAAGGTGCTGGGCGCGGTGACCTTCTACTTTGCCGACATCGGCAAGCGCACGCGGAAGTCACTGGACATGATGCGGCTGGTCGCCGACCAGATGGCCGCCACAGCGGAGAAGGCCGCCCTCATCGACCAGTTGCGCCGCACGAATGCGGCCCTGACCGAGGCGAACGCGGAGGTGGAGGAGCAGTACGCGGCGGTCGTCGACGCCCGGAAGGCGAAGGACGAGTTCCTCGCCAACGTTTCGCACGAGCTGCGGACCCCATTGACCTCCGTCCTGGGCTACATCTCGATTCTCCAGGATGAGCTGTCGGGACCCCTGACCGAAGGTCAACGGCTCGACCTGTCGCACGTGAAGCGATCGAGTGAGCGTCTCCTTGAGTTGATCGAGGACCTGCTGGAGCTCACGACGCTCACGCGTGGGGACATCCATATGTTCATCGAGGAGTTCGACCCGGCGCTGGTGCTCCAGGAGGTGGTGGCCACGGTCCCCGGTCGGCTCAGCGAAGTTGAACTCGTTGTCGCCGAGGCTCCCGCCTTTCTTCCGCGGATGAAGTCCGACCGCAAGAAAATCGCCCGGATCCTCGTTAGCTTGCTCGGCAACGCCTACAAGTTCACCCCGCGTGGTCGCATCGAGGTTGGCGTGTCGCTGGTGGGGGACCGTGTGCACTACACGGTGGGCGACACGGGGATCGGCATCCCCGCCGAGGCGCAGTCGCTCGTGTTCGACGCGTTCCGGCAGCTGGACGGCTCGGTGACGCGGCGCTACGGAGGCTCGGGGCTGGGGCTGGCGCTGGTGCGACGGCTGTCGCGACTGCTCGGCGGTGACATCGCCCTGCGCTCGTCGCCGGGCGAAGGGACGGTCGCGATCGTTTCGCTGCCGTTGGAATTCGAGCCCGCGCTCGACGCGCGGGGTAACCTAACGATCACGTGATCCGGGCATGACGCAACGACGCACGATGCAGGAGACGCGCACGACCCTTTCCCCGGCCGAGGTGCTCGCAGCCGCGAAGGAATTTTTCGCGCGCCGCAACACCATTTACGCCGCCTTTCCCGAGCAGGAGAGCGCGGTGCACGTGTCATTGCGAGGGCAGGGAGGGGAGGAGATCGTCGTCGGCGTGCTGACGCGTGACGGTGCAACGTTGGTGACGGGGGCGTCGTATATGTTCGACGCGCAAATCTCGCGTTTCTTCGCCACGCTCCCTCCCCCGGCTGAGGCAGTCGCATGAGTGCGCCGTTCACGTCGACACTCCGCAGCCGTCCCGATGGCATCCGCCTCGGCACGGGATCGGAGCCGGTCATCACGCTGCGGGTGCAAGTCCCCGAGGTGTGGGATACGATTCGCGTCGATGCACCAGCCGATACGCCGGTCTCGGTGTTGAAGGAGCGGGCGCTGCAGGCACTGATGCCTGACGAGGCGAGCAATCACGCCGAGTTCGTCATGAAGCTCGCCGGGTGGGAAGTGCTCGATGAACGAGTCACGCTGACCGACGCCGGTGCCCGGAACGGTTCGATCTTCCTGCTCACGAGTCGTCGTCGTCATCCCGTCCGCTGAACCCCTCGTCCATCTCTCCGCCGCCAGGTCACGCCGCCGCCACGCCTGATGCGTTGCTGGCAGCCGCGTCGCGCCTGCGCGATCAGGTCGCTCGACGGATCGTCGGACAGGGAGAGGTCCTCGACGAGATCCTGATGGCGATTCTCGCGGGAGGACACGCGCTCCTGGTCGGCGTTCCCGGGCTCGCGAAGACGCTGATGATCAAGTCGGTCGCCGACGCGATGCGGCTCGACTTCCGACGGATCCAGTTCACGCCGGACCTCGTTCCCAGCGACATCACCGGGACGGAGATCCTGGAGGAAAACAGCACCACGGGGGCGCGCTCGTTCCGTTTCGTGAAGGGACCGGTCTTCGCGAACATCGTCCTGGCGGACGAGATCAACCGCGCTCCACCGCGCACACAGGCGGCGTTGCTCGAGGCGATGCAGGAGCATCGGGTGACGGCGGCCGGCGAGACGATGCGGCTCCCGGAACCGTTCTTCGTGCTGGCCACGCAGAACCCGATCGAGCAGGAGGGGACCTATCCGCTTCCCGAGGCGCAGCTCGATCGATTCCTCTTCGACATCCGCGTCGGATATCCCGACGAGGACGAGGAGGTCGCGATCCTTCGCGCGACGACGGGGCGGAGCACGGTCGAGCTCGAGCCGGTGCTCGACGGGGCCCAGACGTTGGCGCTACAGCGCATGACGCGCGACGTGGCGGCGAGCGACGCGGTGCTGCGCTATGCGGCCACGCTTGCGCGCGCGACGCGGCCCGATGGCGCCGGGGCACCCGAGCTGGTACGCAAGTACGCGCGGTGGGGGGCGGGGCCGCGCGCGGGGCAGGCGCTCATTCTCGGGGCCAAGGCGCACGCGCTCCTCTCCGGCCGCATGGCGGTCGAGCCAGAGGATATCCGCCGCGTTTCCGGTCCGGTCCTGCGGCACCGGGTGCTCCCGAACTTCGCCGCAGAGGCAGAAGGGATCGGGGCGGAGCAGATCGTTCGCGAGGTCGTCGAGCGCGTGGCGCCGCCGACCAGCGGCCTGCGCTTGTAGGATCGGGGACGCACGAAAATGGTGGGGGCGAAGCGGTGTCGTGGGGATAGGTTATATGTGGGGGGGGACCCCCACGCCCTCGGCTGAGCCACGCCGCCATGTCCATCCCGCGCGAGTACGGTCCGATCCTCGACGCGGTTCGCGGCCTCACCTGGCCGGCGCGCCGCCGGGTGAGTGGTGTGCATACCGGCTCCCACCTCTCCCGCCTGCGCGGGCGGGCGCCGGAGCTGAGCGAGTATCGCCTGTATCGACAGGGTGACGATCCGCGCCAACTCGACTGGAAACTGCTCGCGCGCAGCGACCGCGCCTTCATTCGACTCTCCGACGATCGCGCCGTGCACCCCACCTGGTTCGTCATCGATGCCTCGGCCTCGATGGCCTTTCCGGCGACGACGCTGGACAAGTGGCGGACGGCCCGCGCCCTCGCAGTCGGACTCGCGGCCGTCGCCCAGCGTTCGGGCGACCCGGTCGGGGCCGTGATCGTGGCCGGCGGCGGCAACGTCCGCGTGCGTGCCCGGACCCGCGCCGACGTGCTGGTGGAGCTGGTCGCCGCGTTAGGCAGTGTGGATCCTGCCGGCAGCACGCCGCTCGCGCCGGCCTTGCTGAACATTCCAGAGCGCGCCCGCCTCGTCATCGTCTCCGACCTGCTCGGCGACGAACCGGTGCTTCGCGGCGCGGCGGCGGCGCGTGCGGCCGCCGGCGGCGACCTGCACGTGCTGCACGTGGTGTCGGCCGAGGAGATCGTCGCGCTCGCCGCGCTCAAGCTGGCGGTCGATCCGGAGGATGCGACGATCGAACGCCCGCTGGATGACGTGGCGCGGCAGGCGTATCGGCAGCGCTTCGCCGAGTGGCGGGACAACGTTGCGCGCAGCTGGCGGCTGGCCGGGGCGACCTATCGCGAAGTGCGCGCCGGCGACGATCCTGCGCTCGAGGTACGCGCCGTGACTGCCGCGGAATCGGGGCGGGGATAGCGATGCCCGTGCTTGCGTCGCCCTCCTACCTGTTCGCCGCGCTGGGCGCGGCCGCGGTCGTGGTCGCGTTGCACCTGCTGGCGTGGCGGCGCCCGACGCCGACGCCGTTCCCCACGGCGCGGTTCGCGCCCCCGTCGGCGGTTCGCGCCGTCTCGCGCGCGCTGCGACCAAGCGACCTGCTGCTTCTGCTCGCGCGCGTCGTCGCCTTGCTGCTGGCGGGATTGGCGCTGGCGCGTCCGACCTTCTCCCCCGCTCCCGCCGGGACCGCCCGCGTTCTCCTCATCGACGCCTCGCGGCGGGTGGCGAGCATGGACGCCGTGCGCGACAGCGCCCGCGCCCACGCCACGGGGGCGGATGCGGTCGCCTGGGTGCGCGTCGATTCGGTCGCCCGCTCCCTGGCCGACAGTGTCACGGGTGAGCGTGCCGATGCTCGTGGGAACCTGACCGCCGGACTCGTCGCCGCGCTACGCCAGGCGCAACGCCTCGCACAGACCTACGCCCACGTCGATCTCGTCGTCATCTCGCCATTCGCTGCCGAGAGTTGGGACGCGGCCACCGAACGCGTTCGGCGCGAGTGGCGCGGCGACGTGACCGCCGTGCGCGTCGCCTCGCGTCCGGATAGCGATGCGGTGCCACGCACGCACGCGGCGACACGCGTCGGCGAGCACGCGCTCCCTCCCGTCGATGATCCGGTTGGTGCGGCCTTTACCGTCGCCGTCGACGGGGCGAGTCCGGCGCTTCGCGTCCGACGCGATGCACCGTCCGCGGAGGACTCGGTGTGGGCGCGTGGAGGGGGAGTCCTCGTCTGGTGGCCACGCCCGTCCCAGGCGAATTCCGATACCGGGACGGTCGGCGTCTCGATCCTCACCGACGGGAGGGAGAGCGTTGCCGGACACTTCCGCGCGCTTTCCGATCGGCCGATCACGGGAGCGGCAATTCTGCGATGGAGCGACGGTACGGTGGCCGCCACTGAGGTTCCGCTCTCCGCCGGATGCCTGCGAACCATCGCGGTCGAAGTTCCCTCGTCGGGCGACGAGGTGCTGCGACCTGCCTTTACGCGTCTCGTACGCGCGCTCGCGGCGCCTTGTGGTGGCGGGAGCAGCGCAGCGGTGGACGACGCCACGCTCGCACGGTGGGCGACCGGCGACGTGCGTACACCGGGTCGCGCCGACTCATCAGCCGCGTCTGACGTGGCTACTGCGGCTGGCGCGTCGTCTCCCGAAGCGTCGAGGATTCGCGACGAACCGGCCCTTCCGGATTCGCTCACGCGGTGGCTCTTGATAGCGGCGACGCTCGTCCTCCTGCTCGAGTGGTGGATGCGTCGCGCGCGGGGTGCGCGCGCGACTCGGGATTCCGTCGCGCAGACAGACCGACGGGAGGCAGCGTGAACACGCCCGCTGCCGAGCGGACCCCAGTATCCGCAGTCACGCGCGAGGCCGAACCCACCACGCTGGTGGCCGGATGGCGTCGACGCTTGCAACTCGCGGCGCTCCTTCGCGCGTTGCTCGCGGGGCTTGGGGCGGGCGCGCTGGCGCTCGCGACCAGTCGCCCTCTGCTCGTCGGGACGAGCGTCGCCGAGCAAGGCGGGCGAGTCGCGGCCGGTAGCGCGCTCTCGGGAGGCGGCATCGCCATGCTGGTGGCGGGGTTCGTCGCACTGGCGGTGGCCGGCTCGCAATGGTGGCGCAGCGCCGTCCGCTCGTTGTCGACCGAACGCGCAGCCCTCTGGCTCGAGGAGCAGGCGCCACGGCTGCGATTCGCCCTCGTGTCTGCGCTGGGAGACGACGTCTCGCCCGCCGTGCGCCCGGCCCTCGCACGGGCCATTCACGCGGTGCCGTGGGAGCAGGCGGCGCGTCGGGCATTCTGGCGCTCGTTGCGCGCACCCGCGCTCGTGGCGTTTGGGGGCGTCGCCGCGGCGGTCCTCGTGCCGGTGGGACTGGGTGCGGCGCGCTCCTCCGTGGCGCGCGATCGTCCCGGCGCGGGCGCTCCCGGCGCGCCAACTCCCCTCGGCAGCGTCACGCTCACCTTGCAACCACCGACCTATACCGGCCTGTCCACCGCACGCGAAGTGGATCCCGCTCTGGTGCGCGCGTATCCCGGCAGCCGAGCGTTGATGACCGGGCGTGGGCCTGTCGTCTCGACGCACGCCGTACTCGATTCCGCCCCGCTCGCGGTGCGCGAGGCGCCCGGCGGTTGGCAGGCCGGATTCACCACCGGTGCGTCGCGTGCACTCGTGCGGCTGCAACGCGACGGTGGAGACGCGCGCCTGCTCGCGCTCGAACCGCTGGTCGACTCGGCACCCAGCGTCGCGCTACGCGCGCCGGCGCGCGACACGATCCTTCGCGTTCCGCGCGGCACGATGCCTCTTGCGGCCGACATCCAGGACGATCTGGGCATCGCCAGCGCCTCCTTCGAGTACATCGTGAGCTCCGGCGAGGGCGAGCGCTTCACGTTCAAGAGCGGAACGCTTGGCGCGTTGCCTGCGGAGACCGGACGACGCGGCACCTTGCACGCGGTGCTGTCGCTCGAGGGGCTTCAACTCGCGCCAGGCGACGTGGTTCACTTGCGCGCCGTGGGCCGTGATCGCAACAACGTATCCGGTCCGGGCATCGGCAGCTCGGAGTCGCGCACGATCCGCATCGCGCGCGCCGACGAGTACGATTCGGTCGCCGTGGACCAGGCGCCGCCGCCGGAGGTGGACGAGTCCGTCCTCAGTCAGCGTATGCTGATCAACATGACCGAGGCCCTGGTCAAGCGGGCGCGCAGCATTGCGAAATCAGACGTCACCGTTGAATCGCGCCGCATCGGGCGCGACCAGGCACGCTTGCGCAAGCAGGTGAGCGACATCATTTTCGCCCGACTTGGCGATGGAGCGGAAGGCGAGGGTCACGACCACGACGAGTCGGAGTCGCCCGCCTCCGGTTCGCTGACGCCCGAAGCGCTGCTCAAGGCGGCCGAGAAGGCCACCGAGATCAACGGCCACCCGACCGACTTCGCAGGGGACGAGACACCGGTGGTGGCGATCAACCGGCCGATGCTCGAGGCGTTCAATGCGATGTGGGAGGCGGGACGGGCACTCGACGGCGGTGAGCCGAAGCGCGCGCTGCCTCCGATGTATGCCGCGCTCGCGGCGATCCAGCGGGCGCGGACCGCCGAGCGACTCTACCTGCGTGGTGCGCCGCCGCGCGTCGTCGTCGACCTCGCTCGGATTCGCATGCAAGGGAAGGACAAGGGGACTCCCGATCTGCGACGCCCCCGTGCACCGCTCGATCCGTTTCACAGGGAGGCGCTGCGACGCTTCGCGGCGGCGCTCACGACGCTGGAGCAGACACCGACTGCCGGGGTGGACTCGCTCATCGTCTTGCGGCTGGCGGTGGCGGACCGCCGGCCGGCCGCAGCCACCGCATTGGAAGGTGCGATCACGGAACTTCGCGCCTCGCGCGACGCGACGGCGCTGCTCCTTCTCGTCCGCCGCGCCCTCGACGACGACATCGTGTCGGTGGACACGCTCTCGCGATGGGGGAGCGTGCGATGAGCACCTTCACCTTCGCCACGGCGCAGTATGAGTCCGGCGACTGGGATTCGTCGCCGCTCGTCCCCGCCAACCTGATCGACTCCATCGCGCGCTACACGGAAATCGACGTGTCGCCGTCCGGGGTGATCGTCCCGCTCGGCTCGGACGCGGCGCTGCGCTACCCGCTCCTGTACCTTACCGGGCACCTGCCGGTGCGTTTCACGGCGCAGGAGAAGCAGGTCCTCACGCGATTCATCGAGCGTGGAGGGCTGCTCTTCGTCGACGATCACAATCACGACATCGACGGCATGTTCCACAAGACGGTGACGGAGGAGTTGCGCTCCGTTGCGGGGCCGCTCGCCAAGATCCCTAACTCGCATCCACTCTACTCGGCCTTCTTCCGCTTCGAGGACGGTCCACCGAACACGTCGCACGAATTGAACGGATGGGGCGACAACCTCCTGCACCCGTACCTCATGGCGGCGCAGCGCGAGGGAAGGATCTCTGTCCTCTACAGCAACAAGGACTATTCTTCGGAGTGGAACTTCCACCCCGACAACAAGCGCTTCTACTCGGTCGACAACACGCGATTCGGCGTGAACCTGGTGGTGTATGCCCTCACCCGGTAAGCGTCGATTCTTCGAGCAGGGGTGTCGCGTCCTCGCGCTGGCGGCGTTAGGCACACTCATCTGGCGCGCGTGGCGTCCCCCGATGTCCGGCGAGCGACCGGTGGTGACGCGCTCCACTGCGTCGATCCCTTCGGCGCTGGCGCGTGCCACTCGCGCCCCGCTCGCCGCCCTCGACCTCACCATCGATTCTCTCCCGGGCCCGCGCGACCGGGCGTGGGCGCGCGCGGTGGCGGCGACGGGGACGGTGGTGCGCTGGCGACGCGCGCGCGACCTCAGGCCCGACGTCGACTCCCTGCACGCGTGGGCGCCGCTCGCGACCGCGCTGGAGCCGATCGCCGACCCTTCGGGGCGTGTGCGCCTCGTCGCGCTCGGTCCCCCCGGCTCGTCACTCGCCATCGGCGACCAGGCGGGAAGTGTCGACTCGACCAAACTGTCACGAACAGGGACGCGCACCCTCGATGCCATGCTCGACGGATTGGTCACGGCGCGCATCCCTGGTGGCGTTTCGAGCAGTGCGCGCCGCGACTCGCTGGTGGTGCGGCCGGTTTTAGTTCTCGCCGATGCGGGATGGGAAGGGAAGTTCATCGTCGCCGCGCTGGAGGAGGCCGGCTGGCGTGTCGACGCGCGCTTTGCCGTCGCTCCGCAGGTGAGCGTGCGACAGGGACGCGACGTTCCGATCGATACCGCGCACTACTCGGCGGTGATCGCCGTCGACGCGAGCGTCGTCCCGCGAGCGGCGTCGATCGTGCGATTCGTCCGCGATGGCGGAGGGCTGATCGTGGGAGGGGCGGCCGCCTCGCTTCCATCGCTCGTCGGGATTCTCCCCGCGCGCGGAGCTGCCGCGGTCTCGCCGACGCTCGGCGCCGTCGTCAGTGAGGAGCCCAGGCGCGGACTCGACGGCGTCGAGCTCACGCTGGCCCGGAACGGCGCGCTCGTGCTCGATCGCACGGCGGGGCGTGTGCGCGTGGCGGCGGCACGCGTTGGCGTCGGCCGAGTGCTCGTCCTTGGTTACGACGATACCTGGCGATGGCGGATGGAGGGCGGCGCCGACGCGCCGCGCCTGCACCGTGCCTGGTGGTCGGCGATGGCGGCATCGGTCGTTCGCGCCCCGCTGGTTGCACTGGAGGGGACGCCGGACGTGGACGAGACGCCGTTCGCATCGCTCGTTGCGTCGTTAGGTATGCCGGACGACGCCCCGCGTGCCGCGCGTCCGCCGCTGTCGTCGACCGCGTGGGAACCGGTTCTCTTCGCCCTCGTGCTCGGTGCCTTGCTCACCGAGTGGACTTCCCGCCGATTCCGAGGTGCGCGGTGACTGTGGCCTACATCTCCCATGCAGACTGTGGACGTCACGACACCGGGTGGCACCATCCCGAGCACGTGGGACGCCTACGGGCGATTTCGCGCGCCCTACGGTACGACCCCGAGCTATTCCTGGCGGTCGAGCACCTCGAATCGCGCCATGCCACCGTCGAGGAGTTGGCGCTGGCCCACGATCCGTCGTACATCGAGCGCGTGCGCAATGTGGTGAGCGGGGGCGGTGGGCATCTCGATGCCGACACGGTGGCCAGCGAGGGGTCCTGGGACGCCGCGACGGCGGCGACGGGGGCGGTGCTGGACGGCGTCGACATGGCCTTCGACGGGCGCGCGACCCGGACCTTCGCCGCGATTCGACCGCCGGGACATCACGCGCTGCGTTCAAGCGCGATGGGATTCTGCCTCTTCGGGAGCATCGGTATCGCCGCCCGCTACGCGCGACAGCGGCACCAGGCGGCGCGCGTACTCATCGTTGACTGGGACGTGCATCATGGCAACGGGACGCAGGCGCTCGTACAGGACGATCCCGACCTTCGCTTCGTCTCGATGCACCAGTGGCCGTGGTATCCGGGAACGGGCGCGGCCGAGGACCGCGGTCCGCATCGCTCGATCTGGAACGTCCCCATGGCGGCCGGTCGGCCAGCCGTGGAGTACGTCGTCGCGATCACCCGAGCCATCGACCACGCGACGACGCGCTGGACCCCTGACCTGATCCTGCTCTCCGCCGGCTTCGATTCGCTACGGGGAGATCCGCTCGGCGGCTTCACCCTCGAACTTGAGGACGTCGACGCGCTGACGCGCCAGGTGGTACAGCGCGCGGAGGGGTGGTGCGGCGGCCGTCTCGTGTCGGCGCTGGAAGGCGGGTACGACCCGGACCGGCTCGGCGCCGCCTGCGTTACGCACTTGAGGGCTCTACTCTAGCGTCGGGGAGGCGCAGCGAAGGGCTGGCCACCCGCTAGACTTCGCGGTGACCGGCACAGGCGGACGGACGACTGCGACCGGCCCCATCCTGAGAGTCGTCTGATCCGGCCTCGCCGGGTGCGGATGGCTGCTGACGAGACGAGATGATGTTCGAGGCCGCACGGGTCGATACTTAGGACGAACCGACGCACGTTCGACGCAGTCATTTGCAACGCTGGACCCATCGAGGATCTTCGTGGCGCGCACGCGCAGTCTCCGTATTCCCGCCATCGGCGCCGAGGCGCTGCAGCTCTTTGGAATCGTCAACCATGACGCCGCCGCGCCGGTCCGGGTGACGGACGTCGAGGTCGTCCCGCTACGGGAACTGGCGGCGATCGTCCATCGGGTCCCGTACGAACGCGTCGAGGCGACGACCGCGGCGATCAAGGAGTATCGCGAGATCGTCGAGGCGCGCTTCCGCGAGCAAACCGTGATCCCCGCGCCGTTTGGCACCGTTTTTCGCTCTCGCAGCTCCCTCCTGCACTGGATGGAGCTGCACTACGTCACTCTGAAGGAAGGGTTCCGGTTCGTCGGCGACCGCCTCATGGCGCGACTGCGCGTCACGCCGATCCCGCTCCCGCCGGAAGGAGTGACGGACACGCGCGAGATGCAGGCCGCCGATTTCGAGACGACGGTCTTCGACTCGTTCCGCTTTCTCAAGCGGAACGCCGTCGCCTGCGTGACCTTTGCTCCGCAGTCCACGCCGTCAGGCAAGAGCGTCGAAGCGTCGTTCCTCGTCGAGCGCGAGAAGTGGGAGTCGTTCCACGACGCGGTGGGTGAGGAGCGTCGTCGGTTGAGCGACCTCGCGATCGAACAGAGCGAACCGCTGCCGCCGTACGACTTCGTCCGCCTGCGCTTCGGAGCCTGACGCATGTTCTGTCCCGACTGCGGCACGTGGAACCGGACGCGCGCGCTCAAGTGCGTGCGCTGCAGTGAGGACCTGCCCGAGGTCAGCGCGGCGCCGCTCGAGCAGCCAGACAGTGAGCTGACGAACCTGCGGCGGGCGGCCGGTGCGCGCTATCGCGTGATCCGGCGCATGGGAAGCGGCGGGATGGCGCACGTGTACTATGCGCTCCACGCGACGCTCGATCGACCGCTGGTGCTCAAGGTGCTGCACGGACACCTCGCCAAGGATCCGGAAATGCGCGAGCGCTTCCGGCGCGAGGCGGAGGCGTCGAGCCAGCTGATGCATCCGCATATTTGTCCGATCCTCGACTTCGCCGACATCAACGGGCTCGTATTCCTCGTGATGCCGTATATGGCGGGGGGCTCGCTGGCCGACGTCCTGGTCCGAGACAAGTCGGTTCCCACGGGGCCGTCGGCCACGATCTGTGCGCAGGTGGCCACTGCCCTCGACTACGCGCACCGACGCGGCGTGGTACATCGCGACATCAAGCCGGACAACATCCTCTTCGACGAGGACGGTCACGCGCTGATCACCGATTTCGGGATCGCCACCGCCCGCTTCCACGGCCGCCTCACGCGCAGCGGTCGCGCAATGGGGACGCCGCACTACATGTCGCCGGAACAGGCGATGGGGAAGATGGTCGACGGACGGAGCGACCTGTACGCGGTTGGCGTCATGCTCTACGAGATGCTACTCGCCTTCCCCCCATTCGACGGCGCCGACTCGTACTCCGTCGGCTACAAGCAGGTGCACGAAGCAGCCGTGTCGCCGGACATCGTCGATTCGCGCGTGCCCGTCGAACTCTCCGACATCGTCATGAAGTGCTTGGCCAAAAAGCCCGAGGAGCGCTTCCAGTCGGGATTCGAGCTTGCCGACGCGCTGCTCGGATACTTGCTCTTGTCGGGGACGACGGCGGAGCAGCGGACGGCGTGGTTCGCCCGTCGCACCGGGTCAGCGGCCGTTTCGTCTCTGTAGGCGCGGCACCCGCAGGGTCGGCCCATCGCGGCGCCCATCCGCGCTCCGCCAGGACCAGTCGCAGGAGCTTCTAGTCGCAGGAGCTTCCAGTCGCAGGAGCTTCTAGTCGAGATAGAAGCGCTCGCGTTCGTCCGGCGACGGCAGCATGCACTGGTTGGTGCGTCCCCATATCGCGGTCCGCCGCTTCGCCACCTGGTCGTACATCCAGTCGCGGAGCGCGCGCGGTAGGAGATAGCCCACGACCCCCATTCCCCAGAGCCCACCGACGTAACGCGCAATCTCGAGCGCGGCGGTCGACTTGATCCAGGCACCCTCTCGATGGAGGAGCACCATCGAGTCGACGCCCTCGAGGGCGGGGAGCCGGCCAAGCGCCGCGCGGCCGAGCGTGCTCTCGAGCGGGGCGAAGCGCATGCGGCCGCCAGGATCGCGACGCAGCACCCACTGCACGGCACGGCTGCACAGCCCACACGTTCCGTCGAACAGCAGAATGTATCCGAACTCGTCCAGACGCGCCTGCAACGACGGCGCGTTGGCGCGACGGGGGGGCGATGAGACAGCACGCGAGCGTGACATGAACCAAAGATAGCCGATCTCGCGGGTGCGCCGAAATAGGTGGTTCGGGCGATTCCGGCGCGACGGCAGACGCGACCGTCGCCGGGTATCTTTCGAATCCATGCCATCCGCACCGTCGCCCCTCCTCCCGCGTCTGATCGACGTCGCGCTCCCCGTTCCGCTCTTCCGCACCTTTTCATACACGGTCGAGCAGCACTTCGAGCACCCGATCGTTGTGGGGAGCCGGGTGGTGGTGCCGTGGCGGAATCGCATCGAGATCGGGATCGTGGTGGCGACCGATGTGGCGCGAGTCGAGGGAGTGAGGTACAAGGCCGTCCGTGCCGTCCCGGATGCGGAGCCGGCGCTGTCGCCGGCGCTGATGGCGACCGGCCTGTGGATGGCGGATCACTATGTGGCGCCGTTAGGCATGGCGTTGCGTAGTACGCTGCCGGCCGGGCTCACCGGCGCGGCGGCGCCGTCGCCGCCGGGGCGCACGCGACGCACCCTCGTCCTCGGCGCTCCACTCGAGTCGCTGATGGCGCGCGACGAGCTGTTCAAGCGG
>JBDTUA010000009.1:0-38008 GCA_040007995.1 Gemmatimonadota bacterium | reverse complement strand
AGCATGATGGACGGGGTCGGTGGTTACTTCTGTGGTCGCGCGTGCCAGAGCGCGAGGATCTCCTTCTCGCGAGCGGGTTCCATCCCGGCACGCAGCGCCGCCTGTCGATCCGCGGGCTGCCCGTGGTAGTACGCCAGCGTGTCGCGCGCAGTGTCGGCCAGCGGGCGGAAGGTCAGCCCGGCGGCCAGCGCTCGTGCGATGCTCCGGCGCATGAAGCCAGCGGTCTCGCCGTGCGGGGGGATCCAGACGGGCATGTCGCTCCACGCCCGCACCTTCTGCTCGGCGAGGAAGTCCGCATCGACGAAGGTCAGGTGCGCGTCGGTCACCATGACCGCACGGATCCCGCCGAGCATCTCGGCGATCGACAGGTACGACGCGGGGCCGGTGACGTTGAAGGTCCCCGTGGTTTCCTTCTCGCAGCAGTGGATGACAAACTCGGAGAGGTCGCGGGCGTCGATAATCTGCGACGGATCGCCCGGTGTTCCCGGTGCCAGGACGTCGCCCCCGCGCTGCAGGCGCACCGGCCAGTAAGTGAATCGGTCGGAGAGGTCCCCGGGGCCGACGATGAGCCCGGGGCGAATGATCGTCGTATGCTCGCCGAACGCCTTCTTCGCCTCTCCCTCGCTCAGCGCCTTGAGCGGGCCGTAGAGGCGCGCACGATCCTCGCTCTCCGGTTCGGTCGTCGTCGCGAGCGGCGCCGTCTCGTCGGCATCGGGAGTGGCATTGCTCGCGTAGGTGGAGATCGTCGAGATGAAAATGAACTGCTTCGTATGTCCCTTGAGCGCGTCGCCCGCCTGCCGCACCCAGCGCGGAATTGTCGTGGGATTGTCGATGACCACGTCCCAGTCACGACCCTTGAGCGCGGAGTAGTCGCCGACCGCGCGGTCGCCTTGCAGCTTCTCCACGTCGGGGAAGAGCCTGGGGTTGGTCTTGCCGCGATTGAACAGGGTGATGCGATGTCCACGCTCCTGCGCGTAGCGCACCTGATGCGGGCCGATGAAGCCGGTGCCTCCCAGGATCAGGATGCGGAGCGGCTTGGGCGCCGCCGCGATGCGCGGGTGAGACGCGGGCGATATCCCGGTCGCAAGCGGCTCCGCGTCGAGCTTGTGCGCCGAGGAGAGCCCCAACCCGAGCGCCCCCCCCGCAATGGCCGAGGTGCGAAGAAAGTCACGACGATTGGATGTCATAAGGAATCTGCGGCGGGTGTCGGGGGAGTCGACCGAACTGGG
The DNA here is from genome assembly GCA_040007995.1 of Gemmatimonadota bacterium. Classification (GTDB taxonomy): domain Bacteria; phylum Gemmatimonadota; class Gemmatimonadetes; order Gemmatimonadales; family Gemmatimonadaceae; genus SCN-70-22. Next base: position 36,779 of record JBDTUA010000009.1, on the reverse strand, counting down.
GTCAATATGGGACGGAGGCACGGTGTCAGGGAGAGCCAGCGCCCCCGCAAGCGCCCCACCGAGCGCCCTGCCGAATAACGAACGCGACTGGGAAACGTCTATCTTGATGGGGCAGGGCGCCGTGTCGTGCCCTGAACTGCGCGCAAACGACCGTCGGACGCGATTCAACGTCCGTCGTTCCTCGCGCGGCGCATTGGCAGCGGACCTCGCGTATCTCGCGGGAGCAAGAGCAGGGCGTGGAAACGCGCGGGAGGAGGTTCGGTGAGCGAGTCGACATCTGGAGGGCGACGATCGTCGGAGCATTCCCACGCAGCGGCGGGACTGCAGACACCGGCGACACCATCGAGTGGCGAACGACGGATCGCGGGCGAGATTGAACTGGTGCTGCGTTCGGCACTCGCCGACCGGTATGCCGTCGACCGCCTCATCGGGCGTGGTGGGATGGCGACGGTGTACCTCGCGCACGACCTCCGGCACGAGCGCCGGGTGGCGCTCAAGGTGCTCGACCGCGAGTTGGGAGCGGTGCTCGGCATCGAGCGGTTCCTTGGAGAGATCCGGGTTACGGCCAGCCTCCAGCATCCCAACATCCTGCCGCTGTTCGACAGTGGCGAAGCCAACGGACTCCTCTTTTACGTCACCCCGTTCGTCGAGGGGGAGTCGTTGCGCGCGCGCCTGTCTCGCGAGCGCCAACTTCCCGTGGACGAGGCGGTCCGCCTCGCCGTGGGGGTCGCCAGCGCATTGCAGTACGCTCATCGGCAGGGCGTCATCCACCGCGACCTCAAGCCGGACAACATCCTGCTGCAGGAAGGACAGCCGCTGCTCGCCGACTTCGGGATCGCGATCGCGGTCTCGAACGCTGGCGGGCATCGCGTCACGCAGACCGGACTGTCGCTCGGCACTCCGCAGTACATGTCACCCGAGCAGGCGACCGCGGACCAGCACGTCGACGGCCGGTCGGACATCTACTCGCTGGGCTCGGTGCTATACGAGATGCTCACCGGCGATCCCCCGCACACCGGGAGCACCGCCCAGGCGATCATTGCCCGGGTCGTCACCGAGCGGCCGCGCCCCGTCCGGTCCACGCGCGAGAGCGTGCCGCCGCACGTGGCGGCAGCTGTCGAGCGGGCATTGGCCAAGATTCCAGCCGACCGCTTCGCCTCTGCGCAGGAGTTCGCCGAGGCACTACAGGGGCGGGGTGCAGCCGCGCCGCTCGCGCGTGAGGAAAAGGTCGCCGCGGCGCGCCGGCGCTCGCGCGACCCGGTCGTGTATGCGTTAGGCGCGCTCGCCCTCGCCGCGACGCTCGCGGCCGGCGCACTGTGGCGCTCGCGGCCGGCGGTGGTCGTGCACTCACCGGTGCGCTTCACCCTCGATTTTGCGGCTGGCGAGGGTCCCGTGGACGGCTTCGGGGCCACCTACGCGGTGTCGCCCGACGGTCGCCAGATCGTTTACAGCGGACGAGCCGGCAACGCGTCGATGTTATACGTGCGTCCGGTCGACCAGCTCGTCGCGACACCGATCGACGGAACGGAAGGGGCGATGCATGCCGCCTTCTCGGCCGACGGCCGGTGGCTCGCGTTCAACACACGCACCGAGATCCGGAAGATTCCCACCGCTGGTGGCACGGCCTCGACGCTCGCCACCGGAATCCGGATCGTGCTCGGCCTGACGTGGATCGGTTCGGAGCGACTCGCCTTTTTCGCGGACGGCGCGCTGATGGCCGTTGCCGCGACCGGTGGAACACCGACCATTCTCGTGGCGGCCGGCAGCGGGGCACCGGTCACGCGCGCCTGGCCGCTCTCGTTGGGTGGCGACGTGGTGGTCTTCTCGCAGTGGATGCGCGACTCCACGTCCGGCGCACAACTCGCAGTCGCCGACCTGGCGCGCGGGACCGTCACGTCGCTGGGCATCGCCGGCGCGACGCCGCTCGGCATGATCGAGGGGGAACTGGTCTACGGGTCGACCGGCGGGACGCTCATGGCGGTTCCGCTCGATCCCGACCACCGCACCGTGAGCGGCGAAGCGGCTCCTGTGCTCGACGGCGTCCTGACGGCACCGCTGAACGCCGTGCGTGCCGCGCTCTCGGCGAGCGGCAGCCTGCTATACGTCCGCGGCACGCGCGATCGCGAAGTGGTCGAGATGGGGGCGGGCGGAGTGGTGACGCCGCTCCCGTTGCGCGCGGGGGGCTACCAGCACCCTCGCCTCTCGCCCGACGGACGTCGCCTCGCCCTGATCGTCGAGTCGCAGGGTGGGCAGGAGCTTCGCGTCTTCGACCTGACGACGGGCGCGGCGACGATGCTCGCCAACGCCCCTCGCTTCACGCCGCCCTCCTGGGCGCGGGACGGCCGAACGCTGGTGTATGGTGTCGGTGGACGCGACAGCGTCTCCATTTGGCGCCGCGTGGCCGACGCCAGCGCACCTGCGGTACTCGTCGCCCAACGCCGCGGAATTTTCGGCCCCACGGTCATCTCCCCCGATGGACGCTGGATCGTGTACGGTCGTCCACCGCGCCCGAGCGAGCAGGTCGGGGGACTGTGGTACACCTCGCTCACCGGCGACTCGGCGTCTGCGCTCCTCGTTCCCAGCAGCGGATCGCCGATTGCGGCGCGCTTCTCCGCCGATGGCCAGCGTGTGGCCTACGCCTCGGATGAGAGCGGTCAGATGCAGGTGTACGTCCGCGATTTCCCCGGCAAGGGTGGCGCGGTACAGATCTCTCCGGACGGCGGGACGCAGCCAGTCTGGTCCGGCGACGGCAAGCGCCTCTACTACCGGAACGGCGGTGCCGTGTTCGAGGCCACGCTAGCGCCTGGCCGAAGTCTCATCGTGCAGTCGCGAAACGTGCTGGCTGGAAATGCGGGGACCCTTCCTGAACTGACGGATGTCGACGCGGCCGCATCGGGAAACCGCGTGATCGCGCTGCGCGACGCTGGACGGGGGCCCACGGTGGTCGTAGTGCACGATTGGTGGGAGGAGTTGCGCCAACGCCTGCAGATTCAGCGCACGAAGTAAGGCGTGTGCCCCGTTACGTTTCGGTGTGACGACGAAACGCGACACCCGGGGCAGCGGATCGAAGGCAAATGACACCGCGACTGTGCGGTACGAGGCGTTTGCCATTGTGGCGCCGGGGCTTGCACCGCTCGCGGCGGAGGAACTCGCGGCGCTCGGCATCCCTCCGGTTTCGGTCGAGGCGGCTGGGGTGGAGTTTGCCACCGATCAAAGCGGACTCGCTCGTGCCAACCTGCATCTTCGCACGGTGAGCCGCGTCCTCGTGCGGGTGGACGAATTCCGCGCCGCGACCTTTCACGAGCTCGAGAAGCGTACGGCGCGCATCGACTGGGGGCGCTGGCTTGAGCCGGGGCGTGACGTCTCACTCCGGGTCACCTGCCGCAAGTCCCGTCTCTACCACTCGGGCGCCGTGGCGCAGCGAGTCGCGGCACAACTCGCGCCCGCTGCCGGGCGCGTCTCCACTGGAGGGGCCGCTCCCGACGGGACCGGGACCGACGAAACCGACGACGACGGCGACGCGCAGCTCCTGGTAGTCCGCATCCACCACGATCGATGCACCATCTCCCTGGACAGCTCCGGCGCGCTGCTGCACCAGCGCGGCTACCGCCGGGAGGCGGGGAAGGCGCCGCTGCGAGAAACGTTAGGCGCGGCGTTGCTCCTGGCGTCTGGATGGGTGCCGGGCGCACCCCTGGTCGACCCGTTCTGCGGATCCGGAACGCTGGCGATCGAAGGGGCGCTGCTCGCGCGCGGGATGGCGCCAGGGCGCCTGCGAGGCTTCGCCTTCGAGCGCTGGCCGGGGCATGACGCGGAGATGATGGGGCGCATTCGCCAGAAGGCGGCGACCCGCGAAACGGCGTCGGTGCCGGGGATGATCGTCGCCAGTGACCGCGACGCCGGTGTCATCGCAGCGGCGAGGGAGAATGCCGAACGCGCCGGGGTGGCCGCGGACATTCACTTTGATGTGCGCGCCGTCTCGTCGCTCGCGCTTCCCGCAGAGGTCACAGGCGTGGGCTCGGTGGTCACCAATCCGCCGTACGGCGTACGCGTCGGCGAGGCCGGGGAGTTGCGGAACTTGTATGCGCGCACCGGTGCCGTGCTGCGAACGGTCTGCCCGGGCTGGACTCTTGCCCTCGTGTCGGCAGACCGACGGCTCGTGGGCGAGCTGGGAATCCCACTCGTCGACCGACTACGAACGAGCAATGGCGGACTCCCCGTGACCTTTGCGACCGGGGAGATCCCTGCCCCGCAGACTGCGCAACTCTTCAGTGCTTCCGAACGCTCGACCCGTTAAATTCTCTACCCATGTCAAGCGACCCAATCACCGGCGTCTATAACGACGCATACATCGCCGAAGTCTTCGAGGCCTACCACCGCGACCCTGCATCGGTCGATGCGTCCTGGAGGCAGTTTTTTCGCGTAGCCGAGTCAATTGGCGGCAGCGGAGTTCCGATGGCGACGTCGGCGCCGGCGTCGGCACCACAAGCCGCCCCCACCGCCGACCGGTCGATTCTGCGCAAGGTGGCGGGGGCCGCAGCGCTGGCACACGCCATCCGACAGTACGGGCACCTCGATGTGCAACTGGACCCGCTCGGCACGCCGCCTGTAGGGGCGATGGAGCTGTCGCCGATCTTCCATCGTATCACCGAGCCCGACCTGACCGAAGTCCCGGCGTCGGCTCTGGGACTGCCGGGCGAAACGGCGGCGGAAGGAACGAGCTGGCTGCGCGGGATCTACTCGTCGCGCATCGCGCTGGAAGTCGGCCACATCGAGGAAGAGGACGAGCGCGAGTGGTTCCGGCAGGTCATGGAACACGACGGCCTTGCCCTGTCGATGGGTGATGAGGCGAAGCGGACGATGCTCGAGCGGTTGACCGAGGTCGACGGCCTCGAGCGGTTCATGGGGCGCGCCTGGGTCAACATGAAGCGGTTCAGCCTGGAAGGGACCGACACCATGGTCCCGATGCTCGACACCGCGATCGACGAGGCCTCGAAGATCGGGACGCGCGAGGTGGTGATCGGGATGGCGCATCGCGGGCGCATCAACACGCTGGCGCACATCCTCGACAAGCCCTACGCGAAGATCTTCAACGAGTTCGACGGCAAGTACGCGAATCACGCGCACAGCGACACGGGCGACGTGAAGTATCACCTCGGCGGGCAGACCGACAGGCACTTCCCGGACGGACGCTCGGTGGCGTTGAAGCTGCTTCCGAACCCGAGTCACCTGGAAGTGATCAATCCGCTGCTGATGGGAGTGGCGCGCGCGCGGGTGGTCACGTTAGGCGGGAACGAGACGTCGGTGCTCTCAATCGCGATTCACGGCGACGCGGCGTTTCCCGGCGAGGGAATCGTCGCCGAGACGCTCAACATGTCGAAGCTTCCCGGGTACCGGATCGGCGGGACGCTGCACATCATCGTCAACAACCAGGTGGGCTTCACCACCAACCCGAGCGACTCGCGCTCGACGTACTACGCGAGCGACCTGGCCAAGGGCTTCGACATCCCGATCGTGCACGTGAACGCCGACGACCCTGAGGCCTGCGTGGCCGCGGTGCGGCTCGGCATCATGTATCGCGCGGCGTACGGCAAGGACTTCCTGATCGACCTGGTGGGGTACCGTCGCTGGGGGCACAACGAGGGCGACGAACCTACCTACACGCAGCCGGCGCTATACGCGCGTGTCCGCCAGCATCCGACGGTGCGACAGGTGTGGGCCACCCGCCTCATCGCCGACGGTGTGGTGACCGCCGACCAGGTGGAGGCCATGGACAAGGCGCAGCAGGATCGCTGTGACGCCATCCTCGCCGAGTCGCGTCGCGATGTCGCGCTGGACATGCCGGAGTTCGAGACGCTGCGGCCCACGCCATCTGCGATGCCGGCGGTGGTGACCGCGGTGCGCGCCGAGTCGCTGATCGCGCTCAACGAACGCCTCCTGACCTGGCCGGCCGAGTTCACGCCGCATCCGAGGCTCGCCAAGCAGTTGGAGCGGCGTCGGGAGGCGCTGGGAGAAGGGGGCGGAATCGATTGGGGGCACGCCGAGGCGCTGGCGTTCGCCTCGCTCGTGGCCGAGGGGATCGATGTCCGTCTCTCGGGGCAGGACGCGGAGCGCGGGACCTTCACGCATCGTCACGCTGTCCTCAACGACGTCACGAACGGCGCGAAGTACACGCCGCTGCAACACATCCCCAACGCGACCGGCCGGCTGGAGATCCACAACTCGCCGCTCAACGAGATGGGAGTGCTGGGCTTCGAATACGGCTACGCCACCGTGTCGCCGGACGCCCTCGTGCTGTGGGAAGCACAGTTCGGCGACTTCGTGAACATGGCGCAGCCGATCATCGACCAGTTCATCGCCGCGGACCGCGCGAAGTGGGGGCAGGACTCCGGGCTCACGCTGTTGCTGCCGCACGGGTACGAGGGACAGGGTCCCGAACACTCATCGGCGCGACTCGAGCGGTTCCTGCAGCTGTGCGCCGAAGGCAACCTGCGCATTGCCTATCCGTCCACCTCGGCGCAGTACTTTCACGTGTTGCGGCGCCAGGCAAAGCTGCCGATCCGTCGTCCGCTTGTCCTCATGCAACCGAAGAGCATGTTGCGGCTGTCGGCCGCCGCCTCCCGGCTCGAGGACCTGGCGAGCGGTCGCTTCATGCAGGTGCTCGACGACCCGAACGTGGTCAACCGCGAGGAGGTGACACGGCTGGTCTTCTGCACCGGGAAGCTGTACTACGACCTGGTGGGTGGTGGCCATCCGGCGCACCTCGCGGTGGTGCGCGTGGAGCAACTCTATCCCTGGCCGCACGAAGACGTGTCGCGGCTGGTCGATCTCTACCCGAACATCGCCGAGATCGTCTGGGCGCAGGAAGAGCCGAAGAACATGGGAGCGTGGAGTTACGTGGCGCCGCGACTGCGCGCGTCGGCCGGCAACGCGCTCATCATCCGCTACATCGGGCGCCCCGAGCGTTCGAGCCCGGCGGAAGGGCACGCGTCGTCGCACGCGGGGGAACAGGCGCGCATCGTGAGCGACGTGCATGCGGAACCGATCGTACCACGAAGGGCGGTTTTGAGATAGGAGACGACGAGAAGACGAGAATGCGCGACGAAGTTCTCGTCTGCTCGTCTTCTCACTTTCTACTTAGCGTGAGTCCGACGGCGACGACAGCGACGGCTCCAACCAGGTTGTGCCAGAGAAATGAGACCTGCGGCAGCCCGAACGACACGGCGGCTACGCAGAGCATGCCGGCGATCAGGCCCACGAAGGCGCCGAGCGCCGTGGCGCGCTTGATCATCGCCAGGATGAAGACGCCGAGGATCGATCCATAGAAGAACGAGCCGAAGCGGTTCACCACCTCGATCAGCGAGCCTAACGTGGCCGCGTAGGTGGCGACGACCATCGCGAAGATCCCCCAGAGCCCGGTCGCGATCTTCGAGACGTTGAGGAAGTGCGCATCGGTCGCTTCGGGCCTGACCCAGCGGCGATAGAAATCGATGACCGTGGCGGTCGAGAGCGAATTGAGCTCGGCGGCGATGCTCGACATGGCGGCAGCGAGGACTGCGGCGATGAAAAACCCCGCCAGCCCCAACGGGAGTTGCTCGAGCACGAAGCGCGGCATGATGTAGTTCACGTCGCGCGCCGCCTCACCCGTCACTTCACCCGCGGCGGTGAGTGCCGTTTCATGGATCGCGCTGACCCGCTCATCCGACGCCTGAAAGTCACGCTCCGCCTGCTGCGCCTCCGCGTCATTGCGGGGAGTGGCGGCGAGCTGTTGCGCGGCGCCGGTGCGCGCGGTCAGGGCGGCCGAGTAGTCCGTTTGCAGCTGCGCATAGGCAGCCGGCCGCGCCTCCTTCACCCGCTGATCGTGCGCCGGATTCCAGAGCAGCGGCGGGGGCTGGAACAGGTAGAAGACGAAGACCAGGACGCCGATCAGGAGGATCAGCGCCTGGAGGGGGATCTTCCAGTAGGCGCTCATCAGGAGCGAGCTGCGCGCCTCGGGAATCGAGCGTGCCGTCAGGTAGCGTTGCACCTGGCTCTGGTCGGTCCCGAAATAGGACAGCATCAGGAAGGTCCCACCCAGGATCCCCGACCAGAAGGTGTAGGTCTTGGTGAGGTCGAAGGAGAAGTCGAACGGCGACATGCGTCCCACCGAGCCGGCGACGCGGAGCGCCGCGTCGGGTGAGACCGGGAGCTTCACGAGCAGGACGACGATGATCGCGATCAGCGAGCCGCTGATGATGAACATCTGCTTCACGTCGGCCCAGGTCACCGCCTGCACGCCGCCGATCATCGTGTATACCACGGTCGGGATCCCGATCAGCGCCACGCACCAGGGAAGGGGCCAGCCGAAGATCGCCGAGAAGACCACCGCGGGGGCAGCGATGATCGTCCCGCACGACATGCCGCGGGAGATAAGGAAGAGGAAGGAGGTCAGCGAGCGCGTCTTCGCGTCGAAGCGGCGCTCGAGGAATTCGTAGGCGGTGAAGACCTTGGCGCGGTGCAGGAAGGGAACGATCGTCACCCCCAGGATCACCATCGCAACCGGCAGGCCGAAGTAGAACTGCACGAATCGCATGCCGTCGGTCGCGCCTTGCCCGGTCGTCCCGATCATCGTGACCGCGGAAAGCTGCGTGGCCATCACCGAGAGACCGACCGCCCACCACGGGAGGGAGCGATTGGCGAGGAAGTAGCCCTCGATCTCGTGCGTTCCCTTCGAGGCGCGCAGGCCGTCGATGACGACGTAGAGGAGATACGCGACGACGATCGCCCAGTTCAGCGGATGCATGTGATCAGCGGTCGTAGCGTGCCTGAAGCCACCAGAGCGCGAGCAGCGCTACGACCTGCATGCTCATGACCTTCACGAGCGTGCGACGGAACCGCACGGAGTCTTGCGGGGCGGTCGGGGGCGGCGTGTCGGAATCCTGCAGCGGCGCGATGGGCATGGAATCGGGCTCGAGGGATGGGCGGATAGGGGAAACTACCGACCGGCCGCCTGTTTTTCACCGTTGGCAGCCGACCCCGCCCGTGGCCGGACCAACGCGCTCGCCGATCGCCGCATCGCACCTGCCCGGTGCGTGGCCCATCCACGACGCGTCACGCGACTTCTACGGCGGTGAACCATGGCTGCATCTCGAGTTCGCGGGGTACATTTCCCGGTCCTCCTGCAGCCATCGCCCTACCTGCCATGATCGGATTGCCTTTCGTGCCGCCCCGCACGCTCCGCCCCGTCGTTCTCGCGGCGGTCGCCGCGCTCCTCTTCGGTCCCCCCGTCCTGCCCGGCCAGGAGCGGGGCGCCGCCGCGCTGGGTCCGTTGGTGGAAGGACTCGGCGTCTCCGCGCGCGTCCTGTTCATCGCGGCGCACCCGGACGACGAGGACACACAGCTCATCACCTGGCTCGCCAAGGGGCGTCATGTCGAGACGGCCTACCTGGCGCTGACACGCGGCGATGGCGGGCAGAACCTGATCGGCAACGAGCTGGGTGAGTCGTTAGGTGCCATCCGCACCGAGGAACTGCTCGCGGCGCGCCGCCTCGACGGCGGACGGCAGTATTTCACGCGGGCCTACGACTTCGGTTTCTCCAAGAACGCTGAGGAGACGCTGACGCAGTGGTCACGCGACTCGATCCTGCGCGACGTGATCACCGTTGTGCGCCAGTTCCGGCCGCACGTGATCATCGCCGTCTTCAGCGGGACACCGGCCGACGGACACGGCCATCACCAGGTGTCGGGGATCTTTGCGCGCGAGGCGTACGACGTGGCCGGCGACACGATTCGCTTCCCGCGAAGCACGACCGCGGGCTACGGACCCTGGACGGTGGACAAGTTCTATCGCGGCGCCAACTTCCGCATGCAGGATCAGGCCACGTTGCGCATGAACGTGGGCGAGTACGACCCGATCCTCGGGCGTTCGTACAGTGAGATCGCCTCCGACTCGCGCTCGCAGCACAAGTCGCAGGCGATGGGGTCGTTGCAGCTGCGAGGGGTGCGGTACGACCAGGTGATCCGGGAAGCATCCCGGGCCGCGCGGGCCCCGGCGGATCCGAAGAAGGAGACGGGGCTGCTCGACGGGATCGACACGACCTGGTCGCGCTTTGCATCCGTCATGCGCACCCCGTCGCAGCGTGCAGCGCTCGACTCGCTCCCCTCAGCGTTCGCACAGGCGCGCACGACGCTCGACCTGGCCCACCCGGGGCGAACGCTCCCGGCCCTCGTCCGTGTCTCGCGATTGCTGCGCGCGCTCTGTCCGCCGCCGGCGCACTCCCCGTGCTTCGACTTCGCCGCCGCCGAGCGCAACCCGGTGATGCGATCGACGCTCGAGGCCGCGCCCCTGAGCGACGACGTGCGGCAGGTCGCCGCTGTTCAGGGAGACCTCGCCGAGGCGTATTCGATCGCGCTCGCCCGCACCGACAAGGCGATCGTCCTCGCCTCCGGCGTCGTCGTCGAGGCGACTGCGTCTCGGGAGGTCTGGGCATTGCACGAGGGAATCCCGGTGGCGGTGCGCGTCTTCAATCGCGGGGATCGTCCCATCGCTCTCGCGCGGGCGACGGTGCTCGACGGTGCAGTCGAGCCACCCGGTGTCGCGGCCGCCGCACCCCTCACGCCGATCACCATTCTCCCCGATAGCTCCCGCATCGACAGTGTGCGCGTGACGCTCGACGCCCCGAGCCAACCGTGGTGGCTTGCCACTCCGCGCGTGGGAGCGATGTTCACGCCGCGCACGCTCGGCATTTCGGAGACGGGACGTCGTGCCTCGGCGACCGTGGCAGTGGCGGTAAGGGTCGAGGGCGGAAGCGTCCAGACCATCGAGGCACCGGTCGTCTTCCGCTACGCCGACGCCATCCGCGGCGAGATCCGACACCCGATCGCGGGGGCGCCGGCGATAACCGTGTCGCTGGACGATGCCGTCGCCTACGCCCAGGCCAACACGCAGTTGCAGCGCGCCATCAGGGTGTACGTGCGGTCGCACGCATCGGGGCCGCGCGACGTCACCGTGCGCTTGCAGCTCCCGGCAGGTCTCCTGTCCGACAGCGCCGAGCGCCATGTGCACTTCGCGGGGAACGCCGACGTCCGCGCGGCGTCCGGCCCGGGGGCGGCGTTCGGCATCGGGGGGGGCGCCGCTCCCGAACTCATGGAAGCGGTGACCTTCGTTGTGCGCGGACGCCTTGCTCCAGGACGCCACGTCATCGCGGCGGTCGCCACGAGCGGCGGCGAAACGTTCACGACCGGCTACACGCAGGTGCAGTACGATCACATCCGTCCCCAGCGATTGTACCGCCCCGCCACGTTAGGCCTGGAGGCGGTGGACGTGACGCTGCCGCGCGCGCTCACCATCGCGTACATCGCGGGCGTGGGCGACAACGTCGCGCCGATGCTCGAGCAGCTCGGCGTGAACGTGACTGTCGTCGATCCCGCCGCACTCCCGCGTACCGACCTCTCGAAGTTCGGTGCCGTGGTCGTCGGGACGCGTGCCTACGAAGCGAGCGACGCACTCGTGGCCAATAACGCCCGACTGCTCGACTACGCACGGGCAGGGGGAACGCTCGTCGTGCAATACGGACAGTACGAGATGACGCGACCGGGGATCATGCCCTTCCCGATCACGCTATCGCGTCCCGCCGATCGAGTGACGGTGGAAGGAGCGCCGGTTGAGGTCATCGATCCGTCTGCCGGGATCCTCGCCTCGCCGAATACCATCACCGCCAGCGACTTCGATGGCTGGATCCAGGACCGCACGCTCTACATGCCCCACACCTTCGATCCGGCGTACAAGCCGGTATTCGAGACGCATGACCCGGGTGAAGCGCCCAACCGTGGCGCCGTCCTCGTCGCTTCGTATGGCAAGGGGACTTACGTGTACACGACCCTCGCATTCTTCCGCCAGCTGCCGAACGGCAATCCCGGAGCAGCGCGGCTGATGGTCAACCTGCTCTCGGCGCGCACGGCCATCGTCCCGTAGGAGCAACGGCACACGGCGGTCGAACGCAGGTCGGCGACCGTCTGGAGCAGCTTGGCCTGCGAGGCGCTGCGCCAGACCGCCACGTTCAGCGCCCGGCCGGGACGAACCGTTTGCTCAGGAAGGTCTGCCGACTGCCCGGCGGGAAGTCCTCGAGGACTCCAAAGACCGAGAAGCCCTGCTTCAGGTAGAAGCCGGGAGCCTGAAAGTCGAACGAATCCAGGTAGATACCGACGCAGTCCCGCCCCCGCGCCTGCACTTCCGCGGCCCGGAGCAGCGCCGAACCGAGTCCACGTCCTCGCCCGGCGTCGGCGACCCAGAGCAGGTCGACGTGCAGCCAACCCCACCCGAACTCTCCCACCAGTCCTCCAGCCAGCGACCCATCGGGAAGGTCGGCGATGATGGTGAGGGGCTCCCACATCGGGTCCGGCGCATGCCGGCGGTTGAAGCCCCTGAGGTTGGTCAGGACCTCGGCGCGCCGCGAGCCGTCCGGGTCGGCCACGACAGAGGGGACCGGGACGGGCGCGTGCGTCATGATGAGTGGTGCGAGCGCAGGTGTCGGTCAGCGACACGCGGCGGGCGCCGCGAGGCTGTCGCTGCGTGCCATGGGTGACACATCGAGATACTGCACCCGGGCGGGAGTCGTCGGCGCGAGCGTAATGGCCACCCGGAGGTCGCCGGTGGCGCAACGGAGGCGCCAGCGCCCGCGCAGCGCGTTCTCCACCGCGAAGGTTCCCTCGGGGGCGCAGCGGTCGCCGGCTTGCAGCCGCACGCGGTCGATCGCCGCGTGGCGCCGCTCCTTGGATTCGTCGCGGAACAGGTTCATCGCAGCGACGCTGTCGGCGAGCGCGTCGTCCCAGTGGGTGACGAGCCGGGTGACTTGGTCGTGCATTGTCACGAGGACCGGGGCAGGTTGCGGCTCGCGAGCCTCCAGCGCCCCGGTTCCGGCGAGCAGGTCGAGCGCCTGCTCGGCAACGCCGTTCCAACCGGTGTAGGTGAGGTTCCCCATCGCGACGATTCCGACCCCGTAGTCGGGGAGCCAGCGCATCAACGATCCGAAACCGGGGAGGCCGCCGGTGTGGGCGACGGTAATGCGGAAGCGGCAGGTCTGCCGCACGCCCAGCCCGTAGCCGTAGCCGCCGGCGCTGAGCGCCACAGTGCCATCGGCGCCCGTGACTGCGGTTGCTCCATTGAAACGCCACACCTGCTGCATCTCCCGGCGCGACGCCCGGCGAAGGACTTTCCCCTCGTCGCCGTCACGCGGCGGCCAAGCGTCGAGCATGAAGGCGACCCAGCGCCCCAGGTCGGCGGCCGACGTCAGCATCCCGCCCATCGAGCCGAATGCGCCGTCCGGCAGCTGCGCCTCCTCGAGCCACGCGTTGTCCTGCCGACGGTAGCCGTGCGCCAGCCGCGCGGCGGGCACCGTCGTCGCCTCGAGCGTCGTTACGGTCATGCCTAACGGGAGGAGCACTCGTTCCCGCACGTACCGGGCGTAGGGCATACCGGAGACATTGGCGACGATGCGGCCGAGGATGGCGAAGCCGAAGTTCGAGTACTCGTACGACGTGCCGGGCGAGGTCGAGAAGGGGATGCCCGCGCGCATCATCTGCCCCATCTCCTCGTTAGTCCGCGCCAGCTGCTGGTCGCCCCACGGGTTGTCCTCGGGAAAGCCCTCGGAGTGGCTCAGCAGCAGGCGGATCGTGAGCGGGGGTGAGTCGCTGGTGGGGTAACGCAGCGACGCCAGTTCGGGGACGTACTGGGCGACCGGATCGTCGAGCCTGATCTTGCCGGCATCCCGGAGTTGGAGGATCGACACCGCGGTGAAGCTCTTCGTCATCGAGGCGATGCGGAAGACTGTCGCGGTGTCGACCGGCGCGTTCTTCGACACGTCGCGCAGCCCCGACACCCCCACGTGTGCCAGTGTCCCGTCGATGACCAGGCCGTAAGCGATGCCGGGCACGTGTGAGCGCTCGGCAAAGTCGCGCATCAGCTGGTCGATCGCTGGAAAGGCGGAGCGCAGCTTGGTGATCCGCGCGGGATCGGCGAAGGCCGCGGGAGGGGCGAGGCTCGCGTCGCGTGTACGCTGCGCACCCCCGACGGCAGGAAGGACGAAGCCCAACAGGAGGGCGATTCTGGCGGTTGGGACGGGAGCGCGCATGGCGGGATGGTCGGATCGGGAAACGGGCGTCGGCAGGCAACTCCCAAGATTGCCTCGGGGGAGCGGGCGTCAATGCGCGCCGCATATCGTCTCGTCGTGATCGGCGACGCCAGGGCTGGTGCGACTCGACAAGCGGCGCGCCGCGCGCAGAATTACCCCGATGCGACTCGCCCTCCGTGCCCTCCTGCGCACCCCAGGCTTTACGATCACCGCGCTCCTGTCGCTCGCGCTGGCCATCGGCGCCAGTGCGGCGGCCTTCGCGGTCATCGACGCGGTCCGATTCCGCGCCCTCCCCTTTCCGGATGGCGACCGACTCGTCGTCGTGAGCGAGGTGCCGATCGACGATGGTGCGCTGGAGTCGCCTGCCGGAACCGCGAGCTCGGCAAACCGCTGTCGCACGGCCTGTGATGTGTCGTACGAAACGTTCGACCAGGCACTGCGACCGCGCAACTTCCACTCGCTCGATGCCGTCGCCGCCTACACGTCCGGCGGCAAGGCGCTGGCGACGAACGGGGAGCCGCTGCTCGTGACGGGTGGGGTGGTCTCGCCGAACCTGTTTGCGCTCATGAACGTCCAGCCGCTCCTCGGTCGCGCCTTCTCCGCCGAGGACAACAAGCTGGGTGCGGAACCGGTCACGATCCTGAGCTATGCGCTCTGGACGTCGCAGTTCGGGGCGGACCCGGCGATGCTCGGAACCGTGGTGAAGCTGAGCGACACGCAATACACCGTGATCGGGGTGATGCCCGCGGGCTTCACGCACGAGGTCAATTCGCAATTCTGGCTCCCGGTCGTCCCCGTGCTCGATCCGAGCACGCGTCCGTCGATCCGGACGCTGACCGTCATCGGGCGACTCGCCCCCGGGGCCTCGGTCGAGCAGCTGCGCGCCGAGCTGTCGGCGGTCGAACCAGTCGCTCTCACCGCCCTCCCGACGAATGGGGAGGCGAAACGCATGGCACCGCCGCGCATGCGGCTGACGGCGGCACCGCTCCGGGAGCGCTATGCCAGCTCGACGCAGTCGCACGACCTCATCTTCGGCGCCGTCGTGGCGTGCGTGCTGCTGATCGCCTGTGCGAATCTCTCCAACCTCGTCTTCGTCCGCACGCTGCACCAGCAGCGGGAACTCGCGATCCGTTCCGCGTTGGGCGGCAGCGTGCGCGTGATAGCGGCCCACCTGCTGCGGCAGTACCTCCTGCTCGTCACGGCCGGAGCCGTACTCGGCGTGCTGTTCGCCGGCGCCTCGCTACGCCTCCTGCAAGCGGCGTCGGTCCTCGACTCGCTGCGCCCGCCGGGAATGGAGTATCGCCTCGATGCCCCGGTGATCGCCTTCGCCATCACGATTGCCGGTGCCACCGGGGCGCTGCTCAGCCTCCTGCCGGCGCGCCTCGTCGCACGCCTCGATGCACAGCGCCTGTTGCGAGATGTTGCGGCCGGCGCTGGGGGATCACGAATGGGACGGCGTCTGCAGCAGGGATTTGTTGTCGCCCAAGTGGCGACCGCGGTCGTCCTGCTGACCGGCGGCGCGCTCATGGCCAAGTCCGTGCGCTACCTCTCGCACGTCGACCTCGGCTTCGCCGCCAAGAATGTGCTGCAAGGATCGCCGAGCTATCCGCATCCGTGGCGCGTCCCGGCTACGTATCTTCCGGTGACTGACCGAATCCTGCGAGAAGTGCAGGCGATGCCCGGTGTGCAGGCGGCCGCCGTGCGCGCGAGCGTGCCGCTCGCGCCGCGTGGCTCGCCTCCGGGCATCACGTTGGATGGTGCCGCCTCCCCCCTCCCTCCCGGCGACGCGCCGGCGACGGCGGTCGCGGTCACCCCCGGCTACTTCCTTACGCTCGACATCTCTGTCGTCCGCGGGCGTGCGTTCACCGACGACGATCGCGAGGCCGGCGTCCCCGTGGCGATGGTGAACCAGTGGGCGGCGCGCCGCTGGTGGCCCGGACAGGACCCGATCGGCCGGATGGTGCGAGTCGACACCGCTCCCGGCCTGGCTGTGTCGCTCTCAATCGTTGGAGTGGTGCACGATAACCGCGCCGCACAGCCGAACGTCCTGCTCGCTGACG
This sequence comes from Gemmatimonadota bacterium, assembly GCA_040007995.1. Classification (GTDB taxonomy): domain Bacteria; phylum Gemmatimonadota; class Gemmatimonadetes; order Gemmatimonadales; family Gemmatimonadaceae; genus SCN-70-22. Next base: position 20,614 of record JBDTUA010000009.1, on the reverse strand, counting down.
AAGGGGCGGAGCTCTATCGCCCATGGCTGCAGGCGAACAGCGCCTTTCCGACATTTCTCGTGCGTAGCGTCGCGGCGCCAGCCGCGCTGCTGCGCCCGCTGCGCGAGCTGCTCGGGCGCGAGGTGCCCGACCGCCCCGTCTTCGCCACGCTCGTGGCTGACCAGGTGGCGGACCAGCTGAGTAGCGTGCGCACAAATGCGACGCAGATCCTCGCCTTCGCCGCGATCGGTCTCTTCCTCGCGCTGCTCGGCGTCCACGGGGTACTGTCCTACGCCGTCGGCGTGCGCGCCCGCGAGATCGGGATCCGGGGCGCGCTCGGCGCGACCCGTCAGCGCATCACCGTGATGGTGCTGCGGGACGCGCTGGTCGTGACCACCACGGGAATTCTCCTGGGGCTTGTCGCCGCGCTCGCGGCGATGCGCCCGGTGGCGTCACTTCTTTACGGGACACGTCCCACAGACCCCGCGGTCTACCTGACAGTGGCAGCCACGGTAATGGTCGTTGCGCTTACGGCGAGCTGGATTCCGGCGCGACGCGCCTCCCGCGTCGATCCCCTGAACGCGCTGCGGTCCACCTGACCCGCGGCGTCACCCGAAGCCCCCGAATCGGTACAATGATGCGATCCTTCTTGCGTGTCGCCGCGACTGTCCTCGCCATCGCTGCCTGCCGGAGCGCCGCGCCGGACGCAGGCGCGACCGAAATCCTCTGGGACAGCTGGGGTGTCCCCCACATCTACGCGCCGACCGATGTCCAGGCGTTCAAGGCCTTCGGGTACGCGCAGATGGAGGCGCATGGCGACCTGCTGCTCAAACTGTACGGCGAAGCGCGCGGCCGGTCCGCCGAATACTGGGGTGAATCGAGCCTCCCCACCGATCGGTTCGTGCGCACGATGGGAATTCCGGCGCGCGCGATCCAATGGTACGACGCGCTCCCTCCCGCGACCCGCGCCGACGTCGACGCGTTCGTAGCCGGGATCAACCTCTACGCCACGCAGCACCCGGATCGACTGAGCAACCGCATGCGCGTCGTCCTCCCGGTCACCGCGCCCGACGTCATTGCCCACGGGCAGCGGGTCATCAATTTCCTCTTCATGTTCTTCGGGCAGGCGCAACTCCCTGAGGGAATGCATAACGACGTCGCCCCGGGGTCGAACATGTGGGCGATCTCGAGCCACCGGTCGGCCTCGGGACATCCACTTCTGCTCGGAAATCCGCACCTCGAGTGGCGCGACCTGTATCTCTTCTTCGAGGCACACGTCGTCACACCGGACCGGAATTTCACCGGCGTCACGCTCGTCGGAATGCCGACGCCCGCCATCGGCTTCAACGACTTCGTCGGCTGGTCGCATACGGTCAATACCCAGGATGGTGTCGACGTCTTCGCCCTTACGCCGCGTGGCGCCGGCTACCTGCTCGATGGAGCGGAGAAGGCCTACGTCACCCGCACCGAGCTGCTACGCGTGAAGGGCGCCTCCGGGACTCGCGTTGATACCCTGCTCGTGCGCGAGTCGGTGCACGGCCCCGTCTTTCGCGACGACTCGACCGGGACCTTCGCGGTACGGGTCGCCGGGCTGGATGATCCGGGGGCGATCGAGCAGTGGTGGGCGATGGGGGGTGCCAAGTCCATGGCAGCGTTCGAGTCGACCGTCCGCCAGATGCATGTCCCGTTCTTCAACGTGATGGCCGCCAGCCGAGACGGGCACACGTACTACTTCTTCGGCGGCAAGACACCGCGTCGTAAGGGCGGTGACTTCGACCAGTGGAGTGGTTCCACGCGGGGTGACAGCTCGGCGCTCATCTGGACCGAGTACCTCGGCTACGACGAGCTGCCGCACGTGACGGATCCGCCGAGCGGGTGGCTTCAGAACGCGAATGATCCCCCGTGGACCGTCACCTGGCCGCAGGTCTTTTCTCCCGACTCCTTCGCACCCTACGTCGCCCCTCGCGAGATGGGCTTCAGGCCCCAGCGCTCGTCGCTCATGCAGCTGGCGGATTCGAGCGTGACCTTCGACGAACTCGTCGCGTACAAGCATTCGACCCGCATGGCGCTTGCCGACCGAGTGCTTCCCGCGCTGCTGGTAGCGGTGCGCTCCACCGGCGACGCCGACGCCCGCCGGGCGGCCGACGTGCTGGAGAAGTGGGACCGGCAGGCAGAGGCCGACAGCAGAGGAGCCGTGCTGTTCGAGGCGTGGGTTCAGGAGTGGTTTCGTACCTCACGGGGACACCCGTTCGCGCACGAATGGCGGCTCGATTCGGCGCTCACCACGCCCAATGGACTCGCCGATGCGGCGGGCGCCGCGACCGCGTTAGGCGCGGCGGCCCGGGCCACGGTTCGCGACCACGGGGCGCTCGACGTTCCGTACGGCGATGTCCACCGCCTCCGCTATGCGGGGAAGGACTTCCCGGGGAACGGCGGACCCGGAGATCCGTTCGGGATCTTTCGCGTCGCATACTACGCGCCGGATCGGGATGGCACGTCGCACATCGTGGGGGGCGACACGTACTATCAGGTGGTGGAGTTCGCCGATCCGGTGCGCGCCAAGGTCCTGCTCGCCTATGGCAATGCGACGCAGTCGGGATCACCGCATATCGGCGACCAGCTCGAGCTGTTCTCGCGCAAGGAAATGCGCGACGCCTGGCGGTCGCGTGTGGACGTCGAGGCGCACCTCGAGTCGCGCGTCGCGATTCCCTAGCCGACTACAGCAGCTGTCGCCCACGTCGCCCACGTCGCACGTCGCCCACGTCACTTGCCGGCGTCGTGTGCGACGTCGCGCTCACGCGTCGCGCGCGACCGTTCCGGGCGCCGGCCAGAGCCACGCCGCGCCGCGCACGCCACTTGAATCGCCGTGCTGGTGCCGCACGACGCGCGTGGCAATGGTGTCGGAGAAGACGTGCTGGGGCAACTGTGCGGCCACCAACTCGGCGAGCGACGGGACGTTCGACATCCCCCCGCCGAGCACCACGATGTCGGGATCGAGGACGTTGATCACCGAGGCCAGCGCGCGCGCGAGGCGGCTCACGTAGCGCTCCAGCGTCGCCTGCGATCCGGCGTCGCCCCTTTCGGCTGCCCGGACGATCGCTGGTCCGCTCAGTGTCTCGCCGGTGCGCGCGGAGTGATCGCGTGCGAAGTTCGGGCCGGAGAGCCAGGTCTCGATACAGCCGTCGCGTCCGCAGTAGCACGGTGGCCCTGGAAGCTCATCGGGCGAGGCGCGCGGGAGCCCGTTGTGCCCCCATTCGCCGGCGATCAGGTTGGCGCCCGAGAGGCACTGCCCGTCGATCACGATGCCGCCGCCGACCCCAGTCCCCAGGATCACGCCGAAGACGACGTGGTAGCCGGCCGCGGCGCCATCCGTCGCTTCGGAGAGCGCGAAGCAGTTCGCGTCGTTCATCAGGCGGACGGAACGTCGCAAGGCCGCTTCAAGGTCGCTGCCGAGCGGTTGTCCAATGAGCCAGGTGGAGTTCGCGTTCTTGACCTGTCCCGTCGCGGGACTCACCGCCCCCGGAATGCCGACACCGACGGTTCCACTGGAACCTGCCTCCGTCTCGATGGCGCGAACCAGCGCGGCGATCGCGCCGACCGTTCCGTCGTAGTCGCGCGGGGTCGTGACCCGCTCGCGCACGAGCGTTTCCCCGGAGTCACCGATGGCGATCCCCTCGATCTTCGTGCCACCAACGTCGATACCGATTCGCATGCCCGTAGCGCAGAGGTGCGAAAGACTGGGTCAGGAGGAGAGCGCCGTGCGATACAACGTGCCGCAGCGTCGGCGGCTTCGCTACTCCATCACCCGGCTGCCCGTCGCCGACCGGTTCGAGATGGTCAGCCACTGGCATTTACCCTCCCACCGCGCCCAGTTTCGGAGGTGGAGCTCACGCCACCCGTTCTCCAGCCCCTCGATGCCCTTGATCGTCCGGTTCCTTCCGCTGCTCGCCGCTGTCCTCGTCGCCGCCTGTGGCAACGCGAGCAGCAAGACGCTCGACGCCCCATTCGAGGTGATCGCGCAGTACCCGCACGACACGGGCGCGTACACGCAGGGGCTGATCTGGCAGGACAGCGTGTTGTACGAGAGCACCGGCCGGTACGGCCACTCCGAGGTGCGTCGCGTCGACCTGCGCACCGGCGCGATCCTCCGGACCACCCGGCTCTCCGACGACCGCTTCGGGGAGGGACTCGCCCTGCTCGGCGGGCGGCTCTACCAGCTGACGTGGGAGTCCAAGGTCGCCTACGTCTACGATGCCGCCACGCTCGCGCTGGTCGACTCGATTCCGTATGCGGGCGAAGGGTGGGGGCTGGCCACCGACGGGACCTCGCTCTTCATGAGCGACGGCTCCGACTCGATCCGGGTCGTCGCACCCGCGACGCTCGCCACCGACCGCGTGATCCACGTGCGGTACGAGGACTCCCCGCTCTCCAAGCTCAACGAGCTCGAGTTCATCGACGGCGAGCTGTATGCCAACGTGTACGAGTCGGACTGGGTCGCGCGACTCGACCCGGCGACCGGGGGAGTGCGGCAGCTGATCGACTTCGCCGCGCTCTGGCCGCGCGGGCAGCGCCCGTACGGCACCGAAGTAATGAACGGGATCGCCCGCGCCCCCAGTCCCGGCGACTTGCTCCTGACGGGTAAGCTCTGGCCGACGATGTTCTCCGTGCGCCTCACCGCGAAGCGTTAGGCGGTCACGCGCCTGGCGACTCGGCGATCCGCGCTAGCTCACCACCGCAGTCGCGAGAGCGCGAACTGCACGGCGAGGTCAGTAGTGCTCCAGAGCTGCACGTCGCCCCCGGACCCGTACCGAACGGCTGTCGGGACCCCGCCAATGAAGTCATAGCTCCACAGCTCGCTCCGGAACCCTGATGCCTCGACAGCGCCGCGCACCTGTGCCGATGCCGCGCGCAGCTCGCGCGTGACCGGCGTGTCGCCGCCCCCGCGAAGTGCCGCCTGGCGGGCGACTCCGAGCAGAAAGAGGTTCACCTCTCGACCCCACACCACGCGCGGGCCGTGATAGGCGTCCCGCACGAACGACGCCCACACGCTGTCGGTGGCGAACGCATCGTTCGCGACGACCGGCCCGACGCGCGCGACGAACAGCCCGACCGGGTACGGACGGACAAAAAGCCGAGTGTCGCGCACGACCACCGAGTCGCCGATGATGCCGTGCTGCGGATCGCCGAGGAAGAGTCGGGTGCCTACGTCCGTATTCACCACGCCGATCGGCTCGCCGTTCGCATCGAGCGATAGTGCGAGGAAGGTCAGCGAATCGCGGTCGGCGCCGGTGCGCTCCACCAGGGCATGCCAGTAGTCACCTTCCACCGTCGGCATCGCGGCGAGGCGCGCGGCGACGTCGGTGCGCACCTCGGACGGGGATCGTCGAACGACGAAGTGTTGCCCCGCTCCCATCCAGGTCTCGAGCGCTGTCCGCATTGCCGACGAATCGCGCGCCCATGCGCCGAGCGGTGTCGCGCCCAGCGCGCCGGGGAGGGCGCGCGCGAGCGAGTCGATGGGGAAGCCGAGCGACGGCAGCGCGTCGAGGATGACACGGATGGCGGCGAGCGCATGGGGTGCCCAGATCGCGTTGACGTCCATGGCGAATCGTCCGCCCGCGTATCCAGCGCCGCTGTCGCGCCAGCTCGCCGAGGCCCACCCCGCTTCTGCGCGCGGCGCGAAAGAGATCAGCGTCGATGCCGAGGGGGCCGCCGCGTACGGCGCCGTCATGCGAGCCACCAGCGCCAGCTCGCGTAGCACCCGGGCGATTCGAGGCTCCGTCCCGCCGTCGGTGTCGCGCAGGAACGCGCGCTTGCGGCTCGCGGCGACCGTCGGGTTGCCTAGCCACTGCGCCAGCAGCACCGGGAGCTGCAACTCGTCGTCGACCATGTGGTAGTTCTCGCGCACCCGCCGGCGATCGCGCAGCACCACGAGCGCCCGGGCCAGGAGCGAGTCGGCCGCCGCCATTTCACCACGCTCTCGCGCTTGCAGCGCCGAGTGCATGAGCGCGCTGTACTCCGCCGCGGCCTCACGCACCGCTTGGCCGCCGAGCGCCTCCTCGTGGCTTACTTCGCCGTGCGGTCCGAGCTTCCGGAGCGCGCTGGCCACCGCGAAGGCCGCCATGTCTTCTCGCCAGATACCGCGCATCATCGTCGCGGTGACCAGCATGTCGCGGCCGAAGTACGTGGCGTAGGTCGGCAGCCCGGCCATCAACTTCTCGCGCGATGAGAGCAGTTCGACCCCGCGCACCTGCCGCTCCATCCAGCGCGCCCGTGTGCGCGCGGCGGAATCGGCCACCCCGGCCGTCCGCGCAGAATCGAGAAAGGTGAGAAAGTCGTCAGTGAAGATTTCCCGGCGCGCGAGCGGCGTCAGCACCCCGCCGGTGGTCGTGAGGCGAACCGCGAAGTGAACGGAGCGCCCGCCGAGCGCGCGCAGGACGATCGAATCGCCGATCTGGCCCCCCTGCACCTGGCGGGCGTCGCCGCTCACGGTCAGCGTCATCGAATCGCGGCCGTCGAGCGAGGGCTGCACCACGCGCACGCTCCACTGGGATCCGCGCCGGACCGTAGACACCGACGGTTGCAAGCGCGCGCGAAGCGCCGCGACGCTCGGCGCCCCGACCGTGGCGAGATGACGCTGGCGTTCCGAGGTCGGTAGCTGCGCCATCGCGTCGGCGAGACCGGCCAGTTCGGGGACCACGAATGGCGTCCCCCCGAATGGGCGCCGGTGGCCGCCCTGATACTGGAAATCCCGTTCGACTCGCATGGAGCCCAGCAGGAACCAGCCGAGCGAGACCGACGGAGCGTCGGCGATCAGTGCATAACGCATCGAGCGTTCGCGCCCGGATCGGGCGACCGAGGCTGTGCTCTCCCCCCACTCGAGGGGGGCCGGGGCGCCTGCGGCTGTGCGTGCCGAGAAACCGATGCTCGCGTTCTCGGCGTCCGCGAGAATGTGAACGACTCGTCCCTCTCGACGGTCGAGATAGATCTGAAGTGTATTCCCGGCGGCGTCCTTGTAGAGTCGGGTCTGGTAACCTTGATAGGATGCTGCGTCGTCCAGTCCGGGCTCGGGGAACGACAGCGTTGGTGCAATAACACGTGACTGTACAACAGGTTGCCGAATCGGAGCGACTTGCGCGATCTGCGCCGCCAGGATCATCGAACTGAGGAGCATGACCTCGTCTCCGGGTGGTGTGAGGGTAGCGGCGACGCAGGCGCGTTCGGCACGGAACGAGCGTGCTGGGTGTGGCGATTAGACACGTACCTTCCAGGCATTCGGCCATGTTTTGGCGCCTTCGTTCGAAGAATGCTATCGAACCGCAGCCGCGCCGTCGGATGACCGGTAGACCAGTCACTCGAATTTCTAGTCAGGCCGAGTGACGGATTAGTACAAATCTCGCGAACATGCCGATTTTCACGATCTTGACCCTTTCTGGCATGATCGTATGTTATGCCGGCAATCAAAAGAGGAAACGTTTCCGGGAAACGCTTCCACCGTATCCGTTTTCCTCGATTCTAACTGTTCCCAACATGTCGGTCCGCCCCCATCTCACGCCAACGCAGGAGAGTTCTCGAATGGCAGTCACTCGTTGTCTGTTGGCCGTTTTGGTCGGCGGCCTGCTGACGGTGTCTCAACTACCCGCGCAGGGTTCCGGCGGCACGATCTCGGGGAGGGTGGTCGATTCGACCAGTCAACAACCACTCGCGAACGTCCAGGTCCAGATTGTCGGTACCCCGCGGGGTGCGCTGACTCGCGCCGACGGCGGTTTCAGCATTGTCGGGGTGCCCGCGGGCTCGCCGACCGTACGTGCCACGCGCCTCGGCTACAATCCGCAGAACAAGACGGTCACGGTGGGCGACGGACAAACCGCCAACGTGGACTTCTCGCTTGGTGCCTCGGCGATCAACCTGCAGGCGGTCGTCGTCGTCGGCTACGGGACGCAGCGCCGCGAGGCCGTCACCGGTTCGGTGGCGACGGTTGATGCGACCGACGCCAACGTCGGGGTGGTGAACAACGCCAATGCGATGCTCACCGCGCGCGTCTCCGGCGTGAGTGTGATCTCGAACAACGGAGAGCCCGGCGCCAACGCGCAGATTCGTATTCGCGGCGGTACCTCCATCAGCGCCTCGAATGATCCGCTGTATGTGCTGGACGGCGTGCCGCTTCAGAACGACAACCCGGTCGCCGCCGGGGTCGCGATCGGCGGTTCGGCGGCGCTCGGCCGCAGCCCGCTCAACGCGATCAACCCGTCCGACATCGCCTCCATCACCATCCTCAAGGATGCGTCGGCCACCGCGATCTACGGCTCCCGCGGCGCGAACGGCGTCGTCCTGATCGAAACGAAGAAAGGGCAGAGCGGCGCCTCGATGTTCGAGTACGACGGCTACGTAGCCGCCTCGCAGGCCGCCAACAGCTACGACCTGCTGACAGGCAGCGAGTACAAGTCGTTCGTTCAGGACCAGATCACCAAGGGGAACCTGCCGACGTCGCGACTGAACACGCTTGGCGGTGCCAACACCGACTGGGAGAAGGAGCTGCAACGCACCGGATGGACCCAGAACCAGAACCTGTCGATCTCCGGTGGCAACACCTCGACGCGATATCGCGCGACGCTCAACTACTTCGAGCAGCAGGGCATCATCATTTCCAATGGCCTGAAGCGCTATCAGGGGCGGGTGAACGCCAACAACTCGTCGTTCGGCGGCAAGCTGCAGAGTGGCCTCAACCTGACCGTGTCGCGGGTGCAGAACGACTACCTCCCCTTCGACAACACGGCAGGCTTCGACGGCGGCGTCTTCACCAACATGGTCTCCTTCGACCCGACGCAGCCGGTTCGCAAGCCGGACGGCTCGTACTACGAAGTCGGCGCTGGTGCGCAGTCGATCCGTAACCCGGTCGCGCTCTCGAACCAGATCTCGGATCAGGCGCCCGAAAACCGCACGCTGGGCAACTTCTCCGCCTCGTACGCCCTCTTCCCGACCGTCATCTTCAAGACGACGCTCGGTGCCGACATCGCCAATTCGGTCCGGCAGACGTATTTCCCACTGAGCAACCCGGTCGGCGCCTCGACCAACGGCCGCGCGCGTCAGGCAGAGCGTTCGCTCTCGAACCTGAACTTCCAGTCGCTGGTGACCTGGGCGCCACGGTTCGGCAGCAACAACGAGCTCGAACTGCTCGGCGGCTACGAGTTCTCGAAGTTCGAGAATCGCGGCTTTGAGGCGGAGATGCGCGGCTTCCTGACCGACGCCTTCAAGTGGAACAACCTCGGTGCGGGGACCAGCGAAGGGTCGCCGGCACCGATCTCGTACATCGAGCAGAGCCGACTCGCCTCGTTCTTCACCCGTGCGAACCTTGGCTTCAAGAACAAGTACTTCCTGACTGGTGTCCTGCGGAACGACGGTTCGTCGCGACTGGCCGAAGGGCACAAGTGGCAGGTCTTCCCGGCAGTCTCCGGTTCCTGGCGCTTGAGCGAAGAGAGCTTCATGGAGCACAGCCCGTTCTCCAACCTGAGCGTGCGACTCGGCTGGGGCCTTCAGGGGAACCAGTCGGTGCGTCCGTACGGCACGCAGCTTCTGCTGCGCACGAACAACGACGCCCGCTATCCGTTTGGAAACACCGTCATCACCGGCTTCGCCGCTTCGCAGGTCGCCAATCCTGACCTCAAGTGGGAGACCTCGACGCAGCTCAACGTCGGCATCGACTACGGCCTCAAGGGCGACCGCTTCACTGGGACCTTCGAGCTGTACCAGAAGAAGACGAAGGACCTTCTGTTCGATGTTCCCGTCGCGCAGCCGGCAGTTGTATCAACGCGACTTGAGAATGTCGGCAGCCTGAAGGTCAACGGCTTCGAGGCTTCACTCGACGCCGCGCTCTTCAACGGCAGGAGCTCCTCGCTCTCCTCGGGCGTAGTCTTCACGATGGAGCGCAACCAGCTTACAGACCTCGGGCTCGACCGTCAGTTCATCACGACGGCTTCGGTCAACGGGCAGGGTCAGTCAGGCAAGTTTGCGCAGCGCCTGATTCCCGGACAGCCGATCGGCACGTTCTGGGGCGCCGAGTTCGCCGGCTTCAACACGGCGGGCGAGCAGCTCTTCAACAAGTACACGGTCACGCGCGACGCGGCGGGTCGCGAGCTCACGCGCACCCGCGACGGCACGACGACCTCGCCAGGCGGTGACGACGAAGTCATCATCGGCGACGCAAACCCTGCCTTCAGCCTTGGCCTTCGCAGCAACGGGACGTGGGGCAAGTTCGACGCGAGCTGGCTATGGCGCGCCGAAGTGTCGCGTGACGTGTTCAACAACACGGCGCTCGTATACAGCACCACCTCGAACGTCAACCAGAGCCGCAACTTCCTACGCTCGGCCCTTGGCAACAAGGACGCGCTGGGTCAGCCGGCGATCTATTCCTCGCGCTGGATTGAGGACGGGTCGTTCTTCCGCCTGCAGAACGTCACGGTCGGCTACTCGGTGCGACTCCCCGGGCTATCGAGCCGCGACTCGCGCCTTTACGTCTCGGGTGACAACCTGCTCCTCTTCTCCCCGTACTCCGGCTATGACCCGGAGGTCTTCGTCGACAACGGCCTCGCCGTTCGCGGGATCGACTACCTGATCTACCCGCGCGCCCGGACCTTCACGGCCGGACTGCGCGTTCAGTTCTAAGACTCGTCCCGCTGGCGCATCGCTAATGATGCGCCGCCGGCGCCCGACTCGATCTCACATACTTCAATTGATCAGGTAACCTCCGAATACTATGCCGATATTCTCTTCGATCACCTTCCGCCGGTCGCAGGTCACAGCCGTGATGATGGCGGCTGTGCTCGGTGCGGTGGCGGGTTGTACGGACCTGACGGAGACGCCGCTCGACGCGCTCACGCCGGACAACGCCTTCAAGACCGACCCGGAAATCCTCGCCGGTGCGGCCTCCGTGTATGCCCAGCTGCGCCAGACGCAGTGGGCCTACTACAACCTCTCCGAAATCGCATCGGGCGAGCAGGTCGTCCCGACGCGCGGCAGCGACTGGTTTGACAACGGTCGCTGGATCGAGATCTACAAGCAGACCTGGACCCCCAACTCCGGCTCTGCCCTCGACGACATGAACGGCATGTGGAACGCCATGTTCGCCGGCGTCGCCAAGGCCAACCTCATGATCGACGTCGTCGAGAAGAGCACGAGCCCGACGAAAGATGCGAACCTCGCCGAGCTGCGCGTGCTGCGCGCCTGGTTCTACTACGTCCTGATGGACATGTTCGGCGGCGTCCCGATCGTGACGACCACCGAAGTGAAGCCGACGGCCCGTTCCACGCGCGACGAGACCTTCAAGTTCATAGAGACAGAACTCAAGGCCGCCGCCGCGATCCTGCCGGCGCAGCCGCTCGCCTACGGCCGGGTGAACAAGCATGTCGCCAACGCGATCCTGGCGAACATGTACATGAATGCCCCCGTCTTCCAGGGAACGGTGACCTCGGCGGGGCTGCAGCGCGCCCCGGCGCGCCTGGCCGAAGCGATCCAGTACGCCGACGCCGTCATCAACTCCGGCGTCTACAGCCTCGCGAGCAACTGGCAGTCCAACTTCAATCCAGACAACCAGAATTCGCCGGAGCTGATCTTCGTTATCAACAACACGTCGAACCCGCCGGGCATCGGCAACTCGTTCCCAATGCGTCCGCTGCATTACAATCAGCACGGCGTGCAGGGCGGTCCGTGGAACGGCTTCGCGACGGTCGCCGACGTGTATAACAAGTACGACCCGGCCGATGAGCGCCGAAACGTCTGGCTGGTCGGGCAGCAGAAGAACTTCGCGACCGGTCTGGACGCCAAGGATCGCTCGGGCAACCCGCTCGTCTTCACTCTGGCGATCAACGACATCACGAATGCCACCGAGAGCGAGGGGCCCCGCATCAACAAGTTCCCGGTCTTGATCACCGCGCCGAACGGTGACTCGTTCCCGCACAAGTTTCCGTACTTCCGCCTGGCCGAGATGTACATGATCAAGGCCGAGGCGCTGAACGAGCAGGGGAACACGGCTGGCGCGCTGGCGATCATCAACCAGCTTCGCGCTCGCGTCTTCGAGCCGGACAAGCCGCTGGCCGGGTTGTCGCAGGCGCAGACGCGCCAGGCGATCCTCGACGAACGCCTCTTCGAGTTCGCCGGCGAGGAAAAACGTCGCCAGGACCTCATTCGCATGGGCGGCTACACCGACGCCCGCCAGTTCAAGACTGCGACGCAAGGCTACAAGATCCTCTTCCCGATCCCGATCACGCAGATCCAGAACAACCCGCTCCTGACGCAGAACGCTGGCTACTGAGCCGCGTGACCTAACGCTCCGCAGGGTTCGCCATAGCCTGCTCCCATCCGGGGGCAGGCTATGGTGCTCCCGGGAGTCCCTGCGCACACGACATCGGTGATCCTCCAGCCCGATCGCGCGCCCTTCTGATGCCTCTCGTCCAAATCTCGATGCAGGAGACGTGCAGGAGACGTGCACGACGGCGATCGTCCGCGCTGTTGTGGCTGTGTCTCGGCGCGGCGTGCAGTCGCCCTCCTCAGTCCGCCGAGTCCGAGCGCGATGGGACTGTTCCAGCTGCCGATGGGAAGCTCTTCACGCGCCTCCCTGCGTCGTACACCGGTGTTCGATTCTCCAACAACCTCACCGAGTCGACGGAGCTGAACGTCTTCACCTACCGCAACTTCTACAACGGCGGTGGCGTGGCGATCGGGGATCTCACGGGTGACGGGCTCCCCGAGATTCTCCTGACCTCGAACCAGGGGGGGCCGCGCCTGTATCTCAACCAGGGGGCGTTCCACTTCCGCGACGTGACGACCGCGGCCGGACTCGACCCCAAGCGTGCCTGGACCACCGGGGTGGCGGTAGCCGACGTAGACGGCGACGGAAAGCTCGACATCTACCTATCGCATGCCGGGCAGGTCGATCCGGCCGGCAGGCGCAACACACTCTGGATCAACCAGGGGCTCGACGCTGATTCCATCCCGACCTTCCGCGAAGCGGCCGAGGAGTACGGCGTCGCCGACGAGGGCTATACCACGCAAGCCACCTTCCTCGACTACGACCGCGACGGCGACCTCGATCTCTTCCTGATCAACAACTCCCCGCGCCCGGTGAGTTCGTTCGGGCAGCGCAACACCCGCGACGTCCGCGACCCATTCGGTGGCCACAAGCTGTATCGCAACGACGGCGGCCACTTCGTGGACGTGAGCGCGAGCGCCGGCATCTTCGGCAGCGAGATCGCCTTCGGGCTCGGGCTCGGCGTCGCCGACGTGAATCGCGACGGCTGGCCCGACATCTACGTCTCCAACGACTTCTTCGAGCGCGACTACCTCTACCTCAACAAGCACGACGGCACCTTCGATGAGGCGCTCGAGCGCAGCACGACGGTGAACAGCTACTTCTCGATGGGGATGGACATCGCCGACGTCGACAACGACGGCTGGCCGGACATCTACACGACCGACATGCTCCCCGAGAACGAGTATCGCCTGCGCACCATGTCGTCGTTCGAGGGATGGGATGTGTACCAGGCGAAGGTGACGAACGGGTATGGCCACCAGTTCATGCGCAACATGCTGCAACGCAACGGGGGCGATGGCACGTTCACTGACGTCGGCCAGATGGCGGGAGTCGCCCGCACCGACTGGAGCTGGAGCGCCCTCATTGCCGATCTCGACCTCGACGGGCGCAAGGACATTTTCGTCACCAACGGTCTGGTGAAGGACGTGACGTCGCAGGACTATATCGCCTTCCTCGCCAACCAGGAGACGATGGATGGGGCGACGACGACCGGGAAGGTCGACTTCCTCAAGCTGATCAACGCGATGAAGTCGACCCCCATCCCGAACTACGCCTTCCGAAACAACGCGACGCTCTCGTTCACCAACGAGTCGACGCCCTGGGGACTCGACACGCCATCGTTCTCCAGCGGCGCCGCCTACGGCGACCTCGATGGCGACGGCGCCCCCGACCTCGTGGTGAACAACACGAACGAGGAGGCCTTCGTCTACCGCAACAACGCCCTTACGGCGACGAAACCCAACCATTGGCTGCAGGTGCGCTTGCAGGGCGAAGGCAAGAACAGCTACGCGATCGGTGCACGGGTCACGTTGGTCGCCGGCTCCGACACGACGATGCAGGAGGTGAATCCCACGCGCGGTTTCCAGTCATCGGTGGACTACGTGCTCACCTTCGGGCTCGGGGCGCACGACTCGGTGTCGAGCATACGGGTGGATTGGCCCGACGGCCGCGCCAGCGCCATGGGGGCGACGGCGGCCGGCCAGCGCGTGGTCATCGCGCAGGGGGCCGCGCTGCAGGTGGCACCCGAAGCGCTACCGAGCGGGGTTGCGCCTGGCGGAGTTCTGCTGTCGTCGGTCCCGGCCAGTCAGGAGCTTCCCTTTGTGCACAAGGAGAATGCCTTTGTCGACTTCGATCGCGAGCGGCTGATCCCCAAGATGCTCTCCACCGAGGGGCCGGCGATGGCGGTCGGCGACGTCAATGGCGACGGGCTCGATGATGTGTACCTGGGTGGCGCGAAGGAGCAGGCGGGGTCGCTGATGCTGCAGACCGCCGACGGTCGCTTCGTCGCGACGAGCGCCGCGACCTTTGCCACCGACGCCATCTCGGAGGACGTCGGGGCCACCTTCCTCGACGCCGATGGCGACGGGGACCTCGACCTCTTCGTCGTCAGTGGAGGCAACGAGTTCTCCGACATGGCGTCGGCGCTCCAGGACCGGCTCTACATCAACGACGGGCGCGGTCGCTTCACGAAGCGCGGCGCTGCCATCCCGTTCGAGTTCGTCTCCGGCTCGCACCCGGTCGCGATCGACTACGACGGCGACGGCGACGTCGACCTCTTCGTCGGGGGGCGGGTGGTGCCGTGGAAGTACGGCGAGACGCCCACCAGCACGCTTCTGCAGAACGATGGGCACGGCACCTTCACCGACGTAACGGCGCAACTTGCCCCCGAGCTACAACGCGCAGGGATGGTCACCGATGCCATCTGGCAGGACGTCGATGGCGATCGCCGGCCGGATCTCATTGTGGTCGGCGAATGGATGCCGATCTCGATTTATCACAACGCCGGCGGTGGCCGCCTCACGCCGATGGTCGTGAAGGGACTCGAGAAGAGTGCAGGCTGGTGGAACCGCATCGTGGCGGGCGACTTCACCGGCGATGGGCGCGTCGACTTCGTCGTCGGGAACCTCGGCCTCAACACGCGGCTGCATGCGTCCGAGAGCGAGCCAACCACCGTGCTGGTGAAAGACTTCGACAGTAACGGCTTCATCGAGCAGGTCGTCGCCTGCTACTCCGACGGCAAGCGATACCCGATCGCCTTGCGCGACGAGCTGATTCAGTCGCTTCCGTACCTCAAGGCGCGCTACCTCAGCTACGAGGACTACGCCCGCGCAACGCTGGAGGACATCTTCCCGGAGAAAGATCGCGCCGGTGCCCTCGAGCTCAAGGCGTACACCTTTGCCAGCGCGCTGCTCCGCAACGATGGCGACGGCAGCTTCACCCTGGTGTCACTCCCCAAGATGGCGCAGGTCGCCCCCATCTACGGTGTGCTCCCCACCGACATCGATGGCGACGGGAAGCTCGATCTTCTGCTCGCCGGTAACTTCGACGGCTTCAAGCCGGACATCGGGCGCGCGAGCGAGGGACGCGGGCTCGTACTGCTCGGCGACGGCGCCGGCGCCTTTACCCCGCTCCTCCCGCGTGCCAGCGGCTTCGACGTCCCTGGACAGACGCGCGACATCGCGCGACTACGCACGCGCAGCGGCGCGCTCGTCGTAGTCGCCCGCAACAACGATCGTCCGCTCACCTTCCGACCGGCTCGCGCTCAGGTGGCGACGGACAAGCGCCCCGCGACACGGTGAAACATCAGCGCGCGCGTCGTGGGCCAAGTGCCCGGCTGCCGGCGACGCTGCTGCTGGCGACGCTGGTGCTGGCGACGCTGGCGGCCTGCGACAAGGCGCCTCCCGAGCCCCCCCCGCTCTTCGATCGTCTCGCCCCTGAGGTCACGGGCGTCACGTTCGCGAATGACCTGCCGCGCGAGCCGAGCTTCAATATCCTGAACTACCTGTACTACTACAACGGGGCTGGGGTCGCGGTCGGCGACATCGACGGCGATTCGCTTCCTGACCTGTACTTCTCGTCGAACCTCGGGAAGAACCGGCTGTACCGGAATCTGGGGAACTACCGCTTCGAGGACATCACCGACAAGGCGGGAGTCGCAGGTCCCGACGGCTGGAAGACCGGCGTGACTATGGCCGACGTCAATGGCGATGGAAGACTCGACCTGTACGTCTCAGCCGTCTCGTACCTCGAGTCGCACGGGCACAACGTTCTCTACATCAACAACGGCGACGGGACGTTTTCAGATCGCACCGAAGAGTTTGGGCTCGGCCACGCGGGCTATTCCACACAGGCCGTCTTCTTTGACTATGACGGCGACGGCGACCTCGACATGTACCTGCTCAACCACTCGACGCACACCGAGCGGGCGAGCGGAAGTCCGGCGTTGCGCCGCATCCCGCACCCCACCGCAGGCGACCGCCTCTTCCGGAACGACGGCCAGCACTTCACCGACGTCAGCGCGGCCGCCGGGATTTACCAGGGGGTGGAGGGCTATGGACTCGGCGTTGCAGCCGCCGACCTCGACCTCGACGGGTGCATCGACCTGTACATCTCGAACGACTTCCAGGAGAACGACTACCTCTACCACAACAACTGCGACGGGACCTTCACCGAATCGATTGCCCGTGCGACGAAGCATACCTCGCGCTTCTCGATGGGCGTCGACGCCGCCGACATGGATAACGACGGTCGTCCCGACCTTGTGGTGCTCGACATGCTCCCTGAGCGCGAGGACGTGCTCAAGACATCGGCGAGTTCGGAGGGATTCAGCCTGTTCGATCTCCGGGTGCGCGCCGGCTACTGGCCGCAGTACGCGCGCAATACGCTGCAGCTGAACCGTGGCGGGCTGCGCTTCAGCGAGATCGGGTACCAGGCGGGGGTCGCGGCCACCGACTGGAGCTGGGCGGCGTTGTTTGCGGACCTGGACGACGATGGCCGCAAGGACCTCTTCATCACCAACGGTATCGTGCGCCGCCCCAACGATCTCGACTACATCAACTACGTTAGCAACGAAGCCGTGCAGGCGTCGTTGGCGACAGGCGTGAAGAAGCAGGACCTCGCCCTGCTCGACAGCATGCCGAGCATCCCGCTGGCGAACGTCGCCTTTCACAACGACGGCGACTACCACTTCTCGAATCGTGCCGCGGCGTGGGGACTCGCCGATCCCGGCTTCTCCAACGGTGTCGCCTACGTCGACCTGAACAACAGTGGGATGCTCGACCTGGTCGTAAACAACATCAATGCGCCGGCGTCGATCTATCGCAATCGCGCCCACGAGCGCACCGGGAACGCCTCGCTCTCGCTTCGCCTTCGCGGAGCCGGCGCGAACACTGCCGGAATTGGTGCGCGCGTCTCGCTCACGATCGGGCCCACGACGCAGCTGCTCGAGCAGATGCTGACGCGAGGCTTCCTCTCATCGGTCGATCCGAAGTTGCACTTCGGTGTGGGCAAGTCCACGCGCGCCGACTCACTGGTCGTCGTCTGGCCAGACCGCCGCAGGCAGGTCCTCCGCGACGTGGCGCTCGGCGGGGCGTTGACGCTGTACCAGGATTCGGCGACGGTTGTGGCCCCTACGCCGGCCGTGCGCGCCGTTCCGCTCTTGGGCGACGTGACCGACGCCATGCGAATCACGTCGCGCCACGTCGAGAACGACTTTCTCGACTACGACCGCGAGCCGCTGATGCCTCATCGGCTCTCGAGCGAAGGGCCGGCGCTGGCCAGCGGTGACGTGAATGGCGACGGCCTCGACGACCTCTACGTCGGCGGCGCCAAGTGGCACGCGGGGACGATCCTGCTTCAACAGGACGACGGTACGTTCCGCCCCTCACTCCAACGTGCGCTTGCAGCCGACTCCATTCCCGAGGACGTCGACGCAGTCTTCTTCGACGCGGATGGTGACGGCGACCAGGACCTGTACGTCGTGAGCGCCGGCAACGAGTTCTGGGGCGACATGGAGCAGCTCGACGATCGGCTCTACCTGAACGACGGACACGGTACCTTCACCCGCAGCACGACCTCGCTCCCTCCCTTTCACGAGAACGGCGGCTGCGTCGTTCCCGGCGACTTCGACGGCGACGGCGACATCGACCTCTTCGTGGGGAGCCGAGTGGTCTCGCGTCGCTACGGGGAGACACCGCGGAGTCATCTCCTGCAGAACGACGGCTACGGACACTTCCGCGACGTCACCGAGTCGATCGGCGGGGGAATGGGTGCCGCCGGGATGGTCTCGTCAGGCACCTGGATCGACTACGACGGCGACGGGCATCTGGACCTGGTGGTCGTGGGCGAGTGGATGCCGGTGCGCGTCTATCACCAGGAGGCTGGCGTCTTTCACGAGCGCACGCAGGAGGCGGGGCTCGCCGGGAGCGAGGGGTGGTGGAACAGCGTGGCGGCCGCCGACCTGAATGGCGACGGCCGCCCCGACCTCGTGCTCGGCAACCTCGGGCTCAATTCGTACCTGCGCGCGTCAGCGACCGAGCCGGCGCGCTTGTACGTGGGAGATTTCTTCACCACCGGCTCGCTCAAGCAGATCCTGACCTTCTACAACCAAGGGGTGAGCTATCCGGTGGCGGGGCGCGACGAACTTGTGCGACTGATGCCGGCGCTGCGCCAGCGCTACCCCTCGTACAAGTCGTTCGGTGCAGCGCGCATCGAGGACATCCTTCCGTCGCAGGAGCTGGCCAAGGCGACGATTCTCCGGGCGCACACCTTTCGGTCTGCGGTCGCGCTAAGCACCGGAATCGGTTTCACACTGGCCGCGCTCCCGCCCCAGGCGCAGTTCTTTCCTGTCTACGCCTCGTTGGTGCGAGATGTCGATGGGGATGGCAGGCCCGACATCCTGCTCGGGGGCAACTTCTACGGCGTCCCCCCGGTATTCGGACGCTACGATGCCGGCTACGGACTGTTGCTGCACGGGAACGGGGACGGGACGTTCCACGCGGTCGACATGGCGGCGAGCGGTGTGGACCTGGAGGGCGAGGTGCGCGAGCTGAAGCTCGTGCGTCGCCCCGGGGGACGCGTCGCGATCGCCGTCGCGCGCAATAACGATACACTGCGGCTTCTCGCGACGGAGAAACGTTAGGCATGTCCGTCCCGATCGCCGACTTTCCCGTGCTCGTGCGACCGCGATGACCGCCTCCCGGTTCTCGCTGATCGACTATGTCGTGCTGCTCGTCTCACTCGCGGCGGTGCTCGGCATCGGCTGGCGGCTGCGTGGTGGCGTGCGCGGGGTCGCCGACTTTCTCTTCGGCGACCGGTTACTCCCTTCGTGGGTCGCCGGACTCGGCTTGCTCGCGGCCAACGTCGGCGTGCAAGAAGTGATCGGCATGGGCGCCGCGGGGGCGAAATACGGCTTTGCCGCGGCGCACGTCTTCTGGCTCGGTGCAATCCCCGCCATGGTCTTCCTCGGGCTCTTCATGATGCCCGTGTACCGCAGTGCCGGGGCGCGATCGGTCCCTGAGTACCTGGGGCTCCGCTTCGACGCGAAGAGCCGTACCCTCTCCGCTGTCGCCTTCGCGACGATGATGGTGCTCGCCTCCGGCGTCGTCCTGTACGTGCTGGGCTCGGCGGCGCACGTGCTGCTGGGCTGGAACTTCGGCGCCGTGGTGACGCTCGCGGCGGGGATCTCGCTCACCTATGTGCTGTGGGGTGGGTTGACGGGCACGATCTACGCCGGCGTACTGCAGTTTGTCCTCCTCGTCTTCGGCCTTGCGCCCCTCCTCCTGATCGGATTCGCGGCGACCGACGGATGGCCGATGCTGCAGCATCGCCTGACGCAGGCGGCGATCAACTCGCAACTGCCGCAGGGGTTCTACACGCACCTGTGGACCGGGATGGGGCACCCGCTCACCAACGCCTTCGGGGTGTCGCGCGCCGCGCTCCTGATGGGGCTGGGGGGGGCTCTCGCATTCGGCTACTGGTGCACCGACGTGCGCGTCGTGCAGCGCGCGATGACGGCCAGGTCGACGATGGCGGCCCGCCGCGCGCCGCTGATTGCCGCCGTCCCGATGCTCCTCCTCCCGGCCTTGCTGGCGATCCCGGGGATGCTGGCGCTGATGCTTGGGGGTGGCGAGGCGGGGAGGCCCTACGGCGGGATGGCGCAGGGGTTGATCCCCGCCACCCGTGCAGCTGACGGGACCGCGCTGCTCGATGCGGCCGGCCGGACGCTGCTCGACTTCGACATCGCGACGCCCAAGCTGCTCGCCACGCTCTATCCGTCCGGCATGCTCGGACTCGGCGTCGCGGCCCTGCTCGCGGCGTGCCTGGCGGCGATGGCCGCCAACCTGACCGCCTTCAATACTGTCATCACCTGGGACCTGTATCGCGCGCGCGTTCGCTTCGACGCCAGCGACGCCAGCGACCTACGCGTGGCACGCGTCGCCACCTTGGTGGGTGCCCTGCTCGCGATTGCAGCAGCGTACGGCGTGCAAGCCTTCGGAAACCTCCTCAACTTCCTGCAGCTGATGGTCGCCTTCGTGAACGAGGTGGTCACGC
>JBDTUA010000008.1:0-40514 GCA_040007995.1 Gemmatimonadota bacterium | reverse complement strand
CCATCCACCCGACGATGTCGATGTTGTCCCACCCTTCCTTGTTGTCGCCGCGCGGTGGGTAGTAGTTGATGCGCACCACGTGCGAGAAGTCCTTGTACAGCGCCGGATACTGCTCCGGCTGCAGGATGGTGTGCAGCACCGAGAGCTTCGATTCCTCCTTCGTCTTGAACGACGCCGGATCCTCCAGCACCTCGCCATCGCGATTGCCGAGGATGTTCGTGGAGTACCAGCCGGCGAGTCCGAGCATGCGCGCCTTGATGCCCGGCGCGATCACCGTCTTCATCCACGTCTGACCCGTCTTGAAATCCTTCCCCGAGATGGGGACGCCACGCTGGTTCGCAAGCTCGATCAGCGCCGGTGTGTCGACGGCCAGATTCGGCGCGCCATTGCAGTACGGGACGTCCTCCATGATGCACGCCCACGCATACAGCATCGACGGGGCGATCGAGTCTTCGTTGGCCTCCATCGCGCGCTCGAACTGCTCGATCGTCGCGTGGTGCGGTCCCGGCTTGATGAACGTCTCGGTCGATGCGCACCAGACGGCCACGAGGCGATCGCAGCCGTTCTTGGCCTTGAAGTCGCGGATGTCCTGGCGTAGCTGCTCGGCGAGGTCGCGCTTCGTCTTCCCCGTCTTGACGTTCGTCGTGTTGGTGAGGCGCGTGACGTAGCGCGATTCAAAGACGGCCGGCATCGGGACAATCGATGACAGGAAATCCTTGAGCGGCTCGAGGTCGCGCGCCTCCAGGACGCCGGCCTTTCGGGCGGCGGTGTACGCGTCGTCGGCAATCGGATCCCACGCGCCGAAGACGATGTCGGAGAGTTGCGTCAGCGGGACGAGGTCCTTGATCAGCGGCGCGCGGTGTTCCGTGCGCTTTCCCAGTCGAATCGTCGCCATCTGGGTGAGTGAGCCGATGGGCTGGCTCAGGCCACGACGCACCGCCTCGACTCCGGCGATGAACGTGGTGGCCACGGCGCCCAGCCCCGGGGTCAGGATGCCGAGCTTACCGGTGGCGGGACGGATGGTGACGCGCGGGGAATTAGCAGACGAACCCGGCACAGAGAGTGTCTCCAGTAGGACGAATTAGCGAGCGCCCTGCCCCACCGCAGTGGGGTGGCGCCGCTCGGCGCCGGACGTGGGCGCAGCGGATGCGGCAGCGGACGAGTCGCCATCGGGAACGACGGCGAGCCGGTTCGTGACGCGGTAGACGAAGATGATGCGTTGCACGGCGGTGATCCACGCCGTGACTGACAGCAGGATACAGATCCCGATCAGGACCCATCCGTGCAGGGCAAGTCCGAAGAAGGCCTGCGGGGCAGACAGCAGTGTGACGCGTTCGGGACGCTGCAGGATCCCTACCTTCGCTTCGATACCAAGACTCTCGGCGCGCGCCCGGGTGTACGAGGTGAGGAAGGTCCCGATAATTCCCATCAGCAGGATACCGATCATCGGGACGGCCGTCCAATCGGGGACGCGATGATGCACCGCATTGCGCGCAAAAAAGACGACGAGGCCGCCGAGCACCGCGCCATCCGCCACGCGGTCGAGCGTCGAATCGTAGAAGGCCCCGAAGATCGTAGATCGCCCGGTGCGACGCGCGACCGTTCCGTCGAGCACGTCGAAGATGGCGGTGAGTCCCAACACCCAGCCGGCGATCGCGACGTGTCCGGTGGCGTAGATCACGCCAGCGGTCATCGAGCAGAGCGTGCCGACGGTGGTGATGGTGTTCGGGTTGATCCGCTTGCGCACCATCCAGTCCGCAACTGGGGCGATCACCTTCAAGTAACCGCGGATGATCGCTTCCCAGAGATTCTTCATGCGGAGCGGAGGAAGAAGAGGCGACGACACGATCGACATCGGGCGCGACGCTTCAACGACGGAGGGTCTGGTCTCAACCAAGCCCATGAAAGTACGTGGCAATCCGATCACTCACAACCCTGTTACATGCCTGCTGGCACGCCTGCTGGCACGCCTGCGGCTACGGCACTTGCCACTCGTAGACGCCGCTCAGCACGACGTTCTCCTTCGTGTACGAACGCGAGCCATCGGCGAGCATCGCCCGCAGTCGCACATTGCTGCCTGCGGCGACGCCCGGGACTGGAATCAATTCAGTCGCGTTCGCTGCCACGGACTTGAGCGTATACTCGGTCCCTCCAGACATCACGTACACGGTGACCGCCTGCGTGGCGTTGTTGGTGACCTTGAGCGAAACCTCGGACGCCGCGGCAGGCGTCGCCTGCAGGGTGACCTGACGTGAGCAAGCCGCCACTGATAGCAGCGCTGCAAGGAGTAACGGGCGCATGGGATTCCTGGATCGAGGTTTCGCGCTGGCGCGATTCGCGCCGCGCGCACTTGCGGGCGAAGGTGTCGGGGGTTGACCCTTCGCGCAACTCCACCTCATTTACCCACGTGATGATCGCCCGTTCGAATCCGCCGAATCCTGCAGGGACCGCGGCGCCCTTGGGTTCGCCAGCGCGCCGTACCGAGCGCGGCGTCCGAGCCTCGATTGCGTTCTGCACTGCGCTGGTGGTGGCACTCGCTGCCTGTCGCCTGCCGGGACAGGCACCGGCGAGCGGCCCGATGCCGATGGTCAGTGCCGCCGAAGCGGCGTCCCGCAGCATCGACGTGTCAGACTTGCAGCGGCGCCTCGAGCGCGTCCTCCAGCGCGCGACGCGAGACAGCGCCTTCCCTGGCGCCTTCGCACTGGTGGGGACGCACAGTGGTATGCTGGCTCAGGCCGGTGTCGGCCATCTCGATGCCGACGACCCCACCGTTCCCGACGCGAAGACGCTCTGGGATCTGGCGTCGCTCACCAAGGTGGTCGGGCTCACCTCGGACGTCATTCGCCTGGTGCAGGCGGGGACGCTCGACCTGGACGCCCCAGTGCAGAAGTACATTCCCGAGTGGAGCGGGCGGTGGCAGGAACGGGTCACGGTCCGCCATCTGCTCACGCACTCGTCCGGGCTTCCTGCATGGCGACCGCTCTACAAGGAGGCGACGACCCCGGCGCAGGCGCTGGCGCTCGTCATCGCCACCCCGCTCGACACGGTCCCGGGCGTGCGCATGGTCTACAGCGACCTGGGCGCGATCCTGCTGGGGGAGATCGTCACCCGTGTCGCTGGGGTGCCTTTCAATGTGCTGGCCACCCGCGACGTCTTTCTCCCGCTCGGTATGCGGGAGACGACGTGGCTGCCTCCGGCGTCGAAGCTGGCGCGGATCGCACCGACGGAGATCGACCCCTGGCGGCAGCGACACCTGCGTGGCGAGGTGCACGACGAGAACGCCTTTGCGCTCGGCGGGATCGCGCCGCACGCCGGCCTCTTCTCCACCGCTGCCGACCTCTCCCGGCTGACTCGCATGTACTTGAACCACGGCATGCTCGACGGGGTACGAGTACTCGACTCCGCGACGATCGAACGGTTCACGGCGCGCCCGGACTCCCCGCTCTCGAATCGGGCGTTGGGTTGGGAGAAGCCAACCGGGTCGAATTCCGCGGGTCACCGCATGTCCGCGCGCGCGTTCGGTCATACCGGTTTCACCGGAACCTCGATCTGGATCGATCCGGCACAGGACGTCTTCATCATCCTGCTGACCAACCGCGTCAACCCGACGCGCGAGAATCGCCGCATTGGGCAGGTCAGGATCGGCGTCGCCGACGCCGTGATGGGATTGCTGCAGGGTTGTCCAGAAAGCGCGTCGATTCTTGAATGCCCCGCGAGCCAGCACTAGATTACCAAGTAATGATGTCGCAATTCGCGACCCCACGTTGCATATGGAGGATATCGTGAGCACGAACCTGCAGCCGGAAGTGATGGTCAGCGTAACGCCGGTGGCGGCGGTCGAGGTCAAGCGCTTCATGGACGCCGAAGGCGTGTCGCCTGACGTCGGTGGCCTGCGCGTCAGCGTCCAGCCCGGCGGATGCAGCGGCTTCAAGTACGGCCTGCTCATCGAGGATGCCGCCGCCGAGGATGACTTGGTCGTCCAGCACGAGGGGTTCCGCATGTTTGTCGACCCCTTCTCCGCCCAATACATCAATCAGGTCGAGATCGATTACGTTTCGTCGATGCAGGGTTCGGGCTTCACCTTCAAGAATCCGAACTCCACCGGCGGCTGTGGCTGCGGAAGTTCCTTCTCTGCCTAACGACCCATGATGTCACCGGCTCCCGGGATGCACCAGGTCCCGGGCGCCGCCGCGAAGGATGAGGCCCGCGATCCGCTGTCGACGAATCGCGGGCCTTCGTTTTCCGTCGCTGGCGACGCCCACGCACGCGAGCGCATCCGCACCACCGTGGTGGACGCCCACGAGGACATCGCGCGACTCGTCGCCGAACGCATCGCGGTACTCGTACGGGAGCGCGCCTCGCGGCGACGCGCCTGCGTGCTCGGGCTCGCGACCGGATCGACGCCGATCGGCGTCTACCGTGAGCTCATCCGCATGCATCGCGACGAGGGGCTGTCCTTCGTCCACGTGGTGACGTTCAATCTCGACGAGTACTACCCGATGCCGCCTGAGAGCGTGCACTCCTACCATCGGTTCATGTGGGAGAATTTCTTCGCGCACATCGACATCGAACCGGCGAACGTCCACATCCCGCGTGGCGACCTCCCGCGTGAGGGGATCGAGGAGCACGTGCATGCGTACGAGGCGGCGATCCTGGCCGCTGGCGGTATCGACTTCCAGATCCTCGGCATCGGGAAGACGGGACACATCGGCTTCAACGAGCCGGGCTCCGGCGCCGAAAGTCGCACCCGCCTCGTGACGCTCGACATGGTGACGCGGCGTGACGCGTCCGCCGATTTCTTCGGCGAGGACAACGTCCCGCGCGAGGCGCTGACGATGGGAGTCGCCACGATCCTCGGCGCGCGAGAGATCGCGATCCTCGCCACCGGCGAGCACAAGTCGGCGATCGTGCGCCGCGCGGTCGAGGGCGACATCGCGGTCGACGTCGCCGCGACCTTTCTCCAGCGACATCCGGCCACCACGTTCTTCGTCGATCGGGCCGCTGCGGCCGACCTCACGCGGATCGCCACTCCGTGGATGCTCGACGAAGTCACGTGGCACGAGGCGCTCATCATCCGCGCCGTGACCTGGCTCTCGCTCAAGACGTCCAAGGCGATCCTGAAGCTCACCGTGCGCGACTACGGCGAGCACCATCTGTCGTCCCTGGTGGCGAAGTTCGGGAGTGCCGGCGAGGTGAACGGGCACGTGTTCAATGCGCTCGGCGCCAAGATCAAGGGACGCTCGAAGCTCCCGGAGGAAAGGCGGATCATCTGCTTCTCGCCACATCCCGATGACGACGTCATCTCGATGGGGGGGATCCTGCGCAAGCTCTTCCTGAACGGGAACGAGATCACGGTCGCGTACATGACGAGCGGCAATATCGCGGTCTTTGATCATGACGTGCGGCGCTACGTCGAGTTCCTCGTGCGACTCGCGCATGACCGGCGCCTCGACGCCGCGGCCATCGGGGCGCTGCGCGACCGGGTCTACGGCTTCCTTGCGGCCAAACATCCGGGCGACGTGGACAGCGCGGAAATACAGGACATCAAGCGCATCATTCGCGAATCGGAAGCGATCTCCGGCATCGAGACGCTCGGCCTAACGAGCGACGACGCGCACTTCCTCAACCTGCCGTTCTACCAGACCGGCAAGGTGCGCAAGGATTCCATCGGTCCGGCCGACGTGGCGATCGTGCGCGCCATCCTCGAGCAGAAGCGCCCCGAGATCATTTTTATCGCCGGCGACCTCTCCGATCCGCACGGCACGCACCGGATGTGCAAGGAAGCGATCGAGGGGGCGCTGGACGAACTACGCGAGGAGGGGCGCGTCGAACTCCCCGATGTCTGGCTCTATCGCGGCGCCTGGCAGGAGTGGTCGATCACCGAGGCCACCTGGCTCATCCCGATCTCCCAGGACGAACTGCGCCTGAAGATCCAGGCGATCTTCAAGCACCAGTCACAGAAGGACTCGGCCCCCTTCCCCGGCCAGGACGACCGTGAGTTCTGGCAGCGGGTGGAGGCACGCAACAAGGACACGGCGGCGCTGCTCGATCGCCTCGGACTCGCCGAGTATTTCGCGATGGAGGCCTATGTCGTCGTGTAAGGTGAGGTCGTGAGGGGAGGCTTCACCGCGCTCGACGTCGTCGTCCTCGTGGCCTACATGGGTGGAACAACGGCGTTAGGCGTCTGGCTCGGACGCGGTCAGAAGAGCGCCCGCGACTACTTCGTCGCCTCGCAGGCCATCCCGTGGTGGGCGATCCTCTTCTCCGTCGTCGCGACCGAGACGAGCGCGCTGACCTTCATCTCGATACCAGGACTCGCATACCTCGGCGACTTCTCGTTCCTGCAGATCGTCGCGGGCTACATCGTGGGACGCATCATCGTCGCCTACGTCCTGCTGCCGCGATACTACCAGGGCGAACTGGTGACGGCGTACGCGCTGCTCGAACGGCGCTTCGGCCTGGCGACGCGACGCGTCGCCTCGATCACCTTCATGGTGACCCGGGCGTTCGGCGACTCGGTGCGTGTCTTCGCGACGGCGATCCCGGTCGCGCTGATTCTCGGCCCCTCGGTCCCGGCCGAATACGTGATGCCGGTCTCGATCCTCGTGCTCGGCGCCTTCACCCTGGTCTACACCTACGAAGGCGGCATGCGCGCCGTCGTCTGGACCGACGTGCTGCAGACCGGGGTCTATCTCATCGGGGGGCTCGCGGCGGTCTATCTCATCGGGCAGGGTGTGGAAGGGGGATGGGGGGCGATCCTGACGCGCGCGGCCAGCGCCGGCAAGCTTCGCATCCTCGACCTGTCCACCGATGTGAGCAAGCCGCAGACGCTGTGGGCCGGTGTCATCGGCGGCGGCTTCCTGTCGATGGCATCGCACGGCGCCGACCAGATGATCGTGCAGCGTCTGATGGCGTCCTCGTCACTGCGCGACGCGCGCCGCGCACTGATCGGGAGCGGCTTCGCCGTCATGCTGCAGTTCTCACTTTTCCTGTTCATCGGGGTCGGATTGTTCGCGTACTACGACGCGCGTGTCTTCCCGAAGCCCGACGAGATATTCCCGACGTTCATCATCGAGGTGATGCCGCCGGGGATGACCGGGTTGGTCGTGGCGGCCATTCTCGCCGCGGCGATGAGCACTGTCTCGGGGTCGCTCAACTCGCTCTCGGCGGCGACGACCCATGACATCTACGTCCCCCTCACCGGTCGCACCGTCGACGATCCCGCGGTGTACCGCGCGGGGAAGCTGTTCACGATCGTGTGGGCCGTGATCCTGATCGGGGGGGCGCTCCTGTACAAGAATCAGGGAACGCCGGTGGTCGTGGTCGCGCTCTCGGTAGCCTCGTTCACGTACGGCGGATTGTTAGGCGCCTTCAGCCTGGCGATCGGCTGGCGGCGCGCCATCCAGCGCGACGCGATCACCGGGATGGTGGTCGGGATCGCGGCGATGACGTTCGTGGTCTTCGCGAAGCCCCTCGCGGCCGCTTATCCTTCGCTGGATGCTTCGCTCGGACCGCTCGCCCGCATTGCGTGGCCGTGGTACGTCCTCATCGGTACCTCCATCACCTACCTCACCGGCATGCTTTCGTCGTTCACGCACCCCGCCCCCGCCCTGTCTGCCCAGCCCTCGACCGCTCGGAGTGACGCATGAGCAACATCGTGGTAGGGGTCGACGGCGGCGGATCGCGCACGCGCGCGATGGTGGCCGACGAGTCGGGAAAGGAGATCGTGACGGTGGAGGGAGGGCCAAGCGCCGTGCGTCCGGGCGAAGCCGAGTCGTCGGCCGACACGATCGCCGCCACCGTACGCGATGCGCTGGCGGCCTGCGACATGACGGACGTCGTGCCAAAGGTGCTTTGCGTAGGCGTAGCAGGGGTCGGGCGTGACGCCGAGCGCGACGCCCTGTGGCAGGCGCTCATGAGCCGTGAGGTCGCGGAGGACGTCTCGGTGCATTCAGACGCGACGGTGGCGCTCGACGATGCCTTCGGCGACGGGGCCGGACTGCTCGTGATTGCCGGCACTGGATCGGTAGGCTACGGTCGCGGACCGGCCGGGGCCTTCGCGCGCTGCGGCGGGTGGGGACCGGACTGCGGCGACGAGGGGAGTGGCGCGTGGATCGGGCGCCGCGTCCTCAGCGTCATCACCGCGGCGCACGACGGGCGCGAGCCGGAGACAACGCTGACCGGGGCAGTACTCACAGCCGCCGAGGTGAACGAGGTCGCCGACCTTATCGCCTGGGCGGCGGCGGCGACACCGGCCACTTTCGCGACGCTCGCACCGGTCGTCATGAGCATGGCGCAGGCGGGCGACCTGCGGGCAAACTCCCTGGTGACGCTGGCAGTCGAGGAGCTCGTGCTCCACGCACGTACGCTTGCGCGGCAGCTCTTCGGCGACGAGCGCGCGTCCGTCCCGCTCGCGTTAGGCGGTGGCCTGTTCTCGAAGGGAATCCTGCTCCGGAAGCGCATGGTGCATCGCCTCAAGACCGCCGTGCCGGGCGCCCAGATCCGGGATGAGGACGTCGTGCCGGTGCGCGGCGCGGTGCGCGGGGCGCTCCGCCTGCTCGGCGCCACGACGGCGTAAGGCCGCGCACCGGCATGCCGCGCGAACCGAACCGGTCACGCCCGGGGCGCTGAGCCAGGGCGCAAGAAACGAACAGGACATCTCGGCGCCGAGCCGCGGCCCGGGCCTTGCACAGGCGGACGCACACCCCCATTCGGTGACTCATGGACCTGCTTCACACGTTCGTCGACTACGTGCTCCATCTGGACGCCCATCTGGCCACCCTCGTGAACTGGGCCGGCGTCTGGACCTACGTGGTGCTCGCCCTGATCATCTTCGCCGAGACCGGGCTCGTCGTCACCCCGTTCCTACCAGGTGACTCCCTCCTTTTCGCCACCGGCGCACTCGCCGCTGCTACCGGCTCGCTCAACATTGTTGTGCTGTTCCTCCTCCTGACGACGTGCGCGATTGTCGGCGACGCGGTGAACTACTGGATGGGAGGCAAGCTCGGCGCACGGGCCGCCTCCGGAAAACTCCCGCTCGTCAAGCACGAACACATCCGGCGCACGCACGAGTTCTACGAACGCCACGGCGGCAAGACCATCATCCTCGCCCGCTTCATCCCGATCATCCGCACCTTCGCCCCGTTCGTTGCCGGCGCCGGTACGATGTCATACGGGCGCTTCGCAGCCTATAACGTCGCCGGCGGGACGGCCTGGGTCGGCGCGATGCTCTTCGCGGGCTACTTCTTCGGAAACATCCCGATCGTGAAGGCGAATTTCTCGCTCGTCGTCCTCGCCATCATCATCCTCTCGATCATTCCCGGCCTGGTCGCCGTGTGGTCCGAACGGAAGCGCATTCTCGCCGAGCAGGCAACGCTCCGCTAGCGAGCGTTACGCTCAGGCCGCGGCTTCCGATCGCCCGCCCGAATCGAGCCCCTCGACCGCCGGAACCATCGACGCGTCCCACACCTTCTCGGAACGCGCGATGAAGGCCGTGGCACTGAGGTCCCCGCAGACGTTCACGGTGGTGCGCGCCATGTCGAGGATGCGATCGACGCCGAGTATCAGCGCGATCCCTTCGCCAGGGACGCCGAACATCGTCAGAATGCCGACCAGGAGCGGAATCGACCCACCCGGGACGCCGGCGGCGCCTATCGCCGTGATGACCGACATGACCATCACCACGATCATCTGCCCCAAGGAAAGTTCGACGCCGAACACCTGACAGAGAAAGATGACAGTGATCCCCTCGAACAGCGCCGTCCCATTCATGCACATCGTCGAGCCGAGCGGGAGGACGAAGCCGGCGATCTTGGACGGGATGCCGAGGTTCTGTTCGGCCGTCGCGATAGCGGTCGGAAGCGTCGCGCTGCTGGAGGAGGTGGAAAAGGCGGTCACCAAAGCTGATCGGATGCGCGAGAAGAATAGCACCGGCGACATCCCCACCGCGAAGCGGATGATGGCCGATATGTTGACGGCGACGTGGAGGAAGAGCGCCAACAGCACGACGACGATGTACGATGCGAGCGGTTTCAGGAGATAGAAACCGAATCGGGACGTGACGCCGAAGATGAGCCCCGTGACGCCGTACGGGGCCAGGCGCATCGCCACACCCACGATCTTGATCACCACCGCTTCGAGCGCCTCGAGCACGGCGATCATCGGCTGCGACTTCTCGGTCGGGATCATGGTCAGCGCCGCGCCGAACATGAGCGCAAAGAAGATGATCCCGAGCAGGTCGAGATCGACGGCGGACTTGACCGGGTTGCGCGTGACGACGTTGACGAGCGTCTCGATGCCGAATGTCGTGGTGGCGGCTGCCTCGACCTTGCTCGTCGCATCGGTGGCGTACGTCTGGATCAATTCGGCGCGAACGGCCGGATCGAGGCGCGACCCCGGCCGAACGATGGAGACGAGGATCAGCCCGACGACGGCAGCCATGGCGGTCGTGCCGAAGAAATAGCCGAGCGCCTTGCCACCGACGCGCCCCACCCGCCGGATGTCGCCGAGCCCCGCCACGCCGAGCGAGATCGACGCGAAGACAAGCGGGATCACGATCATGAAGAGCATGCGCAGGAAAATCTGGCCGATCGGCCCCGCCACGTAGTGGTTGATCCCCTCTACCAGCGGATGTTTGCCCCCCAGCGTCTGGTTGGCCAATACGCCAAGCGAGGCACCGACCAGCAGACCAAGCAGGATCTTGTTGTGCAACTTCATTCCGGTGCCGGTAGTGCCGATCGATGCGGACATGAGATTCTAGAAGACGAGAAGACGAGAAGACGAGAAGACGAGAAGACGAGAAGACGAGGCGGGGAGGCGAGCCCTAAACTAAGGCGGGGACTGGGGATCGATCAGGGGACGCCGGACGATTCGCTAGGCGATGTGCTGGTTGCGCGCCATGCATAGTAGACCGGGATACCGAGTAGCACGATCGAGAGGCCGGCGACGGCCTGACCGCGAGTCTTTTCGGCGACGAGCAGGAGAATGGCGAGTCCCCCGGCCAGCAGAACGTACAGTCCCGGGAGAACCGGATAGCCGATGGCCCGATACGGGCGCTCAGCGTCGGGGTGCGTCCTGCGCAGTATGAAGAGTCCGATCGTGGTGAGGCAGTAGAAGACGAGGGCTGCGAAGACCACGTAGTCGAGCAGCTGCCCGTAGGTCCCCGACAGGCAGAGAACAGAGATCCAGATCGCCTGGACGATCAAGGCGTAGCTCGGAACGCCACGTGCATTGAGCGCGCCCGCCCGCATGAAGAAGAGGCGGTCGCGCGCCATTGCCCAGTAGACGCGCGCGCCGGAGAGGATCATTCCGTTGCTGCAACCGAACGCAGAGATCAGGATCGCGATCGCCATGATCGTCGTTCCGTTGGCGCCGAATGCGGTCTCCATCATCGCGGTCGCGACCCGATCCTCGGCGGCGAACTGGATGCCCCGGGCGAGCGCTGTCGTTCCGGCCGGGTCGCCGACCATGGGCAGCACGTTCATGTACGCGACGTTGGCGAGGATGTAGAGCAGGCTCACCATCCCGGTCCCGAACAGGAGCGCCAGCGGGAGATTGCGTTGCGGCTGGTGCACCTCGGCCGCGGCGAAGGTCACGTTGTTCCACGCGTCGCTCGAAAAGAGCGAACCAACCATCGCCGCGCCGAAGGCAAGCAGCAGGGCCGAACCGATTGGTGGACTCCCGACGAAGCCCGCTCCGAAGTTGGCGTCGACGGCGACCGCCGTGCGTCCGATCGAGAGACCGATGACGACCAGCAGAATGAGGGTGACAGTCTTGACGACGGTGAGCGTCGTCTGGATCGCCTTCCCTTCCTGCACGCCGCGCAAATTGATCGCCGTGAGGAACCAAACGGAGGCGAGCGCCACGAGTCGCTGCCCGCTCAGTCCCAGCTGAAAGGCCTTGGAAGGGTCATCACAGCCAATCGCACGCAGGCAGATGTCGGCCTGCGGGAACCATGCCCATCGCTCCGCGCCGATCGAGGGGATGAGGACGCCCAGGAAGCGGCCGACGGCGACGCCGACCGCGGCAATCGTCCCCGTCTGGATCACGAGAAAGAGCGTCCACCCGTACAGGAACCCGAGCAGCGGTCCCATCGACTCACGCAGGAAGACGTACTGGCCGCCGGCGCGGGGATACATCGACGCGAGCTCGCCGTATGCGAGGGCGCCGAGCACGGTGATGACGGCGGTGGCGACCCACGTGACGAGGAGCCAGAGCGGCGAGTTGAGCGTGCGACTGATGTCGGCGGAGACGATGAAGATTCCTGAGCCGATCATCGAGCCAGCGACGAGCATCGTGGCATCGGTCAGCGTCAAGGCGCGGACAAAGCCGGGGCCTGTCGCGGCGTCGTGCGGTGCTGCCACGCGTCTCCGTTGAATTCGGATTGTTGGGGGAGCGGGACGTCAGCGATCGACGGTAACGGTCGACCCCGGTCCGAAGAGCGCGAGAACATATGCCGATGTGCGCTCGGCGGCCAGAGCGCCGTTGGACTCCCGGGCTTAGCGGCGGCCCCTCTCGCGCGCGGTCGTCGAGGGCGACATACTCAGCCGCTCCCAGCCATCCGTCCCTCCATACCCTGCGTGATGTTGAACTCGCTCTTCGCCAAGAAATCCGTCGCCGATTGTGAGGCCGAAGTCGCACTCGGCGGTGGCCTCAAGCGTTCGCTGACCAAGTGGCACCTGACGGCGCTGGGGGTGGGCGCGACGATCGGGGCGGGGATCTTTGCGACGACGGGGACGGCGATCGTCGGAGATGCAGCGCGGCCGGGCGCCGGGCCGGCCATCGTCTTCTCCTTCCTGCTTACGGCGGTCGCCTGCGGCTTCGCGGCGCTCTGCTACGCCGAGTTTGCTGCGATGGTGCCGATCGCCGGCTCGGCGTACACGTACGCGTACGCGTCGATAGGAGAATTCGTCGCCTGGATCATCGGGTGGGACCTGATCATCGAGTATGCAGTGGGCAACATCGGGGTCGCAATCGGCTGGTCGGGGCACTTCCGCGAGTTGATCTCGCACTTCGGGCTCGACCTGCCATCGTGGCTGGCGACCGACTACCGCAGCGCCCACGATGCGGTGACGGTCGTGGCCGCGGGGTCTACCGATCCGCTGATGCAGTACCTCGCGTCGGCGTGGACCAACGCGCCGCACCTCTTCGGCCTGCCGGTGATCGTGAACCTGCCGGCGGCGCTGGTGGTGCTCGCGATCACGGTGATCCTGGTGATCGGCGTGAAGGAGTCGGCGAACGCGAACAATGCGATGGTCCTCCTGAAGATCGGGATCATCCTTTTCTTTCTCGCCGTCGGCGTCTTCCTGATCAAGCCCGACAACTGGACCAACGTCAGCACCGGAGGGTTTGCGCCCAACGGTTTCAAGGGGATCAGTGCCGCGGCAGCAATCATCTTCTTCAGTTACATCGGCTTCGACGCCGTCTCGACGGCGGCCGAAGAGGCCGAGAATCCTGCGAGGGACATGCCGTTCGGGATCATCATGTCGCTGGTGATCTGCACGGTGCTGTACGTCGCGCTGTCGATCGTCATGACGGGGATGGCACCGTGGAGGCAGCTGGGAACCGCGGAGCCGATGATCACGGCGTTGCAGTATGCGGATGGGCCGGCCGGATTATTGAATGCGTCGCGCTTCATCATCGCGTTAGGCGCGGTGATCGCGATGGGGAGCGTGCTCCTGGTCTTCCAGCTGGGGCAGCCGCGCATCTTCTACTCGATGGCGCGCGACGGGCTCCTCCCGCCGGTGATGGCCAAGGTGCATCCGCGCTTCCGCACGCCGTACGTCGGGACGATCCTCACCGGGACGTTCGTGGCCGTATTCGCGTCCTTCGCCAACATCGCCGAGGTGGTGGACCTGACGAATATCGGGACGCTGTTCGCCTTTGTGCTGGTGTCGGCGGGAGTGATTTTGCTGCGGCGCTCCGACCCGGATCGCGAGCGCCCCTTCCGGGTGCCGGGCGTTCCCTACACGCCGATGATCTCGATCGCCGCCTGCCTCTACCTCATGCTGCAGCTGCCCACGGTGACCTGGATCCGCTTCGGCATCTGGCTCGCCATCGGACTGGTGGTCTACTTCCTGTACGGGTACAAGCACTCGGTACTGCGCACCGGCAAGCGGCCGCACATCGAGCCGGTCTCGCGGGGCGGACACTAGCGGCCTGCTGCTTCTACCGGCTCGACGCACGACACGCGCCGGTTCGCCGCTGGGGTCGGCGATCAGTCCGGGACGGACACGCGCGCCTGTCCGCGAAGCGCCGGGGGCAGGTTACCGACCAATTCGAACAAGCGAACGGTGACGAGTCCCGACGCGACCCGCGGAATCGTCACCTCGTAGACCACCACCCATCCCTGCTGCAGCGGGGAGCAGAGGGCGAGCGGATTTCCGCCGACGCTGGCGATGACATCGATCGCGCCGCTCGCGCGCGACGCCACCGCCGAGACGAGCGTGGCACAGAATGACGGACGGACCACCTCGACGGTCAGCGCGCCCCGTTGTGCCGCCACTCGCACCGACGACGCGGCCTCGCCGCGGGCCAGCGCTCGTTCCGCGACGTGTACGTCGGCTGACTCGGATGCCACGCCTCGCATCGGCGCCACGAGCTCGTGGGCGGTCGCGCAGGCAATCAGCAAGGCCGCGACCAGTGGGCTGCACCTCAGCGCGTGGCGAACAGCGACGCATCTGTCCATGTCGAACTCTCCTCGGCGCAGTCGCCTCGCCTTGCTGCCGAGGCTTGAACGGTCCGTCGTCCTCTCCCCCTAGTGTAGGCTCGACACGGGCGCGAACGCCAGCACCGCTGGACACGCTGTGACTCCGGCTCGCCCCATCGCGATCGCCTTGCCAAGCGAAAGCTGTCATGGTATTCCCGGATGCACGGGTCTCTCTCAGGGCGCCACAGCGCGTGCGGCGCTCGCAACCGGGATCCGAATCCTCGCGCTCGGAGTTACAGATGGGCCGACTGGCGTACGAGCTGCGGCTCGGAATCCGCACCTTTCGCCGAGCGCCGGCCTTCACCGCCACCGTGGTCGGGATCCTCGCCATCGGCATCGGGATGGCGGTGGCGATCTTCACTGTGTACGACCGCGTCCTGCTGCAGCGCCTGCCGGTACAGGACCAGAAGGAGCTCGTCGTCCTGTGGACGCACCGGGGCGATCCCGCGCTCGAGGTGTCCGGAAGTTTTCAGGAGTTGGACGAACAGTTCCGCCCCGAGGCTCGCGCGCTCGTCTCCATCGCCGGCGTCGCGCACTGGGGGGCGACACCGACGCCGTTTCGCGATGGAGACGCGTCGCTCACGCTCAATCGCTCGCTCGTCTCGGGCAATTTCTTTGACGTGCTCGGCGCACAGGCGGTGGTCGGGCGCCTACTCCGGAAGGAAGATGAGGTGGCGGGGAGCGCGCTGTCGATGGTGATCAGCTTCGGCACTTGGCAACGGCGGTTTGGCAGCGACACCGGGGTCGTCGGGCGCACGCTGCACGATGCGTGGAGTGAGACCGTCTTTACGATCGTCGGCGTGGCGCCGCCTGGGCTCGACTATCCGTCTGGCGTCGAGGTCTGGACGCCGCCGTGGAGTTCGCAACTCGCGGCGACCGCCGTCGCCCGGCTCGCGCCGGGTGCAACCGCCGGAGCGGCCCGCGACGAGTTCTTCCAGATCCAGCATCGGCTCCTCCCCGACTGGCGCCTGGTCGGAGCGACTGCGACGCCGTTCGAGCGCGCCGTCGTGGGCGATGTTCGGCCGGTCCTCGGCGTATTGTCGGCGGCCGTCGCCCTCCTGCTCCTCCTCACCTGCTTCAACGTCGGCAACCTGCTCCTGGTCCGCGCCACGGCGCGGGAGCGGGAACTGCTCATCCGCCGCTCGCTCGGCGCCACGCTCGGCGACGTGGTGCGCCAGCTCGTGCTGGAGAACGTCGCCCTGGGGGTGGCGGGCGGGATGCTCGGACTCGCCGCCGCGCACTTCCTGTTGCGTCTGCTCGTCCGCTTCGCACCGCCACGCTTTCCCCGACTGGACGCGCTGCAGCTGGCGGAGCTCCCCGTGGGCACGGCGCTGGTGATGACCTGCATGGCAACGGCGCTGTTCGGCATCCTTCCCGCCCTGAGCGCGGCCCGCTCCTCGCTGACGATGTTGCGGGTCGATGCGCGCGGAGGAAGTGAGAGCCGCGTGCGCCGGCGCGTGCGCCAGCTCCTCGTTGGCTCACAGGTCGCGCTTGCCCTTGTGCTGCTGGCCGGTGCCGGACTTCTCGCGCGCAGCCTGGAGCGACTGACCCATCTCGACCTCGGCTATCGCCCCGAGCATCT
Organism: Gemmatimonadota bacterium; assembly: GCA_040007995.1. Lineage (GTDB taxonomy): Bacteria > Gemmatimonadota > Gemmatimonadetes > Gemmatimonadales > Gemmatimonadaceae > SCN-70-22. Next base: position 24,225 of record JBDTUA010000008.1, on the reverse strand, counting down.
CGCAATCGTGCAGCTGGCGTGGCCGTCGGCCGCCTCCGCCACGCCGGAGCGAATTCCCGCGCTGGGGGAGGCGATCGTCCGCGAATTCGCCGCGATCCCGGGCGTCACCGCCGTCTCGCCGATCCTGATCCCGCCGTTCCTGGGTGCCAACGTCTTTCACGGACAGGTGGAGGTAGACGGGGGGCCCATCACCCGGGGTGACGAGGCGCTGTCGGTCCCGCTGGAGATCGGCGACGTCGACTATTTCCGGGCGTTCGACATCCCCATCGTGCGCGGACGCGGCTTCGCCCCCAGCGACGTAGCGAACGCACCGCAGGTCGCGGTGGTGAGCGCCGCCGTCGCCCAGCGACTCTGGCCTAACGAGGACCCCATCGGGAAGCGAATCCGTTACTGGGGGCCGGACACGCTCACCTGGCGCACCGTGGTCGGGGTTGCCGGCGACATTCGCTATCGCGCGTTGCGCGAGGCGACCGCGACCATCTACCTCCCGTGGCGACAGACGACGGCGTGGCAGATGGCACTCGCCGTCCGGACGTCGGGCGAGCTCTCATCGGTGCTCGCACCGGTGCGCCGCGCCGCGCGAATGGTCGATCCGTCGCTCCAGGTGTGGAGCGCGCAGTCGATGGACGCATTCCTCGACGGCCCGCTGGCGCAGCCACGCCTCAGCACCTTCCTGCTATCGGGCTTTGGCACGGTCGCGCTCCTGCTGGCCGCCATCGGACTCTACGCGGTCATGGCCGCCGCCGTGCGCGATCAGACGCACGAGATCGGGGTGCGCATGGCGCTCGGCGCGACACCGGCGCGAGTCCGCCGCGAGGTGCTCGCTGGGGCGATCGTGGTCGTCTCGGCCGGAGTGGTCGTGGGATTGGCGAGCGCGGTCGTCGGCACCCGCTTCCTTGCGTCGCTCCTGTACGAGGTCTCGCCGGGCGATCCCTACGCCCTGCTGGGTGCCTGCTTCGTCCTGCTGGTCGTCGGGTTGGCGGCGGCGTACATCCCGGCCCGACGCGCGACGCGCATCGACCCGGTCGAGTCGCTACGCGCGGAGTGAACGCAGGCGCGACGTCGCTGGCTCGAGTCCGCGCGTCACGTCAGCCTTCGACGTCGGCGGCCGCGGACTCGGCGGCCAACGGTTGTCCAGACCGCCCCTTCGCACGATAGCGCGCGAGCCACTCCTCGCTCCACGACGTGAAGGTACCGTCGCCGATCTCGCGGCGCGCGCGCGCCATGAGATGCACGAGGAACCAGACGTTATGCAGGCAGAGGAGGCGTAGTCCGAGTTCCTCCTCGCAGACGAAGAGGTGCCGGAGGTACTGTCGATCATACTGGGTGCAGCACGGGCAGTCGCACTCCTCGACGAGCGGGCGGCGGTCGGTGCGAAAGCTTCCTTTTCGAATCTGCACCGTTCCATCTGGAGTGAAGGCCGTCCCGTGTCGCCCGAGGCGGGTCGGCACGACGCAGTCGAAGAGGTCGACACCGCGTCGCACTCCTTCGAGCAGGTCATCGGGAAAGCCGACCCCCATGAGATAGCGCGGCAGCTCCCGCGGGAGGGCGGGCTCACAGAGTTCGAGGACTTCGTAGAGCGACGGCTTCGGCTCCCCGACCGAGACACCACCGATCGCGATACCGCGCCAGTCGCCCGCCGCGAGTACTCCAGCCATCGATGCGCGACGGAGCGCCGCATCGGTGCCGCCCTGCACGATCGGAAAGAGCGCCTGCCGGGTGATCGCATCGTCTGTGGCCAGCCGCTCAAACTCTGCGCGGCATCTGTCGAGCCAGCGCAGGGAGCGCTCCATCGCCGCGCGTGCGGTCGACCGGTCCACGTCTCCGGCCACCAACTCGTCGAGTTGCATCACGACGTCGGCACCGAGATTGCGCTGGATCTGGATCGCCTTCTCCGGCGTGTACTGATGCAGCGTCCCCTCGACCGGGCTGCGAAACTCCACACCGTCCTCGCGCACGACCCGGTGTCGCGCGAGGGAGAAGACCTGGAAACCGCCGGAGTCGGTGAGCATCGGCCCACCCCACCGCGAGAACTGTTGCACGCCGCCGGCGTTGTGTACGACGCCATCGCCAGGACGGAGGTACAGGTGCAACGCGTTCGACAGCACCATCTCCGCCCCCGTGGAGCGCACCTCCTCCATGCTGAGGCCGCGCACGGTCCCGTGCGTCGCCACCGGCATGAACGCCGGCGTCTGCACGATCCCGTGCGGCGTCGAGAATGCGCCGACGCGCGAGGCACCTGATGCCTGCGCGATACGGAAGGAAAAGCCGGTCATCCCGTCGACCTGCTACTTCACGCGATCGAATCGCACGCCGCGCACTCGTCCGTCGTTGATCGAGAAGCCCGTCACCTTCCCCGATCGGTCGCGCGTGAACTGGCAGAAGAAGTTGTAGTGGACCGTGAAGGCATCCCGCCACGTCGGCACCATCAACATCTCGCCGAGTTTGCGATGGCGCACGACCAACCCGGAATCGGTCACGGCCAGGGTGTAGCGCACGTCGAGTTCGTCGCTCTCGTAGGTGCCGGCAAAGGCGGCCAGCGCCGCTCGATCCGGCGTGAACGCGACCTCCCGCCGGAAGACCAGGTCGCGCGTGCTGCGCGGGAGCTGCTGCACCGCCGTGACCACTCCCCCCACGGAGCGCAGCACCAGCGCACTGGCGCTGTTCCCGATGCGCGCTGAGGTGTCACTGGTCGTGGCGAGCATCCGGCCATCCTGAAGGCGCAGCGTGTCGTTGGTCAATCGGATACGCATCACCTGTTGGGTGAGGGTGTCGCGGTAGACCCCGACCCACGGCTGCTTCAGCGCGACTGCCACGGGGCGCGTGACGGTGTCGATCGACGCCACCTGCGGCGGCGCCGACGTACCGAGCAGGACGTCGGTGACTCGACGCAGAAGGACGCTTGGGACGGCGCTGCTCGCGTTGCAGAGCACGGCGACCGCGATCCCGCGCTCGGGATAGCGTTCGACCTGGGCCCGGTAACCCGCATCGGCACCGCCATGGCCAATGGCCTTGAGGCCGCGGTAGCTACCGACGGTCAGTCCATAGCCGTAACCGGTCGGCGTTCCATCGTTGAGCACTCCACTCGTCTGGGCTGCGGCGACGAGCGCCGCCGTGCCGACCGTCGGGTGGTCGAGGTTCGCCATCCACTTCAGCAGGTCGAGCGACGTTGTGAAGAGCGACGTGGCGCCATAGGTGTCGAAGACCGGGATCGAGATCTGCCACCCTCCGCCATCACGCGGCTGGTAGGCAGACGTGCGTCCGGGCACGATCATCGTGTGGTCATCGTGAAAGTGCGTGTCCCGCATGCCCAGCGGAGCGAAGATGCGCGCCTGGGCGAACTCGCGCAGCGACTGACCGCTCGCGCGCTTCACGATGACGGCCAGGAGCGTGTAGCCGGTGTTGGAGTAGATCCACTCGTCGCCGGGCTTGAAGTTGAGCCCGCGCTGTCGCGCCACGATGGCGAGCACATCGCCTTCCGTGATGACGTCGTCGTCGCGCCAGCCGGCGTAGGCCAGCAGCTGCCACTGGTCACGCAGGCCCGACGTGTGGTGGATCAGGTTGCGGATCGTGATGCGCGGTCCATAGTCCGGCACCTCCGGCACGTATCGCCGGATGTCGTCATCCAGCGTTAGGCGACCCTCTGCGGCGAGCAGCGCGATCGCGTATGCCGAAAATTCCTTCGAGATCGACGCCACGTGAAAGATCGACCCCGGCGTGATGGCGAGGGCGTGCTGCATATCCGACATGCCGTAGCCTCGCTCGTAGACCGGGCGCCCGTCCTGCGAGATGCCGAGCGAGCAGCCGGGGGAATCCGTCCGGTCCCATCGCGAGAAGACGGCATCGACGCGCGTGCGGGTCGAATCGGGGAGCTGCGCGCGCCCGGGCACAGGTGACAGCACCAGGGTAACTGCCAGCGAAACAGGGAGAGCGGTGCGAGCGATCAACATGCGGGAATCTATGGAGAGGGAGCGCCGAAGCTCACGCCCGGTGCACCTCGCGTCAATCTCTCATCCACTTACACACCACTCACCCACTCACCCACTCACCCACTCGCCCGCTCGCCCGCTCGCCCGCTCGCCCGCTCGCCCGCTCGCCCGCTCGCTCATCGCGGGGCGAGGAAATGCATCAGCGCCCGTGGGGTGGTCACGCGCCAACTCTGGTATTCGTGACCTCCCGGGAACTCGGAGTACGACACCTCATTTCCCTTCGCTCGCAGGACGTCGCGGAAGTGCCGACTGACCTCGACCTGACCGGGGCCGCCACCCTGCGATTGATCAACCTCGAACCGTCCGACCTCAATCCAGAACCGCGTCGCGGTGCGCGGCTCGCGGACCACGTGCCGCGCGAGGAACTCGGGCTCTGGATCACCGTCAGGCGACCACCAGAGCGACGCCGACTGTGAGATCACGTTGCCAAACAGTTCCGGATGCGACAGTCCCATCCAGTCGGCCGCAAGTCCGCCGTGGCTCGACCCCATCACGATCGTGCGTCGCGGATCGGCGGTGACCCCGAAGCGGGCACGCACCGTGGGGAGCAACTCGTCGCAGATGTAGCGCGTGAACCCCTCATTCGGTGCCAGCTCCTGCATGCGGTTGAGCTGCGAGACGAAGATCGCGACCACGGGCGTGATGCGATTCGCTGCGATGAGGTTGTCGAGGATCAACGGCAGGCGCACGGTATGCCGATAGGTCGGCCCGTCGAAGACGAGCAGGATGGGAAGACCCGTCGTCGGCACGCGAGGCGGCAGATACACCGCGACCGATCGCGTGGCCTCTACCGCCCTGGAGTCGATCGTGATCTCCTCGACTCGCCCAGCCGGCACTCCGCTCCGCGCGAACGAGAGGGTATCCGGCTCGGCACGAGGTCCAATCAGCTGAGAGCGCCGATTCTGCGCCGAATCGACGCGAGGGTTCAGCGGGTCAGGCCGATTGGCGCTCCATCGCTTTCCCTGCTGCGGTTCGGCGTACCAGGGAATGAGGTCGTCATTCTCGCGAAAGACGTACCCAAGGCGGACGTCGGCAGGGACGGCGACCGTCAGATGCCAGATGTCGCTTCCCGCCACGCGCTCCAGCTGGTTCAAGGCGTACACCCACCCATTCACGCCATTCTCCAGCACTACGTTCTGGATCGAGGCGCCGCGATAGACAAACTCTGCAAGAACGCGAGTGGCATCGCCCTTGATGGGATCGATCATCGGCGTTCCGTGCACGGTCACCGAATCCCAGAACGCGGCGAGGCTGACCGCATCCGTCTCGCGAACTCCCGACAGCAGGCGCGCCAGTGTCGGTCCGGGCGTCGCCTGTCGCTGCGCTCGCGCAACGCCGAGGGGGAGCGTGAGGAGGACAAGGAGCGCGATCCGTCGGGCAAGACCTGACCACGCACTTTGCGAGCGGCGCGCGCAACCCTGGGGTCCAAGCCCTCGTGCAGGTACACGACCCGGCGATCGAGTCTCCGAGGTAGCTGGACGGCGGCAGGTTGATAGATGGAAGTTCTGCGGCAACATGTGGGGCGACATGTGCGGGAAGTTAGACGGTGGGAGACAGCCAGGTGAGATCGTCGGGACGAAGCGGGCGTCCGATACGTCGGCGCGTCGATCGATCTCGTGCAGCGCGCTTCACTCGGAGCTAAGGCGGAAGGACCGCACCCCGCACGTGCGATTCGCCCCATAAGGCCGGGCCAGCATCCTGTCGTCGCTCGCGCCACCGAGCATCCGCGCGTCGTCTCAGCGTTGGTCCCCTTCGCCGACCGATCGACGTTTATGGAGCTCACTGCGAGGAGATCACCGTGTGGAGGTCACAGTGTGGAGACCACACTGAGGGGATACGTCGAAGGGATGCGTTGAACGGGCGTACGTGCTCCTGCGCGACGAGCGGGTGCGTCTTCATGTGGTCGCAGACAGGCTGGACCGGCCCTGATCGGCGTTGCCTACGCAATCGGACGGACACCACTCCGTCCGTCCCAGCGCGCGGGTACGATGCTGCACTAGGCGTCGGCCGCGTGTGCGGCTGGGCGATGCCCGGTCGTAGCTGCAGACCTCGCGTGTGCGGCTGGGCGATGCCCGGTCGTAGCTGCAGACCTCGCGTGTGCGGTTGGGCGCTGCGCGATCGTGGCTGCAGACTTCGCAGATGCGGCTGGGCGCTGCGCGGTCGTGGCTGGAGACTTCGCGTGTGTGTCTGGTCCGTCCGAGTTTGTAGTTGGACTCTTCGCGTCGGCAGCTGCAGGGTGCGCGATCGCGAATGGACGCTCACTACCTGTGTCATGTCGACTGCAGTCGTTGTGTAGTGCCTACGCATCGTCCGCCGCCCCGTGTCCCACGGATCCGAGCAGCTATCGGACCGTATCGTCGCACTTCGAGTTCGCGGAGAAGAGCGTGTCACGCTCGATGACGGTGTGTCGGCTCGCGGATGGCATCTGCACGCCGGCGTCGGGCGCGTCGCGGAGCGCTGGGACTGCTGCTGCCATCGCCCTCGACTCCTGATCGGCCGATGCGCATACGTCAGCGCGCGCTCCAACTAACTGCTCCGTCGAGTGCGCGCGTTACGCCGTCGCGCGCGGAAGCTCTGCGTTCGGGAGCGGACTCTCCGATGCGGCGAGCATGCAATGCGCGTTCGCGCGTGATGGATATCCGATCGCGAGTCGCCGCTTCGTCTTCGCGAATGATGGGTCGTCCGTCGCGTCTCACTCGTGCGCACGGGCGCCGGCTCGATGTCGAGTGGCCGTACCCCGTGCAGGGGAATCGGCGGACGATTCTGGCGACGCTACGTGCGATTGCTACGCGCAATCGGAACGCTACGTTCCGTGGACGGGATGCTCGCCTCCGGCGGCGGTCGACTCTGCGCCTACCGGCGGCTATCGCATCCAGCACCGATCGCATCCAGCGGCTATCGCATCGCCTCGGCGGTGACCACCGCGGTGTCGACCACCGCCCGTCCGTCGGGTCGCGTCGCGGGACGGAAGCGGATCTCGCTCAGCATCTCGCGGATGCGCTTGTTATAGCCGCCGTCCTTGGACGGATTGAAGGCGAGCAGGCGGGCGGTGCCGGTGGTGTCGACTTCGAAGTAGGCCACCATCTTGTACGGTCGGACTTTGCCGGGCACGGGAAGCGGGAGAATCGGGAGGGAAATGACAGCAGGGGGATAGACGTTGTCGTCCCCTCCCCCTGTTCCCGCTCCAACGCCTGTCCCCTTGCCCGTGCCGATCCCTGTTCCGATCCCTCCGCCGGTCCCCGAGCCGCTCCCGGCGGTCCCGTCCTTACCCTTCCCTCCGCCGCTCCCGCTAACGACGCTGGCGTCCTTCACCTCCGTCGCACTAGTGGCCGCCACGTCGGTCACCGGAGGCGCGGGGGGAATCGGTATGGGCGGTGGCACGACAGGTTCCGGCTTCGGCTTGACCTCGGGCTTGGGAGGCTCGACGACAGGAGGGGCGACCGTCGGTTGCGGTGTCGGCTTCGCCATCCGGAGATACTGCAGGCGCTCGCGAGCCAGTCGCCCTCCAGTGCCACCAGAGCCACCTCCGCCCCCTCCGGCCGGGCCTGGCCCGCCTGCTCCCTGTTTCTGGACGAAGTCGAGCTTGGTGGCCAGGAAAATCGGAGGTGCCAGCACCAGGAACGCCAGGAGCAGGTGCAAGAGCACTGACGCGATGACCCCCTCGCGACGGGAGCCGTCGCGGAGGGGAATACCGATTGGCGGCCGCAACGGGGGCCGCTTCTGCAGGTTGAAAGCTGGATTGGGGCGGGCCAGCGTCACGAAGGCTCAGGATTCAGGGACAAGCGACTCAAGTTATACGCCCCCGCGGAGAGAAAGGGTTCATCGCCACGCGGCGCGCGCGATGCTTGTCGTGGCCAGGAATGGATGTTGGTGGCGGGCGTCGAAGGTAGGACACACAAGAACGGCGGGCACCCCCGAGGGGACGCCCGCCGTGCGAGTGCACGAAGCATACTCGCCGGGTTACTTCGGCGTCGCTGTGTCTGCGTCTTTCGGCGTCACACCGATGACCTTCACGCCTGCCCCGCGCGCTTGGTCCATCGCGAAGATCACCGCCTGATACTTCACCTTCGGATCGCCCTTCACGAACATGATCTTGTCCGGGCGGGGATCGTAAATCGACTTGAGCCGGGCGAGGAGCCCGTCCTTCGAGACCGGTTCCTTGTTGATGGCATACTGGTCACCCGGCAGCACCTCGAGGACGATCTGGTTCGAGACGGCGTTAGCCGGCGCGACCGAGGGCGTGGGGTCGGGGAGCTGCAAGTCGATCGCCTTGCGCGACATCGGCTGCATGACCATGAAGATGATCAGGAGCACGAGAAGCACGTCGATCATGGGGACGACGTTAGGCTCGTTGTTGAGCCCCCCGCCTTTACCCCCTACGGCCATTCCCATGGGTTGCTCTCCTGTTCTTACTTCTTGGTGGGATCAGGGGCATCGCCCTCCACGGACGACTCCGTGTTGGGGACCTGATCGGAGACGGCCCCGATGACGCGCACGCCATTGCGCGAGGCAATGTCCATGGCGTCGAGGACTTTCACGTATTCGAGATCCTTGTCGGCCTTGATGTAGAGGATCTTGTCGAGCGTTCTCACGTCGTAGATCCCCTTGAGCGTCTCGGCCAGCTTGTCGTTCTGGAGCGGCCTCTTATTCAGGAAGTACTGGCCGTCCCGGTCGATCCCGAGCACCTGATCGCTGTCCTCCTCGGGGTGGATCTTCAGGTTGATTCCCGCTGGGGGAACAGCCTGGAAACCCGCCGCGAGCGCTGGCGTCACGACCATGAAGATGATCAGGAGCACCAGCATGACGTCGATCATCGGGACGACGTTCGGCTCGGACTTCACCGCTTCGGCGCCGCTCCCTACTGACATACCCATTCGCAATTCCTCCTAGACTGGGAAACCGATGTACCGGAGGGATGGGATCAGGTGAGCGGGCCGCCGCTCTGGGCCTGCGTGTTGAACTCACGGGTGAAGCGCGAGCGACCGAACTCGCCCGACACGCCCTTGATGAGGTAGTCGATCATTTCCTTCGACGTGTACGTCATCTCGGCGGACAGGTTGTCGATCTTGGTCGTGAAGTAGTTGTAGAACCACACGGCCGGAATGGCGACGATGAGTCCGAAGCCGGTCGCGATGAGCGCCTCGGCGATACCGGCGGCGATGGCGGTGATGCCGCCCGACCCGGACTTGGCCATCCCTTCGAACGCATTGATGATCCCGAACACCGTGCCGAGCAGACCGACGAACGGCGCGGTCGAACCGACGGTGGCGAGAACGGCGAGGCCGCGCTTGAGCGAGACCATCTCCATCAGCATTTCACGCTCGACCGCACGTTCCGCAGTGTTGATGTCGGACACCGTGACCGATCCGTCCATGATCAGCGGCTTGACTTCGGCCAGGGCGCCACCGAGGACGCGGGCGACGTGCGACTTCTTGTAGCTCTCGGCCAGCTTGATGGCCTCGCCGAGGTTGTCTTCCTCGAGGAACTGCGAGAACTCGGGGGCGAACTTGACGGTCTCCTTCTGGGCGCGGCTCAGCTGCCAGACCTTCGAAATACCGACCGACAGCGACCAGACCGACATCGTGGCCAGCACCGCCCACAGGAACTTTCCGAACATGGGGGTGGACGTCCAGATTTCCGCGAAATTGAGATTCATACTGTTGGGTCTCCGCGAAGAGGCGAAAGGTGGGAAGGACGGTTACTTGGAGATCGCGAATGAGAACGGCTGCTGTACGAGCTGGCGGACCTTGCGGCCTCCCACCTCGGCCGGAATGAAGCGCATTCCCTGCAGCGCATTCTTCACGGCGACCCCGAACAACTCGTGCGAGGTCTTGAGGACCTTGTAGGAGTTCATCTCAGCGCGGCCCGTCGTATCGACGATGAACTGCGCGAGCACCTCTCCCTCCACCCCGGCCTGGCGGAGGATGTCCGGATAGCGGGGCTGTGAGCCGCCGGGGAGTGCCTGCACCGGCTTCTCGACTTGGAACTCGAAGAACGGCTGGTCGCTGGCGACGAGTTGCGGCTTCCCACCCTCGACCCCCTTCGCCGTACCTCCGGCAGCACCCTTCCCCGAGAAATCCGCTTCGTTGGTGACCTTCTTCGTCAAGTCGATGTCCGGCAGCACGTCCGGGATCTCGACAGGCGCCGTCAGGATCTGGAACCCCTTGGGTGGGGGCGGAGCAGCCACGACATCAGGTGGCGGCGGCGGAGGCGGCTCGTCCTTCGGCGGCGGTGGCTCATCCTTCTTCACCTCGACGAAGTCGACCTTCTCCTGCTTCGGCTTCTCGAACTTCTCGGCAGCCTGTCCGCCGGCCACTACGACCAGGGTGATCAGAACCGCGTGAAGCACGAACGACATGAACATGCCGGCAGGGCTCCGCTGCTTCTTGCGCTTTGACTCGACCAGGTTGTTGAACATAACCCTCGACCGTCGGGACACGTTGGCAGAACAGCGTGGAGTGAACGAATCGATTCTACAACCTCGATCTTAGGCCGGAATATCGACTCCATTAAGAAACGATGAAGCGCACGTTACGATTTCCCAATTGACGCGTCAGCGATCCTCGCGACGGATATCGCAACTTACCTCACACAATGCGCAGCAACTCCTTTAGTTATATCGCTTTCCACCATTCACCCCTCACTGATTCGAGGCGTAAGTCCCCCCTCATCGCATGTGGATACAGGCCGGATTACGCACTCGAGACGCGTCGAACACCATCTCCCACGCACCTCGACGGTGCATGACGATGCATGACGATGCACGCGCGCTGCATCAGTCTGCGCTACGAACGGCCGGGGATCCTGGCGACTCATCGTCGGCCAATACTGGGAGTTCGTTCGTCGTCAGGGGGAGGCTCACGGTAAACGTGCTCCCTCGATTCAGACGCGACTGCACCGTCAGCTGCCCGCCATGGGCCTGCGCAATCCACTGCGAGATGGCCAGCCCCAACCCGAAGCCGCTTCGCTCCGACGAGCGTGAGCGCACCCGATCGGCCCGCCAGAATCGCTCGAAAATGTAGGGGAGATCCGCCGCGGCGATCCCGATGCCGGTGTCCTTGACTGAGAACTGAGCCTGCGTCCCCTGCCGCACCAGGTTGAGCTCCACCTTGCCGCCGCGCGGCGTGTACTTGATCGCGTTGGTGACCAGGTTCAGGAAGAGCTGGCGCAGGCGCACGCGGTCGCCGAGAACGACGAGGTCATCGATCGCCGGCATCGTGACGACCAGGTCGGCGTCCTCACCCAGGATCAGCGCCGTCTCCATGACCTCACGAACGAGCGGTTCGAGCGGAACCACCTCGCGATGCAGGTCAAAGCGCCCTTCGTCGGCGCGAGCCAGTGTCAGGAGTGAGTCGACGAGGTCGGCCATGCGAGTGGTCTGCTGCAGTGCCTCCTCCAGCGCCACGAGTTGTTCGTTGGAGTGTGACGGGAGCTGCATCGCGCGTTCCACGTCGGCGCGCATCACCGCCAACGGTGTCTTGAGCTCGTGCGACGCGTCGGCGGTGAAGCGCCGCAGCGCGCCGAACGACGTCTCCAGTCGCCCGATCATCGCATTGAGCGTCGTCGTCAGGCGCGTCATCTCGTCGCCGGTCGATTCCACGGCGAGGCGGCGGTGGAGCGAACGGCCGTCGGTGATGTCTTCCACCTCGGTCGTGATGCGATCGATCGGCTGAAGGGCTCGCCCCGCGATGACGTACCCTCCGCCGGCCGCCGCGACCAGGACGAAGGGAAAGAGCAGCAGGGCGCTCCCGAGGATCTCCCGGGGCGAATTGTCAAACGTCCGCAGGTTCACGCCGGCGATCACCCGCCGACGCCCGAAGATCGGGTCGCTGCTGCGTCGCTCGACCAGCACCACGTCGCCGTTGCGAAGCGGAACGCGGATGGCGCGCTGCGACTTCTCGACCTGCGCTAGCGAGTTCTCGAACGTATCGATGTCGCGCTGGGCCATCTCGCGCTGGGCCAGGCTGGGGGGCAGGAAGTTGAGGTCGATCACGGCGCGCGACGTATAGAGCCGTCGCCCGGTCTCGTCGTCGAAGACGATGATGTACCCGGGGATCTCCATCAGCAGGCGCGCCACTTCCTGGTTGAGCACCGATCCAACCAGCGAGTCGGAGACGATGATCTGCTCCGACCCCGCACGCTGGGTGGCGCGCAGGATCGCCACGGCGAGATCGCCATACGTGATCGCCAGGCGCGCCGCCTCGCGCTGCACCCCCGCCCGTCGCGCGAAGAAGACCGCGCCGGCAAACACCCCCATCAGCGCGAGCATCAGGGCGGCGTACTGAAACGTCAGCCGGGCGCGAATGGAGGACATATCAGGCCTTCACGACGTACCCCACGCCCCGCACCGTCGTGATGAGCTTCTTGTCGTGCCGGGCGTCGATCTTCTTGCGCAGGTGGTTGATCACCACGTCGACAATGTTGGTGCCGGGATCGAAGTGATACCCCCAGGCGTACTCGGTGATCAGGGTGCGGCTCATCACCCGGCCGGCATGGCGCATCAGATATTCCAGGACGGCGAACTCCTTTGGTGTCAGCTCGATCGCCTCGCCGGCACGATGCACCTCGCGCGTGTCGCGATTCAGTTCGAGGTCCCCGACACGCAGCATCGGGGAGGCCATGGCGCGGGGGCGTCGGGCGAGCGCCTCCACGCGGGCGAGCAGCTCCTCGAAGGCAAACGGCTTCGTGACGTAGTCGTCGGCGCCCGCCCGCAGCGTGCGCACCTTCGAGTCGACGGCGTCCTGCGCGGTGAGGACCAGCACGGGCTTCTCGAAACCGCGCGAGCGCAGGCTCTGGAGGACGTCGAGCCCGGACTTTCCCGGGAGTCGCATGTCGAGGATGATGACGTCGAACTTCTCGCTCGCTGCGACCTGTTCCCCTTCTTCGCCATCGGCGACGAGATGCACCCCCCATCGTTGTTCTTCGAGTCCGCGCTTGATAAACGCGCCGACGGTGGGATCGTCTTCGATGACCAGGACCTTCATGTCGAGTTCTGTAGTTCGGCGGGGCGGTCGAATCCGTATTCCCGGATCTTCCGGTAGAGTGTCTTTGAGGATATGCCGAGGATGCCCGCCGCGCGACCCTGATGCCAGTTGACCTCTCCGAGAACGAAGCGGATGTGGTCACGCTCCAAGTCCGCCAGCGGGCGCAACACCCCGCTCCCGTTCGAGGCCTGGCGCCGGTCGACGCGTACGGCACGGATCGGAAGGTCGCGCGAAGTGATCATGTCCCCCGACGCGAGCAGTACGGCCCGTTCGATCACGTTGCGCAGTTCGCGAACGTTGCCCGGCCAGTCGTAGACCGACAGCGCCTCCATCGCATCGGCGGAAAAGCCGGCCACCTGCCGCCCGGGGTAGCGCGAGAGGAAGTGTTCGGCGAGGACCGGGATATCGCTGCGCCGTTCACGCAGCGGCGGGAGGGCGAAGCGGATGGTGTTGATGCGATAGTAGAGGTCTTCCCGGAACTCGCCCTGCTCCACCATGGCATCGATGTCCCGGTTCGTAGCCGTGATGATGCGGGCGTTCATCGCCACCTTCTGCGTCCCGCCGGCGCGGAAGAAGGCGCCTTGCTCGAGGACCCGCAGGAGCGCCCCCTGCTGCCGTCGTTCCAGCGCGGCGACTTCATCCATGAAGAGCGTCCCCCCCGACGCCAGCTCGAGGAGTCCCGCGCGACGCCCCTCGGCGCCCGGGAGCGCGCCGTTCTCGTAGCCGAACAGCTCGGACTCGAACGACATCCCGCCCATCGCGGCGCAGGCGATGTCGACCAGCGGCCCGCGGCCGCGTTCGGACAACCGATGAATCGCGCGCGCCACCAGCTCCTTGCCGGTCCCCGACTCGCCGGTGATCAGGACCGGGGTCATGCTGCGCGCCACCCGCGGCACGGTGTCGAGGATCTCGCGCAGCGGCGGGTGGCTGGTGACCAGTTCGGAGAACGGGTCGACGATCTCCAGGCGCTTCTCGAGCCGTGCCGTTTCGCGCGCGGCCTCGCGCTTCTCCCAGGCCCGGCGCACGAGGACATCGATCTCGGCCATCCGGTACGGCTTGGCGAGGTAATCGTAGGCGCCGAGACGCATGGCGCCGATCGCGGTCTCCACCGTGCCGTTACCGGTGATGATGATCACCTCCGGGGGCGACGACTCGTCGCGCACGAGCCGCAGGACCTCGAGGCCGTCGCGCCCGGGCATCACGATGTCGAGCAGCGCCACGTCAAACGACTCGCAGCGAAGCATCTCGAGCGCTGCGTCGCCGTCCCGCACGACGGTGACGTCGTGTCCGCGGGACGTCAGGAAGCGCTCGAGGAGCGTGCCAAGGTGCCCCTCATCCTCTGCGACGAGGACCTTGATGACTGGAGCTTCGCTCACGCCTGCTCGGTGGCGGGGAGGAGAATGCGGAAGGTGCTGCCGGCGCCCACCGCACTGTCCACCTCGATCCGCCCCCCGTGTTCGGTGATGATACCGTAACAGATCGAGAGCCCAAGCCCCGTCCCGCGTCCCGGCGCCTTGGTGGTGAAGAACGGATCGAAGATCCGGGGGAGGTCGGCCCGGGCGATCCCCGGTCCTTCGTCGATCACCTCGGCGATGACCGCCTCGTGGCGCGAGATCCCCCGACGCGTGCGCACCGTGATCGTTCCTTCGTGCTCCATGGCGTCGGCGGCGTTGATCATGAGGGCCATGAAGACCTGGATCAGCTGTTCCGCGTTGGCGTCGATCATCGGCGCGTCGGGGTCGAGCATCGTCTGCAGCTTGAGCTGCTTGAAGCGCGCGTGATGCTTCACGAGGAAGACCGACTGTTCGACGACGTCATTGATGCGGACGGGGGCCTTCTCCGCCGAGCGCGGGCGCGAGAAGTCGAGCAGGCCGTCGATGATGCGCTTGCACCGCTGGATCTCGGAGTCGATGATGCGCAGGAACTCGTCCGATTGTTCGGGAACCGACACCCCGTCGGCGCGCATGTCGTCCAGGCGCAAGCTGAGCGATTCGGCGCACGCTGAGATCGTGGCGAGCGGGTTGTTCACCTCATGCATCACGCCGGCCGCGAGCTGTCCAATGGCGGCGAGCTTTTCCGATTGGGCGAAGCGATCCTGCGCGACCGTCCAATCGGTCACGTCCTCGCCGATCGTGATGACGTGCGTGATCCCGGCGTCGCTTACGCGCATCGGGATCTTGGTGATGCGAAACGCTCGCGCCTCGCCGCTGGCGCGCGACTCGAGATTGAACTGCTGGATGCGCCCAGTGCGGAAGACTTCATCGAACTCCTGCCGCAGGCTCTCGGCGGGTGCGCGGTGCAGGATCTCGAAGATCGTCCTGCCTAACGCCTGCTCGCGGGAGATGCCCTGCATCCCGGTCTCGCGCTTGCGGTTCCAGGCCTTCACCCGGTACTCGCGATCGATCACGTACAGCCCGACGGGAAGCGAGTCGACGATCTGCTCGGTGAAGCCTTTCTCGTCGTCGAGCTGCCGCGTACGACGCTCAACCTCACCCTCGAGCTGCCGCATCTGCTCGGCGCGGGAGAGCTCCGGCGCGAGGATATTTGCGACGGTGCCGAAGGCGAGCAGGGCGTCGGCGCCGAGCGCGCCGGTCGGGCGCAGGACGAGCGCACCGAGACGGCGGGTCCCGGCGACCAGACGTCGCACGGCCAACGCGTCCGAGCTTCCTCCCCCGGCCTCAAGCAGCGCGGCAACCTCCTCGGGCTGTGTCAGTGCCTCGCCCGCGCGAAGCGAACAGACCAGTCCCGTGGCACTGTACAGCCAGAGCCCGACCTCGCTCGCTCCAAATGCGGTGAGCAGGTGCTCGAGCACGTCGCCGGTCTTGGTGACCACATCGTCGCCCGAGGCGAGACGTACGGCGATGTCGGAGACCACGGCCAGGGGATGCACGGTGGCGCTCACATCGGGATGAGCCATGCGCGGAGGAGAAGGAGAAGGATCCCAGCATCGAACCGGCGGCCCCGTCGATCAATGGGTCGGGCCCGCCTTCGGACAGAATGACCGACGAACCCGCCTCAGCGTAACGAACTCCAATGTGCAGGCGGTGGGGCATCACCCGTCGTACGCCGCCAGCGGAGCGTGTCCCGCGAGCGCGGGGAGCGGAGCCCGGTCAGCGGAGCCCGGTCAGCAGAGCCCGGTAAGCAGAGCCCGGTCAGCGGAGCCCGGTCAGCAGAGCACGGTCAGCGGAGCCCGGTCAACTGAATGCCGCGCGTGAAGAAGCGCTGCGAGGCGAGGAACGCGATCAGCACCGGGAGGAGGGCCGTGACGGCGGCAGCCATCTGGTAGGGCCAGTTGGCGTAGTAGAGGCCATGGAACGACGCGATCCCCACCTCGACCGTGCGCATCTCCATGGACTGGGTGATGACCAGCGGCCAGAGGAACGACTTCCACGCATCGATGAAGGCGAAGAGGGCGAGCGTCGCCAGCGCGGGTCGCGCCAACGGAAGGGCGATGCGCCAGAAGATGATCCACTCCGTCGCCCCATCGATGCGCGCCGCATCCTCGGTGTCGCGGGGGAGCGACTGGAAGAACTGCCGCATCATGAAGACGCCCCAGACCGAGACGACTTCGGTCGACACGAGGCCGGCGATCGTATCGACACCACCCATGGCGTCGATCATCAGGAAGCGTGGAATCAGGAGGACGATGCCCGGGACCATGAGCGCGCCGAGGTAGGCGGCGAAGACCGCGCCACGCCCGGCGAAACGGAAACGGGCGAAGGCATATCCGCCGAGTGCACCGGTGAAGGTCTGCCCCACCACCATGCAGAGGGCGAGGATCCCGCTATTGAGGAAGAAGCGGGCGAAGGGGAGCTGCGTCAAAGCGTTCGGGTAGTTCTCCCACTGGGGGGAGGCGGGGAGGATCGGCGGCGGATACTGGAAGACCTCGAACTCGTTCATCAGCGACGTCGAGAGCATCCAGAGGAACGGGACAAGCATGACCGCGGCGAGCGCGATCGCCGCGACGTAGCCGGCGACCGGTACGGTGCGGCGAGTCCGGGCGCGTGCGTTAGGCGGCATCGTCGACCGTCCGGTTGAGGGCGCGCCACTGCAGCAGCGTCAACCCGAGGAGGAGGGCGAAGAGGACCCAGCTCATCGCCGAGGCGTAGCCCATGCGTCGGAATTCCCACGCATTCTGGTAGATGCGATAGACGAGAACGTCGGTGGCATGCACCGGTCCCCCCTCGGTCATGACGTAGACCAGGGTGAAGACCTGGAACGACCAGATGATGCCGGTGACGAAGAGAAAGACCGTGACCGGTCGGAGCAGCGGCAGGGTGATGTGCCTGAAGCGCGCCCACCGACGGGCCCCATCGAGCGTCGCCGCTTCGAGAAGGTGCGCGGGGATTCCCTGGAGCCCGGCGAGATAGACGACCATCTGGTAGCCGAGTTGCACCCACGCGGAGACGATCATGACGGCAATGAGCGCCGTGCGCGGATTGCCGAGCCAGTCGACCCCCGGCAGGTGTACCGAGCGGGCCAGGAAGTTCAGCAGGCCGTAATCGACGTTGAACATCCACTGCCAGACGACGGCGATCGCCACGTACGACACCACTGTCGGCAGGAAGACGACGGCCCGCAGCGTCCGCATCCCCCGCAACGGCTGGTTGAGGATGAGCGCCGCGCCTAACGCGAGCGCCATCGACACCGGGACATAGAGCGCGTACAGCGCGGTGTTCGCGAGCGCGCGCCAGAAGAGCGGGTCGCGCACCAGCTCGAGGTAATTCCCGAGCCCGACGAATGGACGGTCGAGGCGCAGCAGGTCCCAGTCGTGGAACGAGATGAAAAGCGTGAAGGCGAGCGGACCCGCCGTGAAGAGGAGGAGGTGCAACGCGCTCGGCGCGAGGAAGGCCCAGGCCGTCAGCGTCTCGCGTCGATCGGCGGCGCGGCGCGCGGCCGACGCCGCCCAACCGATGACGAAGAGCGCGGCCGACGTCGCGAGGAGGACCAGCGCCATGGCGATCCCGCTGAGCACCGCCGAGGGGAGCGGCAGGGCAAGGGCATCGAAGCGGGACAGCGCAGTGAGCGGCGGGAGCGCGACCTGCGCGGCATCGATGCGCTGGCGCGACGTGACCGAGATGACTGCCATTACCGCCGATAACGCGGCGACAGGGGCGATCATCGCTGCATACACCGACGCCGCGGGCTTCGCGGCCAGCCGGTCGATGCCGCGGAACGCGAGCCCAGCGGCAAGTGCGGCAACGATCAGTATCGCCAGCAGCGGAACGTACAGGGCGCCCCACGGTTCCGCCTGCAGCGCGACTGCCCCCATGATGTCCCAGGCGTCGCGGTCCTTGATCGGGACGCTGACCACGCGCTTGAACCACGACCGGTGCACTTGCACGCGGTCGTTGGATTCCAGTCCCGACACCTCGTGCCCGAGGAAGCGCGCGAGTTCGACACGGACGCGCGCCAACGATCCCTCGGCGACGAGGCGCCGGATCGGCGACGGGGACCGCTCGGGCGCCTCGGCGAGCAGACGCACCACCGTGCGCGCTTCGGCGGCAGCCTGCGCGTACTCGACGCGGGCGCCGGTCACCCCGACGATCGCCGCTGATGCGATCGCCCAGAGGAGACAGGCCAAGATCGCGGCGAAGCGGGCGCGCACGATGACGCGGCTCATCGGACGAGAATCTCGTCGATGCGACGGGCCACGTCGTGCGCGGCACGCGCCGCGGATTCTCCACGGATCACCACCCGGTCGATGATGTCGGGGAGCTGCGCCTCCACCTCCCGGAAGCGTGCGATCCGCGTCCCCCATGGGGCGCGCCCGTCGTCGACCAGCCGCAGGAAGGCCGCCTCGAGCCCTAACGAGTCACGCACGGCAAACTCGGCTTGCACCGACGGCATGGTGGAGAGTTCGAGACCGGCGGCCAACCGGTGGCGCTGGGCCTCCGGGCCGGCCAGCGCGGCGGCCAGTTCGACGGCAAGCTTTCGATGGCCGCTGTTGCGCGGCACCGACCACCCCGACGCGAAGAGCGGGGTCGCGGGACGCACCCCCGGCGCGTGCGGGAAGCCGACTACGCCTAACGACAGCCTCCCCTGCTCCAGTTGGGCCCGGATGTTGGGCAGGAGCCAATGCCCGCTCGGCAGGAGCGCGAGGCGGCCGGAGTAGAAGAGCCGTGTCTCGTTCCCCGACACCGCCCGAAAGGCGTTGGGAAGCGGCGCCACGTGCTCCACCGTCGCCAACGACGTCAGGAACTCGAGCGCCTGCACCGTCGCCGGCGCGTCGAGGGCCCCGGTGGCGTGTCGCCCGTCGGGGGTGAGGATGTCCCCACCGCCACTCCAGATCATCGCCTGCCAGGCGAGGAAGCGCCGGTCCACCGCGGTCCCCCACTGTTCCGGGACGCCATCGCCGTCGTGGTCCAGCGTGAGCGCGCGCGCGGTCGCCAGAAAGTCGTCGAAGGTCCAACCATCGTCCGGATACGGCAGGTGGGCGGCATCGAACAGGGCGCGATTGTAGTAGTAGACGACCGGCGAGAAGCCCTTCGGAAAGGCCAGCACCGTATCGCCCCGAGCGAACATCGCGAGCACGTGTGGAAAGAATTCGTGCACGACGATCCCGACGCGCGCGGCGAACGGAGCGAGGTCGAGGAGTACACCGGCCTGTGCGAACGAGGGCACGTCGATCCCGTCCAGGAGCAACACATCAGGAGGTGAGCCCGACGCGATCGCGGTGATCACCTTTTCGCGATACTCGGACTGGTTGCTCACCGGTTCGTTCACCACGCGCACGCCCGGATGGCTGCGCACGAACGCGTCGATCGCCGGCTGGTCGAGCAGGTTCTCCTGCGGCGATTGCCACGAGGTCATGCGCAAGACGATCGTCGCCCCTCCTGCATCGCCGCAGGCGGAGAGTGAGACCACGAGCAATGCCACCAGGACGGCGACGGTGCGCGTCATCGGCGCCGCATGCTCAGGGGAGCCCGCGCCCGACCAGGCGCCCGCGACCGTCGTACACGAGGGCCTCGTGCGCGCGCGCCAGCACCCCGACGGTCGACCCGAGCGCGGGCGCGATCCCCGCCGCCAGGCGCAATCGCGCGTCCTCGCCGCCCGTCAGGCGCACGTGCACGATCGTTTCCGGCCCGAGCGGCTCCACGAGCGTCACCTCCCCCGCGCTCCCGTTCGATGGCTCGACGAGCGACAGGTGTTCGGGGCGTACGGCGAGCGTCGCGACTTCGGCGATCGGTGCGGCGACCTGCACCGGCACCGCCCCATCGAATCGCTGCGTCGCGCCGTCGCCGGCGACGCGTCCGATGAAGCGGTTGATGGTGGGCGAGCCGAGGAACGACGCGACGAAGAGCGTGCTCGGCGTGCGATAGACATCGAGCGGGGCCGCCACCTGCTCGACCTTTCCGCGATGCATCACCGCGACGCGTTGCGCCATCGACATCGCCTCGACCTGGTCATGGGTCACGTAGACCATCGTCGTGCCGAGACGGCGATGGAGGCGCACCAGTTCCCCGCGCGTCTGGGCGCGCACCTGCGCGTCGAGGTTGGAGAGCGGCTCGTCGAAGAGGAAGACGGCGGGCTCGCGGACGATCGCTCGCGCGAGCGCCACGCGCTGGCGCTGCCCCCCCGACAGCTGACCGGGGCGGCGATCGAGCAGCTCGCCGATCTCCAGCGACTCGGCGACGCGGTCCGCGCGCCGGGTGATCTCGGCGGGATCCACGCGACGCATGCGCAACCCGAAGCTGATGTTCTCCCTCACGGAGAGGTGGGGGTAGAGCGCGTAGTTCTGGAAGACCATCGCGATGTCGCGCTCACGGGGCGGGAGGTCGGTCACGTCGACCCCGTCGATGAAGATGCGTCCCACGGTCGGGCTCTCGAGGCCGGCGATCATGCGGAGTACCGTGGTCTTTCCGCACCCCGATGGCCCCACGAGGACGGCGAACTCACCGTCACCGATCTCGAGCGAGATCCCGTCGACGGCCACCGCCTCGCGGCCGGCATCGAAGCGCTTGGCCACCCGATCGAGCCTAACGCCGGCCATGTGACTCCCGGGCGCCGGATGGACGCGTGAGCGTGACCGGCTTTCCTGGTTCGAGGCGCAGGGACGCGACGGAGCCCTCGTCCTCCACGTCCACGGTGAGGACCGGTCCGTCGTCCAAGGCGAGGAGGAGGCGCTCCTCGACGCTGTCGGCGGTCGAGGAGCGGGCGTCGCGAATCATCGTGATGCTGAAGCGCGACCCGCCGACGCGGAGGCCGGCGATGGTGGCGTCGGACCAGTCGACGGGCCAGCGGGGACGCACGACACAGCGGTGTCGCCGCGCGTCGGGGCGCAGCCCTAACATGCCATAGATCACCGGCGCGATCACCATCGCCGCCGACCACGCCTGATCGGGGCAGACTCCTGCCCCTGTTCCGTCATCCCCATCGAGTACCTCGTCGAATGCGCCGCGTTGTCGCGCGAAGGCGCAGGCCGCAGTGGCCGACACCAGGCGCCATCCTGCATCCACGCGTCCGCGCGCGAAGGCCGCGAGCGAGGTCCACCCGGTAAAGAGCGGCCACACTGCGCCGAAATGGTAGCCCCGCGGACGGTAGCGCGCATCCCGGCGGTCGATCAACCGCACTCCCCACGGGGCGCAGAAGGGAGTGTCGGTCAACTCGTCGACCACGGCGTCGGCGGCGGGGTGTCGATCGACACCGAGCAGGATCGGGACGGCGGCGAGCGCCGTCAGGTCGTCGGATCGCGCGCCGGAGTCGTCCATCTGCAGCGCGATGCGCCCGGTCTCCGGATTCCGTAGCCGACGCTCGACGTCAGCCCCCGCGCGCTCGGCGGCGTCCGCCAACCGACCGGCCAGCTCGCGCTCCCCCACCGCCAGCGCGAGTGGATGCAGCTGACGCAGTGCGTCGATCCAGATCGCGGCCACGTACGACGTGGCGACCCCGCCCCCGAACGGTCCCGACTCGATCCACCCATGCCCTACCCCGCGATTGCGGGGGAGGGCGGTGTCGCCCACCGCATGCGAGAGGACATACGCGACCGCCCCCCGCACCCGGTCCCAGAGCGCGCGGACGGTCGAAAGGTCCCCGGTCCAGTCGGCGTAGCGCGCAACAAGACGAAGCCAAAGCGGCGTGCTGTCGGCCGCATCGTAGTGGGCCACGCCGCTGGTGGTGACCTCATGCGCGATCTTCCCCGTGACGTCGGCGCAGTCGGCGAGGAACTCGAGCGCGTGGCGCGCCTCGCGAAACATCCCGGCTGCGAGCAGGGCGTCGGCAGACCAGCACGCGTCCCGGCCGAAGAACCAGGCATACCCAGGGCGTGCGTCTCCCCACCCGGGGCGCGATGCTGCGTAGCCCGCGACGAGACCGGTCCCCAGACCCGGCACCTGCACGACCGACGCTGCGAGGCGCGCCTTGGCCCACTCCCACGCCTCGTCGAAGGTGGGCGCGGGGGTGCGCACACGCGTCGTCCGCTCCATCAGTGCCGCGTCGCGACGCGTCTGCTGCTGCAGCGTCGCACCCAACACGTCGGGGGAGAGCGCGCGCCATTCTCGCTCGGCGGCTCCCTCCCCCTCGGTCGTCGCGACGATCGCCAGGCGCAACGATTCGCCGCTGCGCACTGCGAGCTGGAGGTGAGTCGTGCCCCCCTCTTCACGCAGCGCCGCGTCGGCGCACCCGTCGATCGCGACGCGTAGCTGGGCGCGGCCGCTCCCCCCGCGCATCGTGAGCGATCCCCTTCCCGGCTCCCGCTCCAGCACTGCCCTGAGCGGGTGGAGAGCGTCGCCGGGCATCGGCCACTGCAGCCGGGGGCGGAGCACCAACGACAGCGAGGCCTCACGCATTGCCGCTGCGTCGGTCGCTCCGAACTCGTAGACGATCACGCACTCTTCGGGCGAGACCGCCACGACTTCACGCCACGCTCCGCCGTGCGCATCGACGAGGCGACGCTCCATCGAGCCGGGGGTGACGAGAATCGCGGTCGCGTCGGGCACCGCGCCCGCGACCGTCGGCTGCAACTCCTGGGTCACACAGATCGGATGAATCCAGCATTCGCGCACCCCGCTCCGCTCATCGCCGAGCACGAGCGCGCGACGTCCGGCGAGGGTGAATGGGGCGTCGTCGCGCGGTGCGCCCTGCAGCTCAAGCGGAAACGACGGCCGTGGCCCCGCCGACATCAGCGGACGTGGTCGCGTCGGCGGTCGCGCCAGCTTCGGAGATGCCCTCGGAGATGCCCTCGGAGATGCCGTCGGAGATGCCGTCGGAGATGCCGTCGGAGATGCCGTCGGAGAAGCCGTCGGTGACGCCGCAGCGTCGGTGCGCGGCCATGCGGAGTCCGAGGGGGCCGATTCCTCGATCGTTGCCGCCCCACCCTCCCACGGGCGCGGCCAGCCGGAGTCGCGCATCGGCGCGCGCCATCGCCGGGGGTCGAGGGAGGCGATCGCGTTGACGAGATACCGGTCGCGCTGCGCGTCGAGCCGTCGGTCCTGGGCGGCCAGGATCACGTTGGCACCGAGGCAGAGGACGCGTCCTGCGCCGACCGCATACTCCCAGGCCACGGCCGTATCGGCGTCGAGCCGTACATCGGCGCGATCGACGGCGATCACCGCGCCGGTCGGCCAGCGCGGACGCCGGAAGACGGCGCGGGCGACCGCGTCGCCCTCCGTAGCACACCAGGTGTAGGTCCCGCGCAGCAATCCGTCGAAGAGCGGATGATCGCTCCACCCCTGGGCGCCGCGGAGGTGCGGGAAGTCGGGCCAGTCACCGAAGTCCGCCTCCTGGAGCGGGTCGTCGTCGTGCCGCCAGTCGCGCGGCAGGAACAGTTCGGGGATGCCATCCAGTGCCCCCGCGTCGGGAGCGAGCGCCGCCGCCAGCAGCGTGAGAAGCAGCGAACCACCGGCTGCCACCCAGTCGCGCCACGCCGATCGCCAGGCCGGATCCGGGACGGGGACCGCAGTACCGGCGTGGCACCACAGGACGTCATCGACCCCGATCGTGGACGGCGGGGGTGCGCCTAACGACCAGTCGGTCGTGACGTAGCCACTGCGGCGCGCCCACGCGACCGCCGCCGCCCCCTCCCGGTCGACTCCCGGCGGGACAAGCACCACGAGTCGCATCAGCGGGCGATGACGATGGGCTCGCCGAGCCGGGCTTGATGCAGCGTGTCGTTGGACGTCGCCGTCACGTAGCCATTGTCGAGCCGAACCGACAGCTCGAGCTCGCCGACCTGCACGCCGCGCAGCTCGAAGAACTCGAGCCCCATGGGCAGGGGGTCGATCACGACCGCGTCGGTCGCGACCCGCACCCCG
>JBDTUA010000007.1:0-42305 GCA_040007995.1 Gemmatimonadota bacterium | reverse complement strand
TCTACCGTGAGGGCCACGAGGGGGCGATCCTCACCGACTTCGCCGAACTGCTCTCGCTCCCCAATCTGGCCACGGACTCCGCCGGAATCTGGCGCAACGCGCACCACCTGCTGGCCATGCTGGAGAAGCGCGGCTTCGGCAATCGTCGACTGCTCACCGTGCCGGGGGCTCCCCCCGCGGTCTACGCGGAGCTTCCCTCGCCCGGGGCATCGCGTACGCTGATCCTGTACGCGCACTACGACGGCCAGCCCGTGGATCCGACGCAATGGGCCACGCCCCCCTGGTCGCCCGTCCTGAGAACCGCCGAGGTGCACGCGGGGGGAAAGGTGGTACCGATTCCGGCCGGCAGTGGCAAGGTGAACGGCGAGTATCGCATCTACGGACGCTCTGCCGGCGACGACAAGGGGTCGATCATGGCGATCCTTGCCGCCGTCGATGCCATGCGCGCGAGCAAGCTGGCGGCCTCAGTCAACCTCAAGGTCTTCTTCGAGGGTGAGGAGGAGGCGGGATCGGGTCATCTCGAGCAGATCCTGCGCACCTACAAGTCCCAACTGACCGGCGACGGATGGCTCTTCTGCGACGGGCCGATGCACCAGAGCGGGCGACAGCAGCTCTCGTTCGGACAGCGCGGTGTGACGGGCTTCGAGCTCACGCTCTACGGACCCACGCGCGCCCTGCACAGCGGTCACTACGGCAACTGGGCGCCCAACCCCGGCGCGATGATCGCCACCCTCATCGCCAGCATGCGCGACGACGACGGGCACATCAAGGTGGCGGGCTACTACGACGACGTGAAGCCGATCTCCCCCGCCGAGCGCGCGGCGATCGCCCAGCTCCCCCGGTACGACTCGACGCTTCGCGTGGCGCTCGGGCTGGGACGCACTGAGGCGGACAATGCGCTGCTGGCCGAACGCATCATGCTGCCGGCCTTCAACGTGCGCGGGATCCGCGTCGGCGGCGTGCGCGAGACCGGCTCAAATACGATCGCGACCGAGGCGTACGCGTCGTTCGACCTGCGGCTGGTGCCGGCGCAGGACCCCGCGCGCGTGCGGCAGCTCGTGGAAGCACACATCCGCGCGCAGGGCTACTTCGTCACGAACGATAGCGTGACGGCCGCCACGCGGCTGGCGCACCCCAGGGTAGCTCGACTCGAGTGGGACTCCGGCTATCCGGCGTCCCGCGTCCCGATGGATGGTCCATTCGGCAAGGCACTGTTGAGGGTGATTGCCGACGGCGCGAAGGAATCCCCACTCGTGAACCCGACCGTCGGCGCCAGTGGTCCTGCCTTCCTGTTCGAGCAAGTGCTCGGCGCGCCGATGATTTCGCTGCCGATCGCCAACTACGACGACAACCAGCATGCCGCGGACGAGAATCTGCGCGTGCAGAATCTCTGGGACGGCATCGAGTTGTACACGGCGCTATTGACGGGACTGGGAAAGGCCTGGGGGGCGCGCCCGGTGCCGTGAGGATCCGGGGACGATCGGCAGGAGGAAGAATCCGGAGAGGTTCAGCATTTTCGTTCGCCGCACCACGCCACAGCGATGCGCGGCGAACGTACCAGCGACCGGATCGGTCACGACTCGCTAGCGGGAGTGCATCGCCCCTCGTTCTCTCGCACCGCGCTCGGCGACGGGATCCGGAACCGTCGCGATCCGCTCGATCGCGGCGATGTACTCGATCGGTAACATGTGCTGTCTGGCTCCGGCCAGGACCAAGGCGTGGTACCAGTCGTAGGGACGCAGCGACGGGTCGATGTGAGAGGGCTGGGCGCGATAGGCCTGCATCGCGGTCAGCACGCCGTCGAGACGCACGATCACGTTGGTCTCGCGCGTGTAGCCATTCCCCACGCTCTCGGCCTTGTCGAGCTGTGGCATCTGCTCGTCCGGGATAGCGTACACCACGCCCCACACACGCCCGTCGGGCAGCGGCTGGATATCGCACTTCCCTGAGCCGTCGGCGGATCGTTTGTGCCAGCGCAGGTCGCAGCCCTCGAGGAGGGCGACGCCGCGGAGATGCACCGGTCCCACGCGCGCTTCGAGCCGCAGCTGCCACATGTTAGAGCCGTATGCGAAGTAGTCGATCATAGAGGGCGCGTGCGGTCGCCTACGCTGAAGCTTCCTTCGTACGAAAGCACAGTCCCTAATGAGGGTAACAGCTGGCTCCGTCCTGCGGCATCCATGATCATTTCAAGGTCGTTGCTGTCTTCTCCTTTCCCAGAGTTGCATCCCGACAGCGCGGTGGGCGTCGTCGGCGCCGAAGTGTCGGCCCGCCGATCGGCGTCAGCGAACCACGACGGTGTCCACGATGTCCGCGCTCCGCTCGGAGTGATGGAAGGTGATGACCGAGGTTCCGCGCGCAGCACCCTCGAATCGGAAGCGCTGCGTGACACCCGCTGGTACAGACGGGCCTACGACACTGGCGTCCACAAAGCGAAGAGCGCCAGAGGAGAGCGTTGGTGGCGCTGCGTACTGTCCGGGGCCGATGCTCTGTAGTCGGAGGGCGAGCTCCTCGCCAATGGCGACGCTGTAGATAGCGCCGTTCGTCGCGATCGCTTCCGTCGGGCCGTCGGTTCCACAGGCGGTGAGCGCGAGGACGACCACCAGCGAGATCAGTGCACGCTTCGATCGGTGTGGCATGCTGTGTTGCTCCTTCCCGAGAGGGATTCCCGCGAGTCGGTGTCGACACGTCGAGATGGGCACCCCGAGCAGCGAACAGTAGCTGCCGCCGACGAGAGGAAGATCGCTGCGACGTGCACCGCAGGGCGCACTGGCGGCGAGACGCTGCGCGACGAGCTGTCGTCAGGTGGATGCGCGAAGCAGCGGTGTGGTTCGACGCGTACAAAGGGAGACCTTCGTTCAACCGAATTGCGTCACACGCGGCGGGGCGACGATGAATGTCAGCCTTGGTGGCGGGCCAGTCAGAGGAAGGGCACCAGCGGCAGCGCCCTCGCGTTCACACACGGGTATGTCTGCCGCCACGATCGGGTACTCCGCTGGGGGAGGCTATCGGCCCTCCGCGACAACTGTCCCGAGAACGACGGCGAGACTGCCGAACTTAGCGCCTCGCACGCCAAGGTCTGTCGCCGGCCCCGACGCTGGCCTCCACCCGCGCCCGCTGAGTAACCTTCTGCACGCCCGAGTACCTCGCCGAGGAGAATCCCATGAAGATGGTTGTGCGCGCCACGCTCTTGTTGACCTTCGCGTCCGCCGCGCTGCAGGCCCAGTTCAACGCCGGCACGCAGCCCCCAGAGCCGACCCTGCCGTTCACGATGACCCCGGTCGCTACGTTCGACCTCCCGTGGCGCATCGCCTTCCTTCCGGACGGGCGCATGCTCGTCACCGAGAAGGTCGGTCCACTCTGGCTGGTCACGCAGGAAGGCGCGAAGACAGCCGTCGCCAACGTGCCGGCCGTCCTTTCCGGCGGACAGGGGGGGATGCTCGGCGTCTACGCCTCGCCGGACTATGCGTCCACCGGTTATGTCTACCTCACCTATTCGGAACCGGGCGACGGCGGCTCGAGCCTGGCGCTGGCACGAGCGAAGCTCTCGCTCACCAACGCGACGGCCGGCCTCGAGGGACTCGAGGTCATCTGGCGCGATGGCGGGCGCGGGCGCGGCGGTCAGTTCGGCGCAGCGGTCGCCTTCTCCCCCGACCAGCAGTTTCTCTTCCTGACGGTGGGTGACCGGCAGCGCATGACCCCCGCCCAGGATCCCGATTCGCCGTTAGGCAAGATCCTGCGCCTGACGCTCGACGGCAAGCCGGCGCCCGGAAACCCGCACGCAGGCCAGGTCGGCGCCGCGAGCGTTCCCATCATCAATCCACCGCGCGACACCGAGTTGGCCAAGACGGCGCCCGTGGTGTCCACGTACAATTTTCCGGGACCCAACCTCTCGCCAGCGGAAACCTGGAGTTCGGGTTTTCGCACCCCCTACGGCCTGGCGTTCTCGCCCGAGGGTCGGCTCTGGGAGCTGGAGCACGGCCCGCGCGGTGGCGACGAGCTGAACCTGATCGAACCAGGCAAGAACTACGGCTGGCCGCTCGTCTCGTACGCCGTCAACTACAACGGCGTGGAGATCCCGAGCCCCGACACGCGCCCCGACCTGACCAAGCCCGTCATTTACTGGACGCCGGTCATCGCCCCCGGCAGCCTCACCTTCTACAACGGCGCGATGTTCCCGCAGTGGAAGGGCTCCGCGCTCATCGGCGGTCTCGCCACCAAGTCGCTCAGCCGCATCACCTTCGATGGGAAAGGCGGGGCCACCCCCGCCGAGCGCTGGGACGTCGGCCATCAGATTCGTGACGTGGCGGTGGCTCCCGACGGCGCTGTCTGGATGATCGAGAATGCGAAGGAGGGGGCACTTTTTCGCGTGACGCCGAAGTAGCCGGGGCGCCGCGCAGCATGATCGATGCTAGCCGTCCCGCCGCCGACGGCGACCGCGTCGTCGTCGCACCCTGCGTCTCAACTCCGGTCGCCCGTCCCGGTGCCGTTCCCGCCCGTCGAGCACGCATCGCGAGTGTCGCGACCCGCATCATTCTCGTCCTGAGTGGCATCGCGTGCGCCGGTCGATCGGCCCTGCAGATTCGCACCACCGGGGTGCGATCCGGCCCCTCCATGCGCGCGGGGAGTACCATTGTCACCCTGATGACCCGGCTCGAGCCGTACGTCCCGTCGCTCCATCGCGACGCGGGCAAGGATCGCTATTCCGTCGGGCTCCTCCTCCACGACGCGGGAGGTGAGGGTCGGCGCTACCTCGAGCTGGCACGCAACCGCACGTCGTCGTCGCTGACGCAGGCGCAGCTCGTCGCCGTGGACGGCTCGCGCGTCTGGGTCCGGACCCCCGACCTCATGCTCGTGGACCTGGCCTCAGATCGCATCGTCGGAAGCGACGCACTGAACCGGGACCGTACACTCGCCCCGCCGGAGCGACGCTTCACGCCAGCAGACCTGGCCGCCGGCGATGCGACGATATCGCGCATGCTTGCGGCTGGCGGCGTTCGTGACGGGAGCCGCTGGATGGGCGTGCATGGTGCCGCCGATCTCCGCGCCTCGTTTCGTCAGGGGGTGAGCGTCCCGGCCGCTGCGTTTTTCGCGCGCTCCCACGAGCCGCGTCGCCTGTATACAGCGAGCGTGCCGTCGGAGGGCGGTCGCCCACGCCTGGGCGAATTGCAGCCGACGGGGCCGGATGCCGATCCCTCCGCCCCATTCCCGGCTACAGGCTTCGCACTGTCCTGCCGGACAACACAAACGCTATCACCCCCAGCCCGAACCAGATCGCTCCGACCACCTGCGCGAGTGTACTGGCCTCGATCAGAACCCACCCCGACACCAGCGCGCCGGCCACCGGGAGCGCGACGTGCCAGGCCGTAGACGTCGCGCGTCGCCGCACCACGAAGTAACCGACCACCGAGGCGTGCAGCAGGATGAACGCGGTCAGCGCGCCGATGTCGACGATGGACACCAGGACCGACAATCCATCATCGCGCCGCGCCGCCCACACCGCACAGCCGAGCGTGAGTAGCGCGACGGTCGCCAGCGCAGTGCGTGGCACGCCGTGTTTGGGGTCGACCATCGCCAGCGATGCCGGGAGCCGTCCCTCACGCGCCATTCCGTAGAGGAGTCGCGCGGCCGCTGCCTGTCCGGTCATCGCGGAGAAGGCCGGGCCGATCGCCTTGGTCAGGGCCAGCACCGTCGCCAGCCAGCCGCCGATCGCCAGCCGCGTCACGTCATAGAACGTCGTTCCTTGCCTCGCCGGGTCGGCGGCGAGTTCGGCCGGGGTGATCGTGCTCAACACGCTCACGAGGTACGACTGCGCGATGAACACCGTGCCGGCGATGACGAGGCAGATCACGATCGCCCGACCCACCTGCCGGACATCCCCCGCGCTCTCCTCGGCGAACGACGCGATCGCGTCGAAGCCGAGGAACGAGAGGACCGCGATCGAGACGGCTCCCGCGACCGTCGACAGCGCCAGCGCCTCCCCTCCTCCGGTGATTCCGACGCCGACAAACGGCGACAGCCAGGGGCGGACCGCTCCCTGCCGAGCGAGGACCACAATCGCGCTGATGATGAAGATCGCCAATACCAGAATCTCGGCCGCAAGCGCCGTGCGTCCCACGCGCGCGGCCAGCTGCACGCCGATCAGGTTCAGCACTGTCGTCGCCGCGAAGGCCACGATCGTGAACACCCACGCCGGGATCGACGGAACGAGCGCGTGCAGGGCAATGCCGGAAAACAGGTATGCGACCGCGGGAATCAGGAGGTAGTCGAGCATTACCATCCACCCGGCGATGAAGCCGGCCGTGACTCCCAGCCCCTCGGTGGCATAGGCGAAGACCGAGCCTGCATGCGGCACGTGTCGCGACATCTGCGCGTAGCTCCACGCCGTACACGCCATGGCGAGGGTCGCGATCACATACACGAGCGCCACCGCCCCGTTGGCACGCGCGTCGAGCACGCCGAAGACCCCGACAGGTGCAAGCGGCCCGATGAAGAGCAGGCCGAAGACGACGAGGTCGCGAAGCGAGAGGTTGCGGCGGAGGGCGGACGGCGCGGACGGTCGCAATGCCTCTCCTATGCGGTCTGTATCGTCACCGTTGCCTTGCGCTCAAGTCTCCCCCAGCCGACGACGCGTCCGCGGAACGCGGAGGCGAAGGCCTTGAGCACCACCCAGTACATCACCTGCCGATAGACGAACCGTTGCAGGAAGATGAGCCAGGTCAGCTTTCGGTCTTCGTCGGGCTCGATCATGAATGCGACGATGGCAGCGCCCCAGTCCACGAGGAGGAAGAGCGCATAGTACTCCGCCAGGTGCTGCACGGCAACGTCGGCATAGGTTGCGCCATGCTGGAGTCGATCAATCCAGACCGACACGAGGCTCCAGACGAACGCAACGTCGGCCAGGGGCGAGAGCGCGGTGAACAACAGCTGGAAGAGCCACGTGTTCGGCAACGCCAGCCACCCCAGCGTTCCGCTGCGCCGGCGGAACAATTCGCCGCGATACTTCCAGGCGCACTGCAGCGTCCCGAAGCTCCACCGGAATCGCTGGCGCGCGAGGCCGCCTAACGTATCCGGGGCCTCCGTCCAGGCGATGGCGCGGTCGGCGTAGGCGACCGTGTACCCCATCCGCCGGATGGCGATCGTCAGGTCCTGGTCCTCGGCGAGCGTGTCGTGCGAAAAGCCGCCGGCGGCCAGGACGAGCGCCTTTCGCCACGCCCCCACCGCACCCGGCACGACGGTGATGGCGTTGAGCAGCGAGAAGGCGCGCCGGTCCACGTTCTGGCTGGTGACGTACTCCAACGCCTGCCAGCGGGTGACGATGTTGAGACGGTTGCCGACCTTGGCATTGCCCGCCACTGCGCCCACGCGCGGATCGGCGAGGGGCGCCACCAGGCATGCGATCGTGTCCGGCTGGAAGATCGTATCAGCATCGAGACAGACGACGATGTCGCCACGCGCGCGGGCAATGCCATGATTGAGTGCCGTGGACTTGCCCCCGTTCGACTTCGTCAGGATCGCGACACGCGGATGCGTTCCGTACGCGGCCAGCGCGACCGCGTACGTGGCATCGGGCGACCCGTCGTCCACGACCACGACATCCACTTCGCCGTCATACTCCTGCGCCAGCAGCGAGGCAATGGTGCGGTGGATGACCTTCTCCTCGTTCCAGGCCGGCACCACGACTGTTACGTCCGGCGTGTAGTGCGGGAGCGTGGGACCCGTCCGGAACCGCTGCACGAGGGCGAGCGAGAGCAGGAAGATGAGCCGCGCAATGCCGAGGATCGCGGCGAGCATGAAGACGTCGAAGAAGAAGCGCTGCGTCCCGCCGATAAGGGCGTACGACGCCAGTTCGATGAAGCGCGTGGTCGCCCCCGACGCCGGGAGCGCGGGCATCGCGGCGTCACGAGTGATGCCCGCAAGGTCCGACAGGAGCACGAGGGTGTCGCCCCGAGCTCGCAGCGAGTCGATGAGCGGGCCTAACGCCGCGACGGTCCCTGCCCGCACCCCTCCTCCGTCGTGCAGCAGGACGACGTTGCCGCGGACGCGTTCGTCGAGGACCTGCCGCACGATCCGGACGGGATCGCTGATCCGCCAGTCCTCGGCGTCCACATGCACTCCGGCGGTGAGGTACCCGAGCGCATTGGCGATGGCGATGGGACCTAACGCGTCACGCGTCGTGGGCTCGGCGTCACCAAAGTAGGGCGGACGGAAGAGGACGGAGCGCCGGTCGGTTACCGCTTCGATCAATCGTTCGGTGGCCCCGAGTTCGACCCGGGTGACCCACGGATCGGTGAGCGCGAGATTCGGGTGCGTGAAGGTGTGGTTGCCGATCTCATGTCCTTCATCGTAGATCCGCCTCGTGAGGCGGATATTCCCCTGCGCATTGTGGCCGATGATGAAGAACGTCGCCGGCACCTGACGCGCCGTGAGCGTATCGAGAATGTCCGGCGTCCACCGCCCGTCCGGACCGTCGTCGAAGGTGAGCGCCACGCGGTGCGCCGAGGCTCCCATGCGCCTGACGACCCAGTTGCTCGGCAGCACCGCGAGACTCTCGGCGACGATGCGTTGTGTGGCGCTGTCGACCCGCAGCACGCGGATCCCGGTGTCGGGCATCGCATCCACGCGCAGGATCTCCCCTTCTCCGCGGAACTCGACGTCGTAGCCTCCTCTCGGCATCACCGTCAGCGCCGTCGCCTGCGCTCGGTCCTGCCCGAGGAATTGCCAGATCGACGGATCCTCCGAGCCGAGTCGCCACACGGCGTGTCCGGCAACGCCGAGGGCTCGGCTCGCGACCACTTCGTTCCACGCCGTCACACCGTCGAGGTACCAGACCACGTGATCGGTGGAATCCGCTTCTGTCCAGGCGAGATACGGCGTGAGCGACTGCGGATCGAACGCGACGTGGGCCGAGTGATCTCGTGCGGCGGCCATCACATCCTGGAACGTCATTTCGATCGCCGAGTTGCGCGGACCTGCATCGTTCCAGTCGTACCCGTAGGCGCCCAGCGCGAGCACCGCCTTCGCCGGCGGAACGACCGAGAGCAGGAGACGGAGCTTGGCTTCGTACCATCCTTGCGACGCGACCGGGCCAGGCGCACTGCGGTCGTAGTGTTCGTCGTACAACATCAGGTAGACGCGATCGTCCACCGTGGCGTATCGCTGGATGAGCGCCAGGTTGTCATCGGCGCCGACTGCCTGCCCCAGTGAGGCACCCATCGGGGTGAGTGCGTCGTGCAGCTGCTGGAGGAAGCTCGTGAGCGATGGCCCGAGGTCGTCCGGCACGTTCTCGAAGTCGACGACGATCCCGCCCAATCCGCGGTGCGTCACCAGCGCCGTCATGCGGGCGATCGCGCTCGCCCTTGTTTGTTTGGAGAGGAGAAACCGGCGCAGGCTCCCCTCATCGAACCGACGGTCCTGTGACGAGAAGTTGGACAGCATGGCGAGCACGCGCGGACGCTGTGCACGCGGAAGCGCGTTCGCGACGTCGAAGACGCGAGGGTCGATCTTCGTGACGATCGAATCTCCGTGCGGCGCGAGAAAGAGCCACTCGCAGACCACGGCATCCATCGAAGCGGCGTGCGACGCAAAGGAGACGAACGAGTTGTCATCCCAGTTGACGTAGAATCCCACCACGTCGGAGGTGTCGGCGTCCAGCGGGGCGGCGGCGACTTGCATCGTCGGTCTGGCAGCAGCGGCCATGTTGTGGATGGCGACCCTTCCGTGCCCTCCCCTTGCCCGCTGCGTCCGTGCTGCCAGATCGACCGACGCCATCAGGCGTGCGCGCGCGGCGCGACGCGCGCGCTCGTGCTGTCGGCCGTGCGGGGGAACGGACGTCGCGGTTTCACCGCGCACGAAGCTGGCAAAGGCCGGAAGCGCAGGAGGGATCAGGACGTTGGCCACGAGCACCGCGAAAAGCACCGTGGCAACGGCACCGGCCAAGAGCGCGAGTCGGCGAAGTCGGGTCCACCGTTTCCCGGATGGGTCGAGGAAGACGGGACGGTGGTGCGCATCGGGCGGTTTGACAGGCATCGAGGGAAGTAGAGTACAACTGAATTCATCCGTGACGGCCACGATTTCCGTACGGCGACAGCGACCGGGACAGCCGGTGCTCTATCGTCAGTCAGAAAGCTCGCCCTCGGCACCTTGCGGGTGCCTTACATCGAATGGGAGTGTCGGGACGTGCCCCGCGCCTGCCGGCCTCCCAAGGGCCGCGAGGCCGTACCCGTGCCGCCCCCTCCTCGCTCGCACCCGGATCCGCAGCCCCTCGAGGCGATGGTGCGACCGCCCGCGGGTCAGCTTCTCCCGCTGGTCCTCTCGCCGGGGCAGGACATCGAGCCGGTCGACCGAACGCGTCGCCGCTCCCGGTCCAACGCCCGGAAGCAGCGCGGCGGCGCTCAGGTTCCGGCTATCGGAGGCGCCGCATCTCGCTCGTACGAGGATGCGCCAACTTTTCGTTGCATACGCGAAGCATTGGCGCACTCCCCTGGCGGCTCACGGCATACCTCCGGAGCCGGAGTCGAACCCAAACAGGGAACGCGCAATCACGCACCACCCACGCGGGTATTCCGCCGCGCGCTCGCCACATCCATATTCCCGCCCCCATGGCCTGCGCCGTCAGCTGCATCTGCCGCCGCGAGGCTCGTTCGCATGCCAGCTCCCCGAACCGTCCAGTCCGCCTATGCCAAAATTCGTTAGAAGGAGTGCTACTGCCAGGCGCGTTGAAACGTTGTTGTTGCTGCTCACAGTGATTGGCGCGCCGCTTCGTGCGCAGTCGACCGTCGTAACAGGAACGGTCACCGCGGCGGACGGTGGCCTCCCACTGCAGGGCGTCTCCGTGATCGTGCGCGGCACCACGGTCGGAACGCTGACCGATTCTGCCGGGGCGTATCGACTCGCACTCCCGGCGTCGGGTCGATCGGATATCCTCACCTTTCGCCTCATCGGCTACAAGGCCACAGACGTCACGATCCAGGGGCGCCCGACGATCGACGTCACGCTTGCGACCGCGACCACGACGCTGTCGAGTCTGGTGGTCACGGCCAATGCCATCGTGCGAGAGACCAAGGAGCTCGGCTACTCCGTGGCGCAGATCGAACCGGCGCAGCTCGTCGTGGCGCGCAGTTCCAATGTGCTCAATGCCGTTGCGGGCAAGGTGGCCGGCCTGCGCGTAACGCAGCAATCCGGCACGGTTGGTGGCGGCAGCAAGATCGTGATTCGCGGCGTCAACTCGATTGCGTCGGCGTCGGAACCGCTCTTTGTCGTCGATGGCGTGCCGATCTCGAACTCCTCCTTCGCCGGCACTGAAACCGAGATCGTCACAGGTGGCGTCGACGTGGGGAACCGGGCGCAGGACATCAATCCTGACGACATCGAGTCCATGACGGTCCTCAAGGGCGCGGCCGCGTCGGCACTCTATGGGTCGCGCGCACGCAACGGCGTGATCGTGGTGACCACCAAGCGAGGGCGCGCCGGTCAGCGCAGCTTCACGTACAACGGGACGACGCGCGCGGAACAGATCTTCCGGGCGCCGGAATTCCAGAACGAGTACGCACAGGGGCTGCTCGGCGTGTACAACACCTCCAACGCCAACGGGTGGGGACCCAAGATCACCGGGCAGATCGAGCCAAACATTCTCGGAGTGCCCGAGGCGCTGCACGCGTACCCCGACAACTTTCGCGACTTCTTCAATACTGGCTATACCAACGTCCACTCCATGTCGTTCGCGGGTGGGTCCGAAACGAGTGACTATCGCCTCGGCGGAACCTGGCTCGGCCAAACGGGCATCGTTCCGAATTCCGAGCTGCAGCGCTACTCGCTCTCGGTGAACTCCGGCCAGCGCTTCACCGACAAGTTCAGCGCGCGCCTGGCCGCCAACTACGTGCGCACCGGCTCGTCGGGCCGCGCCTCGCAGGGACAGAACGGGCAGAGCATCCCCATGTCGCTCTGGACTTTCACTCCACGGACGCTATCGACCGCGTTCCTGCGGACCAACCGGGTGAGTCCCACCGGCATTGCTGGCTCGATCGACGGGACGGGAACGAGCAACAATCCGTACTTCGTGACCGATAACAACGGGCTCAACAACTCCATCGATCGGCTGTACGGGAACACGTACCTCTCGTACGACGCCAACAGCTGGTTGAACATCGCCTTCCGAGCCGGAACCGACATCGCGGTCGAGAACCGGCGCTTCGTGACGGCCAAGGGGACCCGCGGCCGTCTGGACGGAGAGTTCGACACGCAGGACTTCAACGAGCGCGAGCTCAACACCGACCTCATCGTCTCCGTTACTCGCCAGCTCTCGCCCACGCTGTCGTTCAAGGGGTTGGTCGGCCACAACTTCAACAAGCGCACCTTCGACCGGCAACGGGTCTTCAGTCAGGGGTTGAACATTGCCCGGCTGTACACGCAGGCGAATGCCAACGTCAACGCGGCCACGAACTTCACGTCGGAGCGGCAGCTCTATGGCGCCTACGGCGAAGTCGGCGTGGGGTGGCGCGACTACCTGTTCGTGAACGTCACCGGCCGCAACGACTGGTCGTCGACGCTCCCGGTCGCCAACAATCGCTACTTCTATCCGTCCATTTCCAGCGGCTTCGTCGCGTCCGATGCCTTCAAGGATGCTTCGATCTTCAAGAGTGGCATGGTGAGCTACGCCAAGCTACGCGCCAACTGGGCGAATGTCGGTTCCGACGAGGAGCCGTATCAGCTCGCCTTCAGCTACTCGCCGCTCTCGTTGCAGGCGGACATCTACACGTTCAACCAGAACTTCCCGTTCAACGGCGCGTCGGCCTTCGCCGCCACGAACATCATCCCGCCGAGCAACCTGCGCCCGCAGCGCCAGAACTCCTGGGAAGTGGGGGGAGAGTTCCGCCTGCTGCAAGATCGCGTCGGGCTGGACTTGACCTACTACACGGTCAAGAACTACGACCAGATCGTCTCCATCTCGGTGCCGCAGAGCACTGGGTTCAGCGCCCGTCGACTGAACGTCGGCGAGATCCAGAACAAAGGAATCGAGGCGCTCGTGAACTACTCCATCCTGCGCGCCGCACGGAACGGCATCGGCTGGGACATCACGGCCAACTGGAGCCGGAATCGCAACGAAGTCACCAAGCTGGCCCCGGGCCTCAAGGAGTTCGTGGTCACGGCGGGTGATGGCTTTGGAACGCTGATCGCGGCGCGGCCGGGCACCACCTTCGAAATCCAGGGCGTCGGCTTCCAGCGCGACTCGGTGAGTGGCAAGTACATCATCAATCCGCAGAACGGGCTGCGAATCGTTGGCGGTCGTCAACTGTTCGGGAACATCTACCCCGACTGGATCGGCGGCGTGAGCAACTCGTTCCGCTACAAGAACGCGTCGCTCTCGTTCCTCGTCGATGTGCGCCAGGGCGGCGTTATCATGTCCAGCACCGTGTCTGCGCTGCGCTCGTCCGGCACGGCGAAGGAGACGTCCAACCGCACACCGTTCGTTCAGGACGGGGTGATCCGCAACGCCGACGGCACCTTCCGACAGAACGACGTCCCCGTCGCCAGCGTGCAGCAGTACTGGGGCAATCTCGACAACTCAGTCAGCCCCGAGAACAACATCTTCGACGCCTCGTTCGCCAAACTTCGCGAAGTGCAGTTCGGCTACAAGCTCCCCGATAGCTGGGCCGCCATGATGCGCAGCCGAGAGGCCACGCTCTCGATCGAGGGGCGCAACCTGTGGCTGATTTCCAGCAACGTGCCGCACATCGATCCCGAAGCCAACATCCACGGCGCCGGCCTGATCGGCGAAGGGATCGAACGCAACAACCTCCCCTCCACTCGCTCCCTCGGCTTCAACCTCCGTCTGGCCTTCTGAGGCACTATCACGTGACCATCAATAGCACGAGCGATCATAATCGCCCCGCGCGTCCGCGAGCCAAGTGGGTCGTCGCGGTGGCGCTCCTCGCACTTTCCACGGTGGGGTGCTTCGAAGACGGAGCCCTCAACATCGATCCCAACCGGTCGACGACGGCCGAACCGGCGCTCCTGTTCTCTGGCGCCGAGGTGAAGTTCTCGCTGCTTCGCGTGGCCGAGCTGACCTGGCCCACGGCGTTGATGAGCCAGATGTGGGCCTCGGGTGCTGCATGGGGGCTCGAGCAGGCGCAGTACGACCAGACGCGCATTCGCAGCGCCTGGGGGAGCATCTACGTCGATGTGCTCAAGAACCTCAAGCTGGCCACGGCCGAGGCCAACTCGCGATCGCCGAAGCCGAACAACACCATCGCCCAGCTGATGATCTACCAGGCGTTTGTCTTCTCGCAGACGACGTATCTCTGGGGAGACATTCCGTTCAGCGAAGCGGCGTCGGGTGAAGTCGACCTCCCGAAGTTCGACACGCAGGAGGCCGTACTGAACGGCACCATCAAGATGCTCGACGACGCGATCGCGTTGATCGACGCCAACTCCATCAAGATCGGTGCGCCGAACGACCTGTACTACGGCGGCGACATGGACAAGTGGCGCAAGTTCGCCAACTCGCTCAAGTTCCGCATCCTCATGACGATGGTCGATGCCGACCCGACCAAGTCGGCGGCGATCGGCGCCATGTCGGGACGACCGATGATTGGTTCGCGCGCCGACGAGATGAAGTTCGCCTACTTCGACTCCCCGGGGCGGCAGAATCCGCGCTTCTCCTTCACCCAGATCTTCCGCGGCGGCGTGCAACAGGACTGGTACGCGTCCGACGTCATGTTCAACGAGATGGTGCCGTTCAACGATCCGCGCCTGTCGATATACTTTCAGCCAGGGCCGTCGGCGGCATCCAACGAGTTCCTCTCGTTGGCCGGAGTCAACCCGCGTACGCCCAAGTCGTCACTAGTCAGCCTGAATCTGCTCAAGGCCAATCTTCCCGAGGTATCGTTCTCCTACTCTGAGCAGCTTCTGCTCGAGGCTGAGGCGACGGCACGTGGATTCTGGCAGGGGGGGATCGCCGCGGCGGATCTCCGCTTCCGCGCCGGCGTGCGGGAATCGATGAGCGCGTATGGTGTTCCCACGGCTGCGGCCGAGACGTACATCGCCGCACTGCCCGTCCTCGACGCGGCCAACTTCCGGCGCGAACTCAACCGGCAGCAGTGGCTCGATCTGTTCATGCGCCCGCTGGAAGGCTGGGTGCAGTGGCGCCGGAGCGGACCGGCTGGCCAGGAGTATCCGGCCATGACCGTGCCGCAGGGTGCGCAGTCGGCCAACCTGGTGCGGCGCCTGACCTATCGAAGTGAAGAGATCAACTCGAATCCGAATACGCCGAAGGGCCTCCTGGTCGACTCTCGCCTCTGGTTTGACAAATGACGAAACGCCTCCCTTCCTTCACCCGGCGCTCAGTGCTAGCCGTCGGAGCACTCCTCGTCGCCACGGGTGTGTGGGGCGCATGCGCTGCTGGCGCCCCAGCGGCCACCCGCGTCCTGATCGACACCGACGCTGGCCCGATCACGGTCGAGATCTTCGCCGACAAGGCGCCCGTCACGGCCGCAAACTTCATGCAGTACGTGAACGACAAGCGGTACGATGGCGGCGCGTTTTACCGCGTCGTCACCATGCAGAACCAGCCCACCAGCCCGGTCAAGATCGAGGTCATTCAGGGCGGCGTCGACGGTGACTCGACGAAGATGCTCCCGCCGATCGCACACGAGACGAACGACAAGACGGGCCTCAAGCACCTTGACGGAACGATCAGCATGGCGCGCGGTGCTCCGGGGAGCGCGTCGAGCGAGTTCTTCTTCTGCATCGGACCGCAGCCTGAACTCGACTTCGGAGGCCAGCGAAACCCCGATGGGCAGGGCTTCGCCGCCTTCGGGAAGGTCGTCGAGGGCATGGACGTCGTGCGCAAGATCCAGCAGATGCCCGCCGACAGCGCGCCGCCTCAGCGGCTCAAGACCGTCGTCCGCATCAAGAGCATTCGGGTGCTCTAACCGGGAACTGCGGGTCCGGGCCTTACGTGCGAAACCGCGCGGTCCTCACGGATCGCGCGGTTTCAGTTTCACCTGCGTGTCGTTGCGGTCGGTGAATGGCATCCAGCACCCTCGAGTTCGAGCGTCCTAGCGCGGCCACTTCGCTTCGGGATCGAACTCCAGGATCCGTATGGCCGGAAGCGCCGAACGGTCGACGGCACGTCCTGACTGAATCACCTGGCTGATGCGACGCAGGTTTCGGATCGACACCAGTGGATCGGCGTCCACCACCAGCAAGTCGGCCACCTTGCCAACCTGAATCGTGCCGAGGGAGTCCGCCAGCCCGTACGCCTCGGCGCCGTTGCGCGTCGCGGCGATGATCAGCTCCATCGGCGAGGCACCCGCCTCCTGCAGGCCCTCCATGACCTCGAAGTGCCGTCGGCCCATCCGGCCCCAGACTACGGGGCCCAATTCGGAGGCCTCGGGACCCTGATCCGTGCCGATCACGAGCTTCACGCCAGCGCGCAGCCAGCGCTGCACCATCGCGCGACGGGCGAGGAATGCTTCACGCGTGTTCCCCGTCTGCCGTGACTGGATCACCGCGCCCAGATGCGGGTCGCGGCGCGAATCGTCGACGCTCCAGCGGTCGTAGACGACCTGCTGCTCTTCGAGCGGCACACCAAGCAGCGCGCAGAAAATTCCGCTCTCGCGGATCTCGACAAGGAGCGAATCGAGCAGTTGCAGCTGTGCCGGAGTGTGGGGGGGAACGCTCATCACGTTCGGATGCTGCAGCAGCTGCGGCTGCACGGCCACGGCCTCGCGCAGACTCTCCAATGTGAACGTGTGGGTCTGGAACGGCTTTCCGGCCCGTTGCGCGGCCCCGCGCATCGCCTGGAGCGACCGCGACGAGAACATCAGCGGTTCCACCGGACCGATGCCATGCGCACTGACGGCGACCTTGAGGAAGTCGGGACCCTTGGCCAGGTATCGTGTGATGGCGTCGCCCGTCTCTTGCGGCGTGAGTGCCAGCAGGGACGGACCGACATCGTCTTCCCAGAGCGCGTTGATCCGGTCGCGAATCATCGGGTGGACCCAGCCGCCATAGCGCAGATCGGTTCCTCGCAGGTCGTAGCCGCCGGCGAAGTACTGGCTGAACGGTCCGCCCGTCCCGACGATGTTGCCCGCCACGAGCACTCGCGCGCCGGCGTCTTGTCGTGACCGGATCCGGTCGCGCGCCTGCAGCAGCGGCTGGAGCGGCCCCCATGAGTCCATGACCGTCGTCAATCCGTACTTCAGGGCGATCTGCGCCCCCTGCACGGCGATGTCGGCGAAGCGGTCCTCGTACTTCACATAGAACTCAGGTGTGATCATCAGGACGAGGTGGACGTTCACGTCGATCAGGCCCGGCGTGATGTACTGCCCGCGCGCGTCGACGACTCGAGTTCCCGGGGGAATTGGTGTCGAAGCGCGAGGACCGACCGCCATGATGCGAGAGCCCGAGATCACGATCACGCCGTTGTCGATTGCCGGGGCACCGGTCGCCGGAATGACTGTGCCACCGACGAGTGCCCACCGCTCTGACTCGGCGCCACCTTGCGCGGATAACCCGCCGGGGATGCAGAACGCCAAGGTGAGCAGTCGCGTCAGGCAAAGAAACCGAAGAGATTCGTGCATCGGCAGGGGTCAGGGATGGGCGCCGCACCTTCTGCGCGGCGGAGTGCACCCTAGCATGGGGACGCGGCGCGTTCGGCGCGAGACTCGCGTACGCACCATGGGCGGGCAACGCGATGCGCTGGCGCCCAGACGTTCCTTCAGCGTACACTGCAATGTTCGGCTTTCATCCCCGTCCGTCACCGGAGACGCGTCCACATGACGCCACGTTCGCGCTCGAGATTGCTCTTCACGGCGACCAGCGTCGCCATCGCATCCCTCATCCCAGCGGCCGCCAGCAGCATCGCCGGCGCACAGCAGCCCCTCGGCGATCAACTCGCGCGTCTCGAATGGCGCTCCGTCGGCCCGATCAACAATGCGGGGCGCGTGTCGGTGGTGACCGGCGTCCCCGGTGACCCGTTGACCTACTACGTAGCCGGCGCCAATGGCGGCATCATCAAGACCACGAACGGCGGCACCACCTTCACCCCGATCTTCGACGACCAGGGCGCGATCTCGATCGGGGCGATCGCGGTGGCGCCGAGTGACCGGAACGTAGTCTACGTCGGGACGGGCGAGGGGAACCCGCGCAACAACGCCTCGGTCGGCGATGGGATGTACAAGTCGATCGACGGCGGCGATCACTGGAAGCGCATCGGCTTGGAGAAGTCGGACAAGATCGCGCGGATCGTGATCGACGCGAAGAATCCCGAGGTCGTCTACGCCTGCGTGCTCGGCCGCGAGTGGGGGCCGAGCGAGGAGCGCGGCGTCTACAAGACGACCGATGGCGGCACGTCGTGGAAGCGGGTGCTCTACCTCGACCAGCAGACCTCCTGCTCCGACCTCTCGACCAACCCCGACAACAGCAACATCGTCTATGCCGGGATGTACACCTATCGCCGGTGGGCCTGGTACCTCGCCTCGGGGAGCGGCAAGACGGGGGTGTACAAGTCGGTCGACGGCGGCGGCACCTGGGAGGCACTGTCCGGCCCCGACACGTATCGCGGGCTCCCGCGCAAGGCGATGGACCGCATCGGCGTCGCCGTCGCACCGAGCGACCCGAACATCGTCTACGTCATCAGCGAGACGACCGATGAGGGCGAACTGTGGCGCAGCGACGATGCGGGCAAGTCGTGGCGCACGGTGAATCGCGATCCCAACATCAATTTCCGCCCCTTCTACTACGCCGACCTCCGCGTCGATCCGAAGAACCCGAATCGCGTCTTCACCCTGTCGGGTTCGATGTACTTCTCGGACGACGGCGGCCAGAACTTCCACTCCATCGCCCGCGGCGTCCACGGCGATCACCAGGCGATGTGGATCGATCCGGTCGACCCGCGCTACATCCTCAGCGGGAGCGACGGTGGCTGGCAGGTGAGCCGCGACGGCGGGGAGAACTTCGAGGTGGTGAACACCTTCCCGTTCACGCAGTTCTATCACATCAACTACGACATGCAGGAGCCGTATCACGTCTGCGGCGGACTGCAGGACAACGGCACCTGGTGCGCGCCGAACAACTCGCTCTCCGGCCAGGGCATTCGTCAGGCGGACTGGGTCAACATCGCCGGCGGCGACGGCTTCTTCGGCGTCCCCGTCATCGACAAGCCGTGGCTCGTCTTCGCCGACGCGCAGGGAGGGATGATCACCATCACCGACACCCGGAGCGGCGTCCGGAAGAACATCTATCCGTATCCCAACCGCGTCGGCTCGGTCGGCGACGCCATGCTCGGGCACAAGTATCGCTACAACTGGAACGCCCCCATCGTCCTCTCCCCGCAGGACCCGGGGACCGTCTACTTCGGCGGCAACGTGGTGTTCAAGTCGCGCGACTATGGGCTCAGCTGGGACGTGATCTCTCCCGACCTCACCACCAACGATCTGAAGAAGCAGCAGTCGTCGGGGGGCGAGATCGTGACCGACAACACGGCGGCGGAGTTCCACACCACGCTGCTGAGCATCGCACCGTCTCCGGTCGATGCCAATGTCATCTGGACCGGATCGGACGACGGCCTCGTACACGTGACGCGCGACGGCGGCAAGTCCTGGAGCAACGTCTTCGCCAACGTGCCGGGACTCAAGCCGAACGCCTGGATCGCCACCGTCGAGGCGTCGCACTTCGATGCGGGCACCGCATACGTCACCGCCGACCACCACCAGGACGACGACTACGCGCCGTACCTCTACATGACGACCGACTACGGGAAGACGTGGAAGAGCATCCGCGGCGACCTCCCCGATCGCGCATGGTGGACGCACGTGGTGCGCGAGGATCCGCGCAATCGCAATGTCCTGTACACCGGCACCGAAGCAGGGATCTGGGCCTCTTGGGATCGCGGTG
The DNA here is from genome assembly GCA_040007995.1 of Gemmatimonadota bacterium. Classification (GTDB taxonomy): domain Bacteria; phylum Gemmatimonadota; class Gemmatimonadetes; order Gemmatimonadales; family Gemmatimonadaceae; genus SCN-70-22. The sequence goes on along the minus strand of JBDTUA010000007.1, from coordinate 22,409 downwards.
CGCACTGGGTCTCGATCCGCGGCAAGATGCCCGCAGCGCCGGTCCGCGACATTCAGGTCCATCCGCGCGACAACGACCTCCTCGCCGCGACGCATGGGCGCGGCCTCTATATCCTCGACGACCTGACGCCGCTGCAGCAGCTGGCCGCCGCGCAATCCGACGACGCCGTGCTGTTCGACATCCGGCCGGCCACCAATTGGACGTCGTGGAATCGCGATGGGAACCTCGGCGCCCAACTGTGGGCCGGCGAGAATCCCCCCAACGGCGCCATCATCTCGTACTATCTCAAGAGCCAACCCGCCGGCGAGGTCAACATCGAGATTGCCGATGCGCGCGGCGAGGTGGTGCGGCGCTACGGTCGCGTGCGCGACGAGGCGGGGGTTCAGCGCATGAGCTGGGACCTGCGCTCGGCTGCTGCACCTGGCGGCGGTAGCGGCGGCCGGGGCGCTTCGGGAGGCGGCGGGGCCCAGCGCGCGCAGGAGGACACGTCACTCGCGGCGCTGCGCGAACGACGACGTGCCGCGGACGGGCGTGACGCCGAGAGCTCGGGTGGTGACGAGGAGAGCTTCTTCCGCGGGCCAACCGGGACGGCCGTCCTGCCCGGAACCTACCAGGTCACCCTTGTGGTCGGGGGGAAGCGCTACACCAAGCCCGTGAGCGTGCGCAACGATCCCCGCATCGAAATGACGCCAGCGCAGGTGACCGCCCAGCACGACGCAGCCGTCACCCTTGAGCGACTCACCCAGCGGGTCACGCGCGTCGTCGCCAACACCGACGACATCCTCACACAGCTGGCCAACCTGCAAGCAACGCTTGGCCATGCGCCGCGAACCGCGAACACACCAACCGTGCTCGCCCAAGTGGACAGTACCATCAAGGACTTGCGCCACTTCCGCGACTCGGTGCTCGCACGTCCGCTACAGGGACTCGGCTATCGCCAGTATCCGCGCCTGCGCGAGGAAGTGCAGTCGGTGAGTGGTTCCGTCTCTCGCACGCAGTGGCCGGTCACGGCGGGTGAGCAATTGCGCTCCACGGAGCTCAAGGGCGAGACCGACGAGGCGCAGGGACGGCTCGACCAGATCATCACCCTGCGCGTGGGGAAGATCAATGCGCTGCTGGCGGGAACCGAGCATGTGATCACGCCGGGGCCACGAGGGATCGTGCCGTAGTTCGTCGGCTGCAACGGGGGGCCTGCGAGCGGGAGGTTGAATGCCGCCGGCCCCATCGACGGACCAACATCGGTACCCCCCCGGCACCACCCCCCGCACCCCCGCTGAGCGCCGCACGAATTCGTTGCGTGCGGCAGCGCGTGCTAGATCGCCCGCCTCATGTGAGGGGCGCTTTCCGGCGGCACCGCGGCGCGCCATCGCTGGCCCCACTTCACCAGTTCTACCACCGCCACCGGCGCGACCGCCGCCGCGACGATCACCCCCCAGTCTTCGAGCGTGAGCGGTGCGGTCCCCAGGACGCGCCGCAGCCCCGGGATCTCGACCGCCGCCAACTGGAGCGCCACGCAGAGCAGCGTCGCCCCCCACAACCATCCATTGGTCAGCGTCTCCGCCGAGAAGATCGATCGCGTACGCGAGCGGACGTTGAAGGCGTGGAGCACCTCGGCGAGCGCCAGCGTCATGAACGCGATGGTGACGGCCTGCCGCAGTCCTTCCCCCTCGTGTCCGTGCCCACGAAGGCCCGCACCAAAGGCGAGTAGCGTGCACGCGGCCATGAGCGCCCCCTGCCACACGATCAACCATCCGAAGCCCGGCGTCATGAGCGGTGCCGCGGGATCGCGCGGGGGGCGCTGCATCACATCGGCGGCCGAGGGCTCGAGCGCGAGTGCCATCGCCGGGAAGATGTCGGTGACGAGGTTGAGCCAGAGGATCTGCAGCACCGAGAGTGGAAGCGGCCAGCCGAGCATGATCGAGGTGAAGACCACGAGGATCTCGGAGAAGTTGCACGAGAAGAGGTAGTGAATGAACCGCAGGATGTTCTGAACGATGATGCGCCCCTGCTCGACCGCGCGCACGATCGTCGCGAAGTTGTCGTCCGTGATGATCATGTCGGCCGCTTCCTTCGCGACCTCCGTCCCCCGAATCCCCATGGCGATGCCGATGTCGGCCTGGCGCAGGGCGGGCGCGTCGTTCACACCGTCCCCCGTCATCGCGACAATAGCCCCTTGTCGCTGGAGGGCGCCAACGATGCGCAGCTTATGTTCCGGCGAGACGCGCGCAAAGACCGCCGCCCCCGTGACGGCGGCATTCCATCCCTCCTCGTCGAGTCCTGCCAGCTCGCGCGCATGCACCGTCCGCAGCGGACGCCCTTCGAGATCGACGTCGATCCCGAGCTGGCGCGCGATCTCGGCGGCCGTGACCTGCTGGTCGCCGGTGATCATGACGGTGCGGATCCCTGCGGCGCGGCAGGTGGCAATCGTCGCCTTCGCCTCCGCGCGCAGGGGGTCGATCATCGCGACGCATCCCAGGAAGGTGAGCGACGAGGTGAGGTCGTCCTGCGTGTAGCCCGGCGCCAGCTCGCGATACGCCAGCCCCAGCACGCGCAGCGCTTCGCCGGCCAGCACCTCGTTCGTGTCGCGGACCGCACGGTTCCGCGCCGGCGTCAGCTCCACCGTCCCCTCGGGGGTGACAATCGTGGTGCTGGCGTGCAGCAGCGCCGCGGGAGATCCCTTCACATAGGCCACGACCTGCCCGCCCGGGGTGCGATGCACGGTGACCATCCGCTTCACCACGCTATCGAACGGCACTTCCGTGAGGCGCGGATAGTCGCGCTTGAGCGTGGCGTGATCCAGTCCCGCTTTGGCTGCGGCGACGATGAGTGCCCCCTCCGTGGGATCGCCCAGCACCGTCAGCCCCGCCGCCCCGCCACCCAGCGATGCGTCGTTGCAGAGCGCGCCGATGCGCAGTGCCAGCCGCAGCGACTCCCCCGCCGCGTCCGACGCGGCGACGTCGAGCGGCGCCCCATCGACCTCGAAGCCGCCGACGGCGGCGTATCCCACGCCCGTGACGTCCACGCGGCGTGACGCCACCACGAGCGACTGCACCGTCATCTCGTTCCGCGTCAGTGTCCCCGTCTTGTCCGTGCAGATCACCGTCGTGCCGCCTAACGATTCCACGGCCGGCAGCCGCCGCACCAAGGCGTTCATCCGCGCCATCCGTTGCATGCCGATCGCCAGCGTCATCGTCGTGACCGCCAGCAGCCCCTCTGGCACGGCCGCGATGGCCAGCGAGGTGCCCACCTCGATCATGGGAAGCAGGGCGTTCCCCCGCCACAACCCCATCACCACAATCACGACGCACAACACGAGCACCACCACCAGAAGTGCGCGACTCAGCTGTGCCAGCTTCGACTCCAGCGGCGTCCCCGTGTCGACCACCTCGTCGATCAGGCTCCCGATCCGCCCGACCTCCGTGCGCGCACCGGTCGCGGTGACCACCGAGACCCCGCGCCCCTCGGTGATCGCAGTCCCCATGTAGACCATGTCGCGACGATCGCCCAGCGGCGCGTCCGCGTCGGCCACCGGCTCGATGGACTTGGTGGCGGCGCTCGATTCGCCCGTGAGCGCCGACTCATCCACCCGCAACCGGGCGACTTCGACGATACGACCGTCAGCCGCAATCCTGTCCCCGGCCGCCAGCAGCACCACGTCGCCGACGACCAGCGTGGACGCCGGCACCTGGTGCTCCCGTCCATCGCGGCGGACGAGGGCGACCGGGGTGAACTGACGCCGCAACGCGTTGATGGCGTCGGAGGCCTTCCACTCGGTGACGAAGCCGATCACGGCATTCAGCACGATCACGACCAGGATCGCGACGGCCTCGATCTCGTCACCCATGAGCAGCGCCACACCGCCCGCCAGCACCAGGAGCGCGACGACGAGGCTCTTGAACTGGTGGCCGATGAGCGCCGCGAGCGAGCGCGGCTTCGCCTCGGCGAGGACATTCGGACCGTCGGTGGCGAGTCGCGCGGCGGCGTCGGCAGAATCGAGCCCACGCTCGACGGACACCTGCAACTGCTCCGAGACGGCGCCCACTTCCTGCGTATGCCAGGCGACGACGGGCGCGCCGGCGCTCACGGAATCTCCTTGCACGTCCCTAACGAGACCCGACGACACCCTCGCCGGCCTCAGCGTGCACGCTCCGATGACGCTCGACGCCTGACACCGGTTCGCCGCGTGCCGTCAGGTCGATCCGCATGGTCACCAGGCGGGGCACCACGCCGGCGGTCGGCACGAGAAACAGCGATACAGTCAGAACAATCACCCGCGTCGACGCGCGACTCGACCCCGGTCGATGTACGGCGGAGGCCGTGTGCACGAACGCGACACGCCAGGATCGTGCGGCGCAAGCTAGACGCAGCAGGGGGCGCTCGCAATGCGACGATACAGCAGCAGCAGCCCACGCACACACGTACGCTAATACTTTAGAGCGATTGCGGAAGCGCGAACGCCGCGAGACGGCATCGCGCGGGAGGTTCATCGGTCGCACCTTTTCCATCCGCTACCGCCAGCGCAGCGTCCGCTGCCAACACCTACCGGGCGGGGAGCGCCGGTTCGTGGCTGTGGTGGGGCGACCGCCGGGAAGCCAGGGCCGACGACCCCGACCCGCGACCAAGCAGGCTGGCCGTTGTTTGTCCGTTGCAAGGCGACAGGGTCCCCGTTTGGGCCCCCCACATCTCGTAGGACCGCGCCGATAGCAGACGCGCTGCCGCCCGCTGTCGCGCCGTCCGCGATCGAGCGGTATAATGTCTCAACCGCGATCGCACGTCGTCCCTCTTGGAGATCGGGAAGAGTTGGCAATGCGTCCTCGCGGGCATCCCGGGCGGCGCGTGCCTTCGCCAGGTACTCGGGAATCGCTCGATCGCTCAACACGACCGCGAGCCAACATGACACGCAACGACCCGAGCCGCACCCGGCCGCGCCGCCCTCTCCTCATTCCGACGGCGGCACTTCTGCTCGCGACGATGGCCGGCTGCTCCGGCCGCGACCGCGCCGCCAACGGTGCCGACATCTCCGGCCGCGTCCGCGGTCCATCGGGAGGCGAGGCCGGCGTGTGGGTCATCGCCGAGACGAAGGAACTGCCGACGCCGTTTGCGCGCATCGTCGTGACCGACGACTCGGGACGCTACCTGATGCCGGACCTCCCGGCTGCGAACTATCAGCTCTGGGTCCGCGGATACGGACTGGTCGATTCCCCTAAGAAGGGAGCGAAGCCCGGCGACCGGCTCGACCTCACGGCCGTCCCTGCCCCCGACGCGCGCGCCGCGGCGTACTACTACCCCGCGGGCTACTGGCTCTCGCTGATCAATGTCCCCGGTCACAGCGAGTTCCCAGGTACGGGCGCGACGGGCAACGGCATCTCACCGGACGTAAAAACGCAGGCCGACTGGATCCGTCGGGTCAAGTCCGGCGGCTGCACCGCGTGCCACCAGCTCGGGACGCTGGGCACGCGCGACATCGCCCCCGCACTCGGCGAGTTCCCCTCGTCCGTCGCCGCCTGGCAGCGACGCCTGCTCTCGGGGCAGGCCGGAAACCAGATGACAGGCGCGATCTCGCAGATGGGAGCGGGGCGTGCGCTGACCATGTTCGCCGACTGGACCGATCGCATCGAGTCGGGAGACGTGCCGCCGGCGCCGCCGCGCCCGACGGGGATCGAGCGCAACGTCGTCATCACGATCTGGGACTGGGCCGACTCTACCGCCTACTTGCACGACGTCGTGTCCACCGATCGGCGCCACCCATCGGTCAACGCCAATGGACCCGTATACGGCGCGCTCGAGCTGAGCGCCGACTACACGCCGGTCCTCGACCCGCGCACAAACACCGCATCGCGCATCCCGCTCGCGCCGCGCGACACGACAATCGGCCCTGCCCAAGGCCCGGAAATGGGCGCGCCGTCCCAGTACTTCGGCGACAACGCGCCTTGGCACAGCAAGACGAACGTGCACAATCCGATGCTCGACCAGGACGGCAGGCTCTGGCTCACAGCGCGCGTGCGCGACCGCGAGAACCCCGCCTTCTGCCGCGAGGGATCGGCCCATCCGTCGGCTCGACGCTTCCCGCTGAACGGCTCCGGGCGCCAACTCGCCATGTACGATCCGAGCTCGAAGAAGTACCAAACGATCGACACCTGCTTCGGCACGCACCACCTGATGTTCGCGATGGACGACGACAACACGCTCTGGACGAGCGGCGGCGGGCAGGTCGTCGGCTGGCTGAATACCAGGCAGTACCTCGACACGGGCGACGAGCAGGCCTCGCAGGGATGGACGCCGCTCATCCTCGACACGAATGGCAACGGCGTCCGCGATGCCTACGTGGAGCCCGATCAGCCGGTCGATCCCGCCAGGGACAAGCGAATCCTTGCCGGCTTCTACGCCGTCTCGCCCGCACCCGACGGATCCGTCTGGGGGTCGTCGTTAGGCTTTCCGGGTGCCGTCGTTCGACTCGTCCCCGGCGGGCGCCCCGAGGAAACCGCGCTCGTCGAGTATTACGAGCTGCCGCTCCTTCCAACCGGCGAGCCCGTCGAAGGCTTCTCGCCGCGCGGCATGGACGTGGACCGGAACGGCGTCGCCTGGGTCGCGCTCGCGAGCGGACACCTCGGCTCCTTCGATCGATCGAAGTGCACGGCACCGCTCAACGGACCAAAGGCGACCGGCCAGCATTGCCCGGAAGGATGGACGTTCCACCCGGAGCCGCTTCCGCAGCTCGGCGGCGTCGACACCCCCGGCAGCGCCGAGGCGAGCTATTACACGTGGGTCGACTGGTGGGGCGCGCTCGGACTCGGAGAGAACGTCCCGATCGAGACGGGGAACGCCTCTGAGGGACTCCTCGTCTGGCACGACAACGCCTGGGTCGTGCTGCGCGTCCCCTATCCGCTCGGCTTCTTCACGAAATGGATGGACGGCCGTATCGACGACCCTAACGCGGGCTGGAAAGGACGCGGCGTGTGGACCACGATCAGCACGCGTGCGCCGTTCCACATGGAAGGCGGCACGGGCAATACGAGCAAGGTGATCCGGTTCCAGTTGCGTCCGGATCCGCTGGCGCGGTAGGGCGACCGACCTTCTGCAAGGCTCAGGAAGGTCGGTCACGGTCAAGCGATCCGCGCAGGGCGCTGGGTAGTGTCAGCGAGGAGGGTACTGCCATAAATTGAACCATCCGCGTCGCCCGGACGCGCTCGACTCGATTCGCCGCCACGAGGTTCCGGTGGGCCCCATGAGGATGTCATGAGCAACGAAGAACTCCGCACGCGGCTCACCGCCCTTCATCAGGAACTCGACGGCATCGAAGCGGTCGACCCGGAGACGCGCGGCCTCCTGCAGCAACTGGCCATCGATATTCGACCGATCATCGAGCCGTCGGCGCAAACCGGTGACTACGCGCAGCCGGCCACCATCAAGGAACGCCTCGCGCAGACGATCACTGCGGTCGAAGGCTCGCACCCTCGTCTGGCCAAGACCCTGACCGATCTTGTTGATACGATGGTGTTCTACAACCTCTGAGGGGCGCGTCAGTGGCGCCAGCCAAGGACCCCGTCGCCATGCACGACAGCTTGGCGTCGTAACGTAGAGGGCAACGCGGTCGGCGCGGCCGCTACCGCACTGAATCCTTGAAAGGCCGTGATGGCATCACGCTTTACCCATACGCCGACTCGTCCGCGTGGCGCGGAGTCGAGCGTGTGGGTCACGGACAACGTCGTGTCGCCAGCAATCATGCCGCGGACCTCACGGTCGCGCACGGTCACGACCAACTCGTGCCATGCGTTTTGCGGCAGCTGTTTCCTGAGGGCGCCATGCGTGACGACACGGCGTTCGCCATCTGCGAACTGCCAGAGGGCGACGTCTCCATCCTTTGTGTTGTAGCGGATGTAGTAGTAGGTCCCCGTGGACTGCAAGCCGAATAGCACGCCGGCGTTCTGGTCAGATTGTCCGCCGAGCATGTTGAAACGCACGCGCACGGTGCCCGAGCCGAAGTCGCGCACGTTCGTGGCGATCGCCACAGGAAACGCCGACGGCGATGTCCAGTCCGCGATCATCGTGCTGTCGGCACCACCAAACAGTTGCTGACTGACGGCTCGAAGATCGGCGGAAGCCGTGCTGCCGCTCCACTGCTCACCGTCGACTACGATCGAGGGGGCGCCCATCGTTCGCTCAGTCCAATGACCGATGACGCCGAAGAGTCGGTGCTGCGCCAACGGGCGTTGATGGGATTCGGCGTCGGACCGGACGTCCGATGACGCGAGGGGTAGCGCGAACATCGCCGCTGCCGCGAACATCGCCGATCGTCCGCGATCTCGAACAGGACGCCAAGGCATCAAGCTGGTGAAGCGAGTCATACGTGCAACCTCTTACCGATCGGTAGGTGTAAAAAGTAGACCAGCGAGTGCGCCGAGCATCGGGAAGAGCAGCATGGCCCAGAGGCCAAAGAAGCCGCGAACAGCGTCCGTGTCCGGCCATAGTTCCGGCGTCAGAATGCCGAACGACAGCGCGAGAAGGCCAGCGACACAATGCCCGATGATCGCACCCCAGAACGCGCGCTGTCCACGCGGTGTCGTCCTGCGAATCCGATGGCCCCACGCGAGCAATACGAGCGGAACGAGATACAGTCCCGTCAGGAACGCAGTGATGCTCATGCTCATACGCCCTCCGCTCCAGCGCGAGCCGGGCCGCGCGACAGCTTGGGTACGAGCCACAACCAGTATCCGGTGATCAACGTCAACACCAGTGCGACGGCAGCGATGTCGGACAGAATGACAAAGTTCGTCCCACCGAAAGCCTCGCCGGAATGGAGCTTCTCCAGGAATACATCACCCCGTCGTCCAACATGCAGCACGTTGCCCGTCGCGATGTCGACAGTGACTTCCATGGAGGCGTTGTCGCGCAGGCGCACTTTCACGTAACCATTGCGCGGGCGCACGTCCATGCGATCGATCACACCCACGTCGACCACTTCACCCTCTTTCCACCCGCCGCGTGCCGATTCAGGAGCGGCAAGGAGCGCCGCGTACGCGAGCCGCTCCAATGGAATCGCTTCGGAGAAAGCGGCGGTGGGTTCGTGTTTCACTTCGGGCATGAGCCCAAGTCCACGCTTGTGATTCAGCGCGATACCAGTAATGGAAATTGCGATGAGGGCGACGGTGGAGAGCACGCCCAGCCACAAATGGACATAGAATGCAACCCGTCGAAACCGATGTGTTCGTCGCGGGGACGCGGCAGGTGAGGCGCCTCGAAGCACGGTCACAGACATAGCGTGCTCGCACCGGCATCGTCAGGCGTCGCGTGCGACTCGGCTGGGGAAGGCCACACTGCTCGTGGGCAGCGTCGCGCCGACGATGCGCCCAGCCGGCCACTCACGACGACGCGTCGCCGCCCAAGTCGGGAATGCGTCCCGGCCGCTGGCACGACGGCGAACAGCGTACGCGAAGGGAATCGCCGGAGTGCGACGGCGGCAGTCTGCATGTGAGGAATTGGATGGCGCGGGACAGGACGCACAGGGCGCGCGACGGATATGCACAATCCACTAACGGGGAAGGCGCCGAGTTCGTTGTTGGCGCCACAGCCTTCACGCGGCAGCTGCAGGATCACGGCATGCGGAGTAGACGTCAGCGTTAGGCAGCTGAGATGCGGAGCCACGCCAGACGTCGCTCCCGCGGCCGCACGACATCGTGCTCGCCGGCAGGCGACGCGCGTCCGCTGCAACTACGCGCTAGGCCGCACGTGCCGGGCAGCGAATCGTAGCAGGCGGAGTGGTGACACCCTATTCCTCACCACGGGCGATTCGGGCGAGCTCGAGCGCAATGTCCTCAGGCGAAAGGACGAAATCAATACAACCGCTTGCGATGGCACTCTCGGGCATGTCGGGCTGCGCGGCCGTGTCGAGTTTCTGGGCAATGGTTACACCGCCGACCTCTCGTATGCCGCACAGGGCAGCTGCGCCGTCGCCATCAAAGCCCGAAACAATGACTGCGACGAGCTTGCCCTCCCAATGCTCAGTCAGGGAGCGGAGAAACACGGTGATGACGTCGGGCCAACCCCGTGGCTTCGAGATCGGCTCCAATCGAAATTCGCCATCGAGAACGTGCAGGTCACGCTGCGCGGGAATGATGAACACATGATTGGGCTGGATGAGCAGTCGCTCCGTAATGAGCGATACCGGCATGGCGGTGTGCTGCGGTAGAATCTCGTGGAGCGACGTGGCGACAGTTCTGAGGTGGTTGACGAAGACAACTGCCACACCCAGATCGGGAGGCAAGTGGCGAAGCAACCGAACATAGGCATCGAGACCACCAGCGGAACCGCCTACGCAAACCACTGGGAAAGTACTGGTCGATCGCATGGGTACAGCGCTCCAAGGGTGATGTGAGATTTGGTCCCCGTCCGTGCGCGGTACCGATGAACGCAACGAAGGAAGGTATCGCACGGAAGGCGGAGGCGCTGCATCCTGGAGGCGCTGGAAGCACGGCATGCTGCCCGCCGACGACAGGCTCGACCAGCTGTGGCCGCTCAAGCGCGCCCTTTCCGCGTCGTGGCTGCGTGACGACCAGAGCGGCACAGGGATTACGGGCAGCGGCGGGTGATTCTTCGACGGCGCGGGACGAGCGCCCCCGCCCTGCCGCTCGAGACAGCCCGCTCTTGCGAACTTCGCATTTGTTCTACAGAATAGTACTTATGCCTGCACCCACCCTCGGAAAGCTCGAACTCGCCGCCCTGCTCGCCGTCGCACGCCTCGATGACGAGGCATACGGACTCGCCGTGCGCGCCGACCTCGCCGACCGTACGGGACGCGACTATTCCGTCGGCGCCGTCTACACCACGTTGCAGCGTCTCGAAGACAAGGGGCTGCTGCGCTCGCACGCGAGCGAGCCACTCCCGGTGCGCGGGGGGCGTTCGCGGCGCCACTTCTCCGTCACCGGTGCCGGCGCACGCGCGCTCCGAGAGGCCGAGCGCAACGCGGCGGCGCTGTGGGCCGGTGTCGGCTCCCTCTCCAATCCGAGGCTCGCATGACAGAGACTCCCCAGGCGCGTGCGCTCCGCGTCGCGCCAAGGCGTGCCGGCGGTCCCGCTCCTACCGCGTCCGAGCGTCTCTTGGTCGCGCTTGGCGCAGATCCCGACTTCATCGATGGCGTCTTCGGCGACTTCGCCGAGGAGTACGCCGTGCGCCTGGCGCATGACGGCGCACCGTCCGCCGCTGCGTGGCGCGCGTGGGAGTTGGTGCGCTCGATGCCGCACCTTCTCCTCTGCGCCCTGCGGCATGGGGGACCGCGCGCGTACCTGCGCGTCGGTGCGCTGCTCACGATCGTCATGCTTCCGTTGGCCGTCGTCGTCGTGGCCATTCTCACGCGCGATGGTGCACCCGCCACGCTCGATGCCGGACTTCACCAGGCCGGAAATGGCTTCGTGGTAAACAACCTGCGTCCGGTGCAGCTGCAAATGCGCGTGCGCGACAAAGCCGGGCATGCGCTCCCGTCCGACAGTGTGCGCTTCGCGTGGGCCTCCGGCTCCCCGCTCACGATTTCGCCGTTGGGCATCCTCACCTGTCGCGAGCGCGCTAACGCCACCGTGCGTGCCTCACTCGGGTCGATCTCGACCATCGTCGACGTACGCTGCCGTCCGGTGCAAGAGATTCGCGCCACCACCTGGATCGACTTCATCGAAGGCGACACCACGACGCGTCACCTCCCCTTCGAGGCCATCGGGAACGACGGGCGCCCCGTGATGGAGCTTCGCGGCGCCGTGCGCATCTTCGACACGGATGTGGCCGCACTCGAGGGGGCGAACATCCGCGCCAAGGCGGTCGGCCAGACCTTCGTGGTCGTCGAAATCGGCGAGCAGGAGGCGCAGATGATGGTCGTCGTGCACCAGCGGGTACGGACCTTTGAGCAGCTGCGCGACGACCAGCGATACGTCGCACGCGCGGTGCGCCTGGCGCATGGCGACACAGTCCACTGGGCCGTACCGCACGGGACGTTCTGGCTCAAGTACCTACCACGCCGCGCTGGCGAGGCCCCCCCGACCATCACCGTCGTCGGGTCGATCGGGTGCACCCCCGGCGATGGCATCCACGTGCGCCGCATGCCGCTCGGCGAGTTCGGCACGTACTGTCTGGTGCAGCGGACGGGGGACATCAGCGTCACCCTGGCCCACGGGATGAGCGGCGCCGAATGGGTCGAAGGAACACTGGCCATCGAGCGCGTGCAGTTGCGCTGACCAGCGAGATACGGATAGAGCCGAAGACGCTGGCGGCACTTCCTGAATTGCGGCTGGGCCATCACGACATGCACGTCACTGAGGAAACGCTCCAGGAAGAATCCATGCAGTGCATGCTCATCACGATCGTCGTGTAACACGCCCGCGACGGCGACACCCAACTCCTGTCGTTGCCCACCGAACTCCTCGACGCAAAGGGCGCCTGCATGCAGCCGTTTGCTAAAGAAGGCGAGGCACGGAAGTCGAGCCTGCCCCCGCGTCAGCCCTTGCCCCCGCCCCGCTTGTTACCCCCCTGACTGCCACGCTGCCCGTGGTCGGCGGCGCGCCCCTGACTCTTGTCGTCGTGAATGCCGAGATTGCCACCGGCAAACTGTCCGCGCTCCGCGGCGCCGTCGACGTCGTCCGGCTCACCATTTCCCTGAAATGCGCCGTCCGGCTTCTTGCCCTTGCCCTTCGCCTTCTCCTTGTCCGTGCCCTTGTCCGCGCCCTTGTCCGCGCCCTTGTCCGCGCCCTTGTCCGTGCCCTTGTCGGTGCTCTTGTGCGTGCCCTTGTCGGTGGACATGTGACCTCGCTTGGTGTGAGTCTCGTGGACTGTTTCACCGAACAAGCTAGGGGCGACCTGCGCACGGCACATGGCGCCGGAGAGGCGCACGTGCCTCCTCCCCATGGGTGACGCGGAATTCGCGACCATGAGTCTGGTCCCGGTGCGCGACGTCGAGAGGAGGACAGGCAGCAAACACGACGGGAGAATCAGATGGTCGACATATCAATCACGAACCGGTACTTCACGTCGCCGCGCAGCATTCGCTCCCAGGCAGTGTCGATATCTGCCATCTTCACGACCTCCACGTCCGACCCGATCTTGTACGCGGCGCAGAAGTCCAGCATCTCCTGCGTCTCGGCGATCCCTCCAATCAGCGATCCAGCGATCGCGCGCCGGCGGAAGATCAGCGAGAACGGCTGGTGCTGCGGGTGCGGCTCGGCGGGGGCGCCGAGGGTGACGAGGGTGCCGTCGCGATAGAGCGTGTTGAGGTAGGGATCGAGGTTGTGCGGCGCGGCGACCGTATCGATCAGCAGGTCGAGCGAGTTGGCCGCCGCGCGCATCGCAGCTTCGTCCTTGGAAATCACCGAGCGTGAGGCGCCGAGACGCGCGGCGTCGGCCGTCTTGCCGGGAGACGTGGTGAACAGCGTCACCTCGGCGCCCATCGCCTTCGCCAGCTTCACCGCCATGTGCCCCAGCCCGCCGAGTCCGACCACGCCGACCCGCATCCCGGGGGCGCAGTTCCAGTGGCGGAGCGGTGAGTAGGTCGTGATCCCGGCGCAGAGCAGCGGCGCCGTGGCGGCCAGGTCGGCTCCCTGGGGGATGTGCAACACGAAGTGTCGGTCGACAACGATCGTGTTTGAGTAGCCGCCGTACGTCGGGCGACCGGTCTCCTTCTCGACCCCGCCATACGTTCCGGTGTTGCCGTTGTCGCAGTAGTTCTCCATGTCAGCGGCGCACGACGGGCAGGTGCGGCAGGAGTCGACCAGGCAGCCCACGCCGACGACATCCCCAACCTTGAGATCCGAGACCGACGAGCCGACAGCCGCAACATGGCCGACGATCTCGTGCCCAGGAACCGCCGGATACGGCGCCTCGCCCCATTCACTGCGCGCGAAGTGAAGGTCGGAGTGACAGACGCCGCAGTAGCGAATGTCAATGCGCACGTCGTTGGCGCCGACGTCGCGGCGCTCGAACGACCATGGGGAAAGCGGAGCGGAGGCCGAGGTAGCGGCCCATGCACGAGCTGGAATCATTGAGATGTCTTGGGAGGCGAGGCAGAGGGCGGCGCGTACGTGCGCGATGGATCGATGGCCGACCTCCCTTACGAACACTCGCGCGGGGGCAGGCGTTCCCGCCTCCCAGCATCAGTCATCCGGCAGTTCCAACGACCGATTGCCGACGCCGCGGCGTGGGTACCGCACCCGACCGAAACTATTCCCCCCGGCAATCCGTCCTGCCCCCCGTCCGCCCACCCCAACCACGGCATCATGCACGTCATAGAGACACGGGGACTCACCAAGCGTTATGGAAACATCCTCGCTGTCGACCACATCACGTTCACCGTCGAGCAAGGGCAGGTCTTTGGCTTCCTTGGCCCGAACGGCTGCGGCAAGACGACCACCATCGGGATGCTCCTGGGCATCATCACCCCCACCGCCGGTGAGGTACGCCTCCTGGGACTGACCGGGCGCGACGGACTGCACGCCGCCCGCCAGAAGGTCGGGGCCACGCTCGAGACGCCCAACTTCTATCCATACCTGAGCGGCTGGGACAACCTGCGCATCGTCGCCAACCTCAAGGGGGTCGGGCGCAAGACGATCGAAGCGACGATGGAGCAGGTCGGCTTGTTGTCACGCCGGAAGGACAAGTTCCAGGGGTATTCCCTCGGCATGAAGCAGCGCCTCGCCATCGCCGCCACGCTGCTGGGTGATCCGCAGCTTGTCATCCTCGACGAGCCGGCGAACGGGCTCGATCCCGAGGGAATGCGCGAGATTCGCGAGTTGATCGTCGGGCTCGGAGCACGCGGGAAGACCGTCTTCCTCTCTTCGCACCTGCTGCACGAAGTCGAGCGCACCTGCTCCCACGTCGCCATCCTTCGAAAGGGGACCATCGTTCGGCAGGCGAGCGTGCGCGACCTGCTCAAGACGGCGACCGTCGTTGAACTGCGCGGCGCCGAACTCGAGCAGTTGCGCGCGGCCGCCCGAGAATACCCGCAGGCCGCCAGCGTCACCATGCGCGATGCATCCGTGCTGGTGCAGTTGCACGACGATGATCCCGCCTCGCTCAACCGATGGCTTGCTGGTCAGGGAGTCTTCGTATCCTACCTTGCCCCGCAGCGCCTCTCCCTTGAAGAAGCGTTCATCGATCTCACGCGCGATGACCTGACGTCCGCGTTGCACGAGGTCACCTCTGCCGAGTTTGGTGTCGCATGAGAACCGGGATTCTCCTTCGCAACGAGGTCCTCAAGACGCGGCGTCGCGCCGCCTTCTGGGTCGCGTCGCTCGTCTTTGCAGGCCTCATGTCGCTCATCTTCGGCTCGATGTTCTCGCAGGGGCTCCGCAAGCCGGAGCGGGCCTTCACCCTTCCCTTCGCCTGGGGTGACGTGGTGGGAGGACCCGGGGTGCTAGCCGCGTTCTTTGCCCCGATCGTACTGATCCTTCTCGTCAGCAGCGAGTTCACCTGGCGAACGTCGCGACAGAACGTCATCGACGGCCTGTCGAAGGAGGAGTTCTTCGGCGCCAAGCTGATGCTCCTTCCCGGAGTCGGGCTCTTCTTCTTTCTCGCCATGCTGCTCGTCGGAGGCGGCTTCGCCTTCGCCGGCACGATCGCCATGGGGGTGCTGGCGACCAACGGCTCCCTGCTACGCCCCGTGGACGTCGCGCTGATGGGTGGAGCCATCATCGGACTGCTCGGCTGGGCCTCGTTCGCCTTCCTCCTCGCCATCACCATCCGTTCGTCGGGGTCAGCGATCGGCGCATTCTTCCTCTTCTTCCTGATCGAACAGATCCTTGGCCAGGTGGCTGGCGCGATCAGTCCGATCGCCGGCGCCATGGCCCGCTTCGCCCCGAACGCCGTCTTCAAGGCGCTGTGGGAGCCCGTGCGATACGGCGTTGTGCCACTGAAGCAGGGGCAATTGTTGGAGATCGCGACGCACTGGTACCTCACGGCGGGGATCGCGTATATCGTCCTCTTTGTCCTCACGGCCTTCCTCATACATCGCCGGCGGGATCTCTAGTCCGCGCGTATCGCCACGCCTCACTCTCCCGATCGCATGACATCCTCCCGCCCCCCAATCATCGCGCTGGCCGTCGCTGCCTGTGCGCTGCTGTTGCTGTTCGTGTCCGGCATCGGCTATCGGCAGGAACTCTGGTCGCTTCAGATGGCCTTCGCGATGATCAAGTGGGCAGCCTACCTCGGCATCGCTGCGGCACTGCTGGCGCTGATTGGCGCGGCCGTGACACGACCCATAGGCCGAGCGACGCTCCTCTTCGGCGTCGCCTTCGTCATTGCAGCGGGGACTGCCTACTGGCCGTGGCGCTGGAAACAGGTTGCGAGCTCAGTCCCGCCGATCCACGACGTGACCACCGATACGCAGGACCCGCCACCGTTCGTCGCCATCCTGCCGCTGCGCGCGAATGCGAGAAACAGCGCGGTATACGGCGGCGACAGCATCGCAGCGCTGCAGCGGGTTGGCTATCCCGACCTAGGGCCTGTCACCATCGCTGAGCCGGCGGGCGCCGCATTCACTCGTGCACTCACTGCAGCGCGCGCGATGGGCTGGGAAGTGGTGGCCGTGGACTCCAGCGATGGACGAATCGAGGCAACCGCGACGACTCGATGGTTCGGCTTCAAGGACGACGTCGTCGTGCGCGTGCGCGATGTCGAGAACGGCAGCCGGGTTGACGTGCGCTCCGTGTCACGCGTGGGCGGAAGCGACGTGGGTACGAACGCGGCTCGCATCCGGGCATTCCTCGCGCAGCTGCAGCGCTGAACAGGCGCGACCGCAGGGGATCAGACGCCGGCGGGCTCGTCGTCGGCCGGATGATCGTGACGCGCAACGTCCTTCGCCAGACGCGATCGTTCGCTCTCTTTCTCCGCGTCGTCATGCTGCTCGCGCTTCTCGAACAGACGGTCCTTTCCGGCGTCGTCATGACGGGCGATCTTGCCCGGGTCGTGCGTCGGACCTGCACCATGCTTCTCACCGGCGGCCTTCTCGGCCGCCTTCTCCTCGTCGGCGGCATGGTCGAGCTTCTTGTCGCTGCCGTCGTGCTTGTAGTTGCTGTTGCTCTCGCGCATCGGAACTCGCTTGTGATGGGATAAGGGAACGTAGCGCATCACCCACTCCAGCCACGACTTACCTGTGCGCATCTTCGATATCGGCATCGTCGGTGGCGGCCCCGCCGGACTCAGCGCAGCACTCTGGGGTGCTCGTTATGGCCGGAGCGTGGTCGTGATCGACAGCGGTGACCCTCGCAACTGGGATGCTCGAGGGGTCAACGGCTTTCTCGGCCTGCCAGGCGTGCGTCCGGCGGAGCTGCGCGGGAGAGGGCGCGAGGAACTCCGGTCATACGGCGTGACGCTCATCGATGCCGTCGTGACGGGCCTCGAACGGAAGACGCATGCTTCAGCTGCAAGCGTGCCTGATCAAGCGCCGTTGTTTGCCTTCGAGACGGATCAGGGCGACGTGGTGCACGCGCGACGTGTGTTGCTGGCGATCGGCGTGCTGGACGTGTGGCCGGACATCCCGGAACTGTCGCGCGTCTACGGCGCGAATGCGCACGTCTGCCCTGACTGCGACGGCTACGAAGCGCGTGACAAGCGAGTGGTCGTCATCGGGTCCGGGCGACGGGCCGTCGCGATGGCGCTCGCCCTGACGACGTGGACGTCACAGCTCACGATTGTGACCAATGGCCAGGACGCCGACATGGACGACGAGGAGTTGCGGCAGAAGGTTGCGGCGAACGGCATCGTCGTGCGCACCGATGCGGTCACCCGGATCGGCCACGTCGGGGAGGCGATCAGTTGCCTGCATCTCGCAAACGGTGAGGCGCTGGATGTCGACAAGCTGTTCTTCACGATCGCGCAGCTCCCCGCCGACGATCTTGGCGTCCAACTCGGATGCGAGCGCGATCGAGGCGACCATATCGTGGTCAGCGAACATTTTGCGACATCGGTGGACGGCGTCTACGCGGCAGGCGACATCACGCCGGGCCCGCAGCTCGCAGTCAGGGCAGCGGCAGCGGGCGCCGTCGCGGCGATGGCCATGCACAAGTCGCTCGTGCCGGATCAGCGCACGCTGAGCGGATAGCGCTGACGCGACGGATTCCGCCCAACATTTCCGCTGCCGCGAGGCTCGGCTTCCGTCGTACCGAAGCTCGCGAACCCGCGCCCGCCACGCTTAGCGAGCCACGCAGCTCGCGCCCGCCCACATGTACGTGATGCGCGCCGACGACGACTCGCCGTCCAGCACCCCGGCGATTCCGCCCGCCTCGAACTCCTCACCGAGTGTCGTCCTCGACACCGTGGCAGCGTAGTCCGCATCGAGCGCCGCGCGCGTGGAGCCAACTCCGAGGCCGCTGATGGTCGTGTGCGTGCCTCCGGTCTTGCTCGCCCGAACCGACCAGCCGACGAAGCGGTCGTGCTGGATGCCAATCGACAGCCCATCCGCGAAGACGACGAAGTCCGTAGGCCCCGCGCCGCAATCGGCGTTTGTACCGCGGGAGGCCGGAGGGCCGAGTGCTGCGGTCACGGCATTGATCACAGCATCTGACTCCATCCCGAAGGCGAGCAGGCGGGTGGAGCCGGTTGACGCCAGCACGACACGCAGCCCTTCCCCGTCGAGCGCAAGCCCGACACTCCTGGATGGAATTGCAGCGCTGTCGCGCACAGCCGATTCAGCGGTGGCGGTGGAGTCGCGGCCTCGCATGTCGGACGTTGCAGCCGACGCGGGAACGGTCTCGCCCCGCTGACAGGCTGCGATTGCACATGAGAGGATGAGGACGGCGGTTCGCGTCATCGGTGCGCTCCGGTGGTGGGGGAGGTGGTTCTCCGAGACGAACGACGTTCGCCAGGAGCTCACGCTGCAGAACAGTGGCCCTTTCGTTGGCCGTGAACGGCGGCGCTTGCCTGTGGACTTGAGCTGCTCCGTGCTTCAAGGGATGAAGCAGGTGGAAGTTACATTTCCACTGAGGCCGGACAGACGCTGCCACACGTCTATTGATATTCTGGTCCTTCGCAAGTGTATTTCTGAACGTACTTAGCTTGCCGTGAGCCGGACGAGCGCACGTCAGATGTGCTTCCGACAGGGAGGTCGCGAACATGACACTCGACAGAGCGATACGATCCCTTCGTACTCGCGGCTTTGCATCGAGCGCACGGCTTGCAGTCGAGTCCACCTTCGATCACCTGTTTGCCTCCAGCCGCGCGTCGGCGCACCTCCGCGTTCCGCTCGAGATGCTGCGCCATCCGAAACACGCCCGGCATTGGATGGCGGACCGCATCAAGCAGAACAACGCGCTCGAGCGGCGCGTCCCGTGGATCTCGTGGCCGTGCATTGACTATCTCAATGAGCGCGTTCGAGCGGACGATCGTGTCCTGGAGTGGGGCGGTGGAGGATCGACTCTGTTTTTTCTCCAGAAGGGATGCACCGTTGTCACCGTCGAGAGCAACGACTACTGGCGGGAGCGCCTCGATTCGCTCGTCTCCGACCGAGAACGCGAGCGATGGGAACTACGCTTCGTACCGGCGGACTCGAATGACGCCACGCGCGCGGACGAGTACATGTCGACGGTCGACGAGGGTGCCCCGTGGAATCTTGTGCTCGTCGACGGGTGGAATCGACTGAAGTGTGCCAGGCGCGCCATGTCGACGCTTCGACCCGGAGGGCTCCTGATCTTCGACAATGCGGACGAGCCGCAGTATCGAGAGGTGGCAACGATGCTCGCCGGATGGCAGCGGCTTGAATTTTCCGGACTCGGACCGGGGCGTAGCTGGGCGACGAAGACAGACGTGTACAGGTGCCCTGGCTGAGCTGGACCATCCGGGCCGAATAATCGTTAGGTGCGGGCCCTCGACGCGCTACGGGGGGACTGTCCCACGGGCCGGTCCTCGAGAACCGCGCCGTGACTAGCGCTGCGGCTCTTCTTCCCGCAGCACGATAAGGCCATCCAGCAGAGTCGCCCATCCCGCGCGTCGGCCGCGCGGTGTGTGGTAGCGCCTGCACAACGCGCTCTAGGAACGGTGGGCAGCGGCACGCCAAATCGCCGCGGTCCGTTCGGTGAGGACGACGGCGCCCCCGACCGCGCCGACCACCCGTCCCCTTACCGTCTCTCCAGCATGCGCGCATCGCAGATGGGGCACGGCCCCAGCTTCGCCTCGGCACCTAACGAGGCGGTCGCCGGCCCCCTCGTCACGCGTTCGCCGGTCACGGTATCGTCCACCGCCACGGTGATCCGCAGTCTCCCCCCGCGCACCGACCCGGTGAAACGCGCGGGGAGCGCGGGGCCGATCTCGATCGGGTAGGCGCGCAGGATGTACGTCCCCGCGATATCGAAGCTCCCGTCGGCAGCCAGTGCCGGGGGGCGCCGGAAGTCTCCCTTGGTGCAACCGATATGCACGTGCACCAGCGTGTCACCTACGATCACCCCGATGCTGTCACCGCCCCAACTCCCGAGTGCCAGTGACTGCGCCGACTCGCCCGACGACGTCGAGGAGCCGCAGGCGGCGCCGAGCGCGAGGAGCGTGGCGCCAGCCAGCAGGAGGCCGGAAGGGAGACGGTTGTCTGTCATGATGCAAATATAGACAGCGGACCCTACCCTTCCCCCGACGCTCCCTGCCCTCCCCGCCACCCGTCGTGCTCTACTCCTCGCGCGTCGACGACATCGGGTCCACCCGCGCCCTACAGCGTGCCGGGAGCCAGGACGCAGGCATCGCCACGCCCCCGAGTGTCGCCGAGAGCACGACATAGGTGAGCGGATTCCTCCGGTTATTCGTGCGTCTTCGAGCCCGCAGGGGCCGAGGCGCTGCCGCTGACCGTCCCCGCGTCACGACTGGTGCCGACGGAGGCCGCCCGCCGATGGGCGGCGTTGCGGCAGCAGGTCTTCGAGGTCCCCTCCTCCGGGTCGCCCCCCTCGGGGTCGCCCCCCTCCGCGTCGCCCCCCTCCGCGTCGCCCCCCTCCGGTGCCCGACCTGCCATGGAGCTATGCGGATCGTAGCGTTCATCACGCAAGCGTCGATCATCGAGCAGATCCTGACGCACCTCCGCGCCCCGTCTGCCATCCGCGTCACCGCCCCTCGCGCCATCTGGGGGCTCGCGACATACTCCCGCGACCCCGTTCGAAGTTCCCATCCCGCTGCCGGCGAGCCTGAACCTTGGGTGCGCACGTCGGAAGACCAAACGACGGTACAAACCCGCGGCACCTCTGCATATCGCTCCCGCGCGGGCGAGCGGCGAACCGGGAATGCGCCACCGACCGACGTCGAAGGACCAGAGCTGTATTCCTTTCGCCCCGAACAGACGATGGTGGAACGTGGAGCGTATCGTCGTGCTGGTTCATACGCCGCGGAGTACGAGACTCGCCGAGCGCGACAGTTCTCAAGAAAACGGCAGTAGCTTTCGAGTGTTCTGCGCGGCTCGGAATGCGTGTAGACGCTCACCCCGGAATCCAGGACCCCAGCGATGACCGACAGCTCCACCATGCCCGTTGCCCCAAAGAATAGCGGGCTGAGAAAATGTCTGACCGGCATCAAAGGCTTTGACGAAATAACCGAAGGTGGTATTCCAAGAAACCGGATCACACTACTCAGCGGAAGCACGGGTACCGGGAAGACATTGCTCGGCATCGATTTTCTGATCAACGGAGCGACGACGTACAACGAGCCCGGCGTCTTCATGTCGTTCGAAGAAAACGAAGATGAACTGTTCGAAGATGTCGCGTCGCTCAACCTTGATTTACACAGTCTCGTCGCCGAGAAGAAGATTCTCCTCGAATATGTGCTGCTCGAGCGGCGCGATGTGCAGCCTGCCGGTGAGTTCAATCTCGAAGGGCTCTTCGTGCGACTTGAGTTGGCAATCGACTCCATCGGCGCCAAACGCGTCGTACTGGATTCCATCGATTCACTGTTTGCTGGCGTGGCCGATGCCGGGATACTCCGCCTGGAAATCAAGCGACTATTCCGCTGGCTCAAGAACAAAAGAGTGACCGCCCTCATTACCGGCGAGACCTCGCAGGGTACATATACCCGGCATGGCTTGGAAGCGTATGTCTCCGATTGCATCATCTTCGTGGACAATCGGGTTCGCGAGCAGATATCCACCCGTCGAATGCGTGTCATCAAATACCGCGGTTCGAATCACGGTACCAATGAGTATCCGTTCGTCATCGACAAGAACGGGCTATCGGTCATTCCCATTACCTCGGCGGGCCTCGATCAACCCGGAACATCCGAGCGACTTCCGACTGGCATCCCGTCGCTGAATGAAATGTTTCAGGGCGGCGGATATACCAGAGGCAGTACGGTGCTCGTCTCCGGGACGGCGGGCACGGGTAAGACGAGCTTGGCGGCGGCATTCGCGGTGGAAAGCTGTAACCGCGGGGAACGGTGCCTGTTCTTGTCGTACGAAGAGTCCCCGGGGCAACTCATTCAGAACA
>JBDTUA010000006.1:0-43428 GCA_040007995.1 Gemmatimonadota bacterium | reverse complement strand
GAAGAAGGGAGCGAGGAAGGGAGCGAGGCGGGGAGCGACATCCAGACGGGGGCCTGAGCTCCTGGAGTTCGGGCCCGCGTCCGCACTGGGCGCGGCGCCGGACTTCCAACGGTTCCTTCATGCTTGCGCACGGCGCGCTGCCCTCGACCGACGTCCCTCAGGCGACGCGGGATATGCGCTAAGCTACGAGCCCGCGCTCGAGTCGCCGAGCCGGGTGATAACGGCCCACTCCTCCGCCGTTACCGGCGTGATCGAGAGTCGGCTCCCGCGCTGCACCAGCTCCATCGCATCGAGCCCCGGCGTCTCCCGCAACTCACCGAGTGAGAGAGGCCGCAGCGCTCGCACCGCTTGCACGTCGACCATCACCCAGGTCGGGTTGGTCGGATCGCTCTTCGGATCGAAGTGCGCGTCCGCTGGATCGAACGCCGTGTGATCGGGATACGCGGCCCGGACCACCCGCGCAATGCCGACGATGGCAGTCGGTTCAGCATTCGAGTGGTAGATGAACGTCAGGTCGCCGACCCGCATCTGATCGCGCAGGAAATTTCTGGCCTGGAAGTTTCGCACGCCATCCCAGCATGCCGTCTGGTGCGGCGCACGCTCCAGATCCGCGAAGGAGAAGACCTCGGGCTCCGTCTTCAGCAGCCAGTATCGCACGCCGTCATCGGTGCGCGGCAAACGATAGCGATGGAATCGCGGCGCGAGCGGAGCCGGCACCGGTGCGCCTTTCTTCGCGCGTTCCTTCGCGCTTTCCTTCGCGCTTTCCTTCGCCGTCCCCTTGGGACGGCGCTTGGCCGAGGCTGTGCCGCCAGATTTTTCCGGCGCACTTCTCGTCTTCGATGCCTTTTTCGCGCGTGCGCGTGCCATCCGATCCGTCTCCAGCGCCGTCCTCCCCGGACGGCGTAACAAGCGCCCTTGGCCGCCGACCAGCGACGACGAAGGGCGCGGGTAGTCGTTGCCCAGTGTTAGACGGCGATGCCCGTCCGCGCCGCCTTGATCATCTGTTCCGTGAAGAAATCGACTTCGTCCAGCGTGGTGTAGACGCTCGGCGTGACGCGCAGCCCATGGAATTCCGGGTGCACGATCGCCACCGTCATGATCTTGTGCTTGCCCCACAGCCACTGCTGCAGCTTGGGCGTCTCGATCCCGTCGATGTTCACCATCGCGATCGCGCAGGACTGCCGGTCGTCGAGCGGCGTGAGGACGTTGAAGCGCGGACTCTCGGCCAGCAATCGCTTGGCCCATCGGTCGCGCAGGTAGCGCAGGCGTGCCGCTTTGCGCTCCATGCCGATGCCGCGATTGAACGCCACGGAGAGTGAGATCGCGTTGTGGTTCGCCGCCGGATGCGTGCCGATCTCTTCGAACTTCCGGATGTTGTCGTCCTGCGACGCCGCAGCCCCCATCATCGGCCAGAGCGCCTTGATCTTGTTGCGCTTGACGTAGAGGAATCCGGTGCCGATCGGGGCGTGCAGCCACTTGTGCAGCGACGTGCCGTAGTAGTCGACGTCGAGGTCGTCGCGCGTGAAGGGGAAATGCGCGAACGCGTGCGCCCCATCGACAAACACTTCGATGCCTTTCTCGCGCGCCATCTGCACGATCTTTCGCACTGGCAGAATCTGGCCGGTGAGATTGGTGATGTGCGTCACCTCGATGACTCGCGTCCGCGGCGTGATTGCGGCCCGGAACTGCTCCACGAGGTAGTCGTCCGACGGGGGCGGCACCGTGAACGAGATCTGCTTCAGCACGATGCCATCGCGTCGCACCCGCTGCTCCCACGTCGTAATCATCCGCCCGTAGTTCTGGTTCGAGACGATCACCTCGTCGCCGCGCTTGAGGTCGATGCCGAGGATCATCGTCTCGTTGGCCTCGGACGCGTTGCGCACGACGGCCATCTCCTCGGGGTCGCACCCGAACATGCGCGCCAGGTCGCGGCGCGCCGACTCGACCTGTGGCTCCAGCACCTGCCACATGTGATCGACCGGGATCTGGTTCGAGAACTTCAGGTCACGGATCATCATGTCCAGCACGTGTGTCGGTGCCGGACTGACTCCGCCATTGTTGAGGTTGATCAGGGTACGGTCGTCGTCAAACGCCATCTGGATCTGTGCCCAGTACGACTCGTCGTCCGCGGCGGCGAGCGGCGTCTTTCCCCGCACCATGTCCTCCGCGCGGAAGAGCGTGGCGAAGGCCGAACCCTTGAGGGCCGGAAGCGCGACGCCCGCGCGCATCATGGAGGACATGAAGGTCCGGCGGTCGGTCATGCGAGCCTCGAGGCAAGCGTGGGATGAAAACCCAGACGCACAAACTTGCCGTCTCGCCTCCGCTCCGTCCAGAGCATCCCATTCGGCCACTCGCGACGGGACTGCGCCGCGCCGACTACATGCGCGAGGGCTGCGGCAATTCGAGCACGAAATGGAAACGCGTCCCCCGCTCCAACTCGGTCTCCACCCCGAGGCCGCCGCCCATCGCACCCACGAGCGTCTGGCAGATCGATAGCCCGAGCCCGGCACTCGAGAAGGCGTAGTCGCCGGGCACCTGTCGCTGGCGAAAGGCCTCGAAGAGGTTGTTCATCACGTGCGTCGGGATGCCACGTCCGGTGTCGCGCACCGAGAATTCCACCTTCGTGCGATCGAGCTCGCGACACGAGACATCGACGGAGCCCGTGTTGGTGAACTTGATCGCGTTGGTCGCGAGGTTGAGCAGAACGCGATTAAGCGCCGCCGGATGGCCGATGCGTACATCCGCCGTCGGACCGGCGCAGCGCATCGTCAGGCGCTTCTCCTCCGCCATCGGACGGAGAATGTCGAAGATCGACTGCAGCACATCCGAGACCGAAAAGGCCATCGGCTGCTGATCCATCAGCGTCGTCCCGCCGCGCGCCAGTTCGATGACGTCGCCGGCGAGGGTACTGAGCCCAAACGCTGCGCTGTATATCAGACCGAGCTGCCGCTGCTGGATCGGCGCCAACTCTCCCCCCGCCCCCGCGCGCAGTCGCTCGGCGAGGATGAGGATCGAGCCGAGCGGCGATCGCATGTCGTGCGCCATCTCCACGACGAGTTGCTGTGCGTCGCTGCCCGTGAGTCGCGCGGCGAACCGGTGCGCGGCGTCGACGTCGAGCGCATCCTGCACCGTCTCGAACGCACGCAGGATCGCCACGACCTCCTCCGCTTCCTCCCGAACGTCCGGCGCGTCGGTCTGCTCGAGGAAGGCGCGACGCAAGCGTTCGATGAGTCGACGCGCCGGCACGAAGACCGGCACCCGCGCCACGTCGCCCGATTCTCCCAATGACGCCCGGCGAATGCTCTCGATCACCGCCGCGAGCGCCGCGCGTACGTCCACAATGGTCGGCGTGGCGTGCCCAGACGACTCCCACGATGAGGCGACCGACGCCGACGCCGCCGTCAGCGCGCGCGAAGTCGCACTTCCGACAGCCGGCGTCGCGGCGCGCGAGCGGTCGGGCGACCCCTCGCCCGCCGCTCCTGCGCTACCGCTTCGACTCCCACTGCGTCCGCCTGCTTGAATCTTCACCGACTTTCGTGCCAGGGTGGCTCGTACTTTCACTCGTCGCTCGGAGTGCCAACGTCGTCGCGCCGGAAGCCATGCTTTTCCATCAGTCGGTACAACGTCGTCCGGTCGATGTTCGCCAAACGCGCGGCCTTCGACATGTTCGACCCCGCGCGTCCGATGAGCTGCCCGAGGTACTCCTTCTCGAAGTGTGCAATCAACTTGTCCTTCGCCACATGGAAGGGCTCGTTCATTACGTTCGGAAGGAATCCGCCCTGCACCGGCTCCATCCCGATATCATCGTAGATCGGCACGTCTTCCGGGAGGACCACGTGCCCCGGCTCGGTGAGCACAGCCAACTGCTCGATCACGTTCTGCAGTTCGCGGACATTGCCTCGCCAGGGGCGCGACCGCAGGAACTCGATGGAGGCCTCCGACAGCTTCGGCTGCGCCTCCCCCGTGCCGCGATGCCGCTCCCAGTAGTGCGTCAGGAAATGATTGGCGAGAAGCGAGATATCCTCAGGCCGCTTGCGGAGCGGCGGGAGGTGGATGGGCACCACTCGCAGGCGGTACAGCAGGTCCTCGCGAAGCGTCCCCTTGGTCACGCATTCCTGAGGGATTCGATTGGTGGCCGACAGAAAGCGGACGTCCACCACCGCATCTTCCTTCTCGCTGCCGACGCGACGAACCACTCCATCCTGAATCACGCGGAGCAGCTTCGCCTGGAGTGGGAGCGACATTTCCGTCAGTTCGTCCAGGAACAGCGTGCCACCGTTGGCGATTTCCAGCAAGCCGGGCTTGTCCCGATCCGCCCCGGTGAATGCCCCTTTCCGGTGTCCGAAGAGCTCCGACTCCAGGAGCCCCTCCGGAAGCGCGGCGCAGTTGATCGGAACCGACGGTCGCGAGGCGCGGCGGCTATGGGCGTGAATGAACTGCGCGATGACCTCTTTCCCGGTCCCGCTCTCGCCGGTGATCATCACGGAGGCGTCCGTGCTCGCCACCTTGCGCGCCAGGTCGACGGCCTTGCGGAAGGCAGGCGACACACCGAGCAGGGTGATCTTGTCGCTGTTCCCGCTCTGCTTGGAGAGCTGGACGCGGAGATCGCGCGTCTCCCGGGCGACCGTGACGGCATGCGACGCCCGTCCGACCAGTACCTGAAGGTGCGTCGCGGAAAACGGCTTCGGGAGATAGTCCCACGCACCGGCGCGCAGCGCCTCGATGCTGGTCGTGACGCTCGGATTCCCGGTCATGACAACGACGATGGTATCCTTGCTCGCCTCAAGGGTCGCCTTGAGGATCTCCATTCCCGAAACCGGGGTCATATAGAGGTCCACGAGGACGATGTCGAAGCGGCGGCGCTTCACGAGGTCGACGGCTTCGTCCCCTCGCCCCAGTGTCGTCACGTTGAAGCCGTCCATCTGGAGCACGCTCGCGCATCCCTCACGCAAGGTGCGGTCGTCATCGACGATCAGCAGGCTCAGACTGGCTTTGACCTCGGGAGAGATCGAAAGCGGATCCCGCGACTCGCCGTCGGCCGTGGCCCCTCTTTCCCCCTCTCGAACAGCAGAACCTGTTGCCATCGTTACCTACCCTTCCGGTTCAAGTGCGACGCGCTGTGGCAATGGCCCTGGATCGTCGCGGTCGTGATGCCGCACGTTTTCAGTCCATCAGGAGTAATCTGTAGTAGCGGCACCGCAGCGTCGTTGCTGCAGTGACTCGCCAGATTAAATACGATCCAGAAGTGCAGAGGTCAAGCTACACCGACGCGCCGCAACTACAGTGAGTGGCGTAGCTTTCATCGCTGCCTGTCGCGTCACCACAACACTGTGTCCGAACCGGCCGGATCGGTGTGTTTTACATCACGTGCGACTCCCTCTGGGCCCGGTTTTGCACTCTGGGGCCCCAGAAGGCTGAACATCGCGTCCCAAGGGGCGATGCGCGCCTTTTTTGCGGTACAATCGTCTGATGTCTGCCGCAACCAAACGAAGAACTCGCCCACATGTCCGCTAATCTGGTCCCATCCTCGCCGAACAACGCAGCAGCGCCGCGACAGGACGGCTACGCTCCCATGCAACAGTGGGGCGGTGCTCCGTCGTCGCCTCCACCGTCTCAGGGCGGCGGGGTCGGCGAGCAGATCGCGCGCTCGATCGCGGCCGTCAAGCGATATAAGTGGTTGGTCATCGCCGTCATCGCGGTGGGCAGCACGGCCGGCTTCGTCCTCACGCGCTTCGTCTCGCCCAAGTACGACGTCTCCGCGTCCATCTGGATCGCCGCGACGGCGGGCAAGGCGGGTACGATCGGTCCGGTCGCGGCACCGGGCCTCGTGAACAGCGACGTCGCCTGGAGCGAACTCGCACGTTCGTTCTCCGTGCTCGACAAGGTCGTGGGCAAGCTCGCGCTCTACATCTATCCAGACATTCCCAGCGACACCACCATCGTCCGGGACCTGTTCCCCTCGGATTCGCTCCAGCCTGGCTTGTACCGGGTAGATCTCAACGGCGAGAGCTACACGCTCATCCGCCCGGCGCAACAGCGCGGCGAGCAGGACGTCGTCATCGAAAAGGGAGCGGTCGGCGACTCGATCGGACGCTCGGTCGGCTTCCAGTGGCAGCCGTCGAAGGAAGCGTTGGCGGGACGCAAGGCTGTCGGCTTCTACGTCGTGACGCCGCGTGAGGCCGCGTTCGACCTCGGCAATCAGCTGACGGTCTCCGTTGCCAACAACTCCAACCTCATGCGCTTCCAGCTGTCGGGGAACAAGCCCGGCCTGCTGGCGACGACGCTCAATACGCTCTCGCGCGAGTTCGTCAGCGAGGCCGTCCGTCTCAAGCGTGAAAACCTCACCGTGTCGGCCGAAGCCACCGAGGAGCAGCTGCAGCAGGCATCGCGGCAGCTGGCGGCGGCACAGACGGAGCTCGAACGCTTCAAGATCAACACGATCACGCTGCCGAACGAGCAGATGGCGATCACTCCGGGTGTCTCCACCACGATGAACCCGGTCTTCACCGCATACTTCAACGATCGCGTGGCCTTCGAGCAGGTGCGCCGCGATCGCGAGGCGCTGGAGCGGATCATCGCTGAATCGAAGGACCGCGGCGGCAAGATCTCGTTGGAAGCGCTGCGATCCGTGGGTGGCGCCGTGGCGTCGAACGTCAGCCTGACCACCGAAATCGGCAACCTGAACCAGGCCAAGGGACAGCTCGTCAACCTGCAGAAGACCTACACCGACGAGTACCGGATGGTGAAGGACCTGAAGCAGCAGATCGATCTCATGGAGTCGCAGTCGATTCCCACGCTCGTCGCATCGTCGCTGACGGAGCTACAGGCGCGCGAAGCCGAGATGAAGCGGCGTATCGACGGCGCGTCGCAGGAGCTGAAGGCCATTCCCGCGCGTACGGTCGAGGAGATGCGCCTCAACCGCGAACTGCAGATCGCGCAAACGATGTATGTCGACCTCCAGCAGCGCTCGATGACCGCCCGCCTGTCGGAGCGGAACGCGCTGCCCGAGGTGTCCATCCTCGACACCGCCGTCGCCCCGCGCATTCCGTCGAGCGACACCACGATGGGGATTATCCTCGTGTCGATCGCGGCCAGCGTCGGGCTCGGACTCGCCCTCGCCCTCCTGCTCGACCGAACCGACAAGCGCTTCCGCTATCCCGATCAGGCCACCGGCGAACTCGGACTCGACATCGTCGGCGCGATTCCTTCCTATAAAAACCCCACCAACGCGGCCGCTCGCCTCGAAGAGGCGTCTCAGTTGATCGAGTCGTTCCGGACAATCGCCCTATCCGTCCGCAGCGCATTCGACGGCCTCGGTCCGGTGCAGCTGGCGATCTCGAGCCCCGGCCCCGGCGACGGAAAGTCGTTCGTGTCGGCCAACCTGGCGTCGGCGCTCGCCGACTCGGGATATCGCACGCTGATCATCGACGGTGACATCCGCCGAGGTGCGTTGCACGAGATCTTCGCGCCGTGCGACCAGTCGCCCGGCCTCGTGGATTTCCTCGCGGGTGAGGCAACGCTGGCCGACGTGGTGCGTCCAACGCAGCAGCACGTGAACCTCTCGATCATTCCGGGAGGGACACGCCGACGGCACGGGCCGGAGTTGCTGGCGTCCGAACGCATGACGACGATGATTCGCGACCTGCGGAGCCAGTTCGACGCGATCGTCGTCGACACCGCACCGTTAGGCGCGGGGATCGATCCGTTCGCCATCGGCACGGCGGTCGGAAGCATGGTGATCGTCCTGCGTGCCGGCGAGACCGACCGCAAGCTCGCGCAGGCCAAGCTGACGGTGCTCGACCGCATGCCGATCCGGCTCATCGGGGCGATCCTCAACGACATCGGCGACCTGCCGCAATTCAAGTACTACTACTATCTCGAGGGCTATCGTGCGCTCGAGGGCGCCGAGGATGGCAACGCGTCGCTGCTGGGTTCGGGAAGCGGCAGCGGAAAGTAGGCGCAGGGTGGAGCGCACGCGGCGACGAGCGCGACGCCCTGACGCGACCTCCTGGTCTCACCACGAAGAAACGCCGGTCCTTCCCAGGACCGGCGTTCGTCTTTGGAAGCATCGAGTTGGCAGGAGCTACGCGACTGCAGCGTGCCGGACGCTAACGAACGGTCGGCTGTTCGATCGATTCGTAGCTGGTCGCAGCATCAACGGTCTCGGAGCCGCGCGCGCCGCGCAGCGCACTCGCCGCGCGAAGCAGGAGCTCCACCGCATCAACCGACGACTGCGCAAAGTTCGAAACCGCACAGTAGCCCGCCTTGAAGCGGACCCTTCGCGTGACCCCGTCCAATTCGATCGGGATCGCCTCCACCTGCTCCTTCAGTCGTTCAACGAGTCGCACTGCGCCGGTCTGGTCCGTCGATGGCGCGATGATCGCAAACTCCGCCCTCCCCAGACGTCCGACCGCGTCCGACGTCCTGGCCGTGCGACGACAGACTTCGCTGACGTGTTCCGCGATGCGCCCGTCCAACTCCTCGAGTCCGGACGACTCGGCGTCCGAGACGGGACTGATGGCGACGCACGCCAGTGGCGCCTTGCGGCGAGTGGCATCGGCGCCGATCTCGCGCGCACGGCGCGCCAGCCCGCGTACGTTGTACAAACCCGTCGTCGAGTCTAGCAGGCTCTCCTCACGAGAGCGATCGATTTCGCGTCGCGCCTGAACGAACAGGTCCAGCTTCAGCAGGAGCGATTCTGCATCGATCGGTTGACTCAGGAACTCCCAAGCCCCCGCGCGCAACGCCTCGATGCGCTGCGCGCGTGACGCCGGTCCCGCGGTCGTTACGACGATGGGGGTCGAACGGGGGAATTCCAGGTCTTCGCGCAGACGCTGGCAGATCTCGATCCCCGAAATATCCGGCATGCCCGCGTCGAGAATGATGACGTCAGGATGCACGCGCCGGGCAAGTTCCAGCGCCTGACGACCGGTGTACGCCCTGACCGACGCAAAACCTTGCGGCCCAAGGACGCTCTCGAGCGAGCGCGTCGACCACTCCTGATCGTTGGCGATCAGGACCAGCGGCGGCGGGGAAGCGTTGGGACGACGTTCTGGCATGTCAGTGACGGTCCTTCGTTCGAGGCCCACCCGACATGTTCCCCATACAACCTGCTGCAGGGGGTGCCCGGGGGCGGGTACCGTCAGCTATGCAGGACTCGTGCGGGGACGGAATTCAATGCCAACGCGCTCATTCCGAAGCTGTCGAGCCCCATTTCATGTCTCCGAGCGCTACAACTGCGGTGTGAACGCAACAGGAGTGGTGATCTGCGGCACTCTCCCGCGACTCGGTCACCAACGCACGAAGTCCATGTATCGGGGTGTCGCCGCTCGTCCGACCGGTCGGGCACGCTGTTCAGGATGCTCAGGATGCTATTGTTGTTGGTTCTGCACCGACTCGTGGGACGGATCGGATGGTCTGGTCGTCCTCGCCACAGCGCTCGGCTCGGCTTCGAGCGCGACGCGCCGAGACTACGGAGGGGAGTTCGGCGGAGTACGGGATTCGACGAACTCGGGGCTCCACCGGGCAGACGACGAGCGTTGAGCTAGGGAGCTGTGGGTGCCGCGCAACAATGCGGCGGAGTGTTCGACCGATGTGATGCATGGCGCAGCCGCGTAACTGACTGTTCGCTAAATGGTTGGCGTCTTTCGCGCTTCGTTTTTTCGTAGCACGAAGGGTGCATAGTCCGCAGAGGATATGAGCGCACGTTTCCCCAGATTCATCAAATCGATCTCCAAGGTGGCGGCCGTCACGATCGCCGTCACAGTCATCGCCACGATCGCCGCCGCGCAGGCGTCGCTTGGCGAGGGACGCCGTCAGGCAACCCGAGCCGAACTTGAGCAGGCAGCGAAGGCGACCGAACAGGCCGCCACCGTCGCGCCAGACTCCAAGACGCGGGACAAGCTTCTGGCGGATGCGACTGCCCTGCAGCAGCGACTGCGCAACGGCGACTTTCTTCCTGGCGACCGTATCTACATCGTCGTCCTGGGTGATTCGTCGTTGACCGATACCTTTACGGTTCGCGGCGATCGGCGTTTGCAGCTCCCGAATATCCCCGACGTCACGCTGTCCGGAGTGCTCGATTCGGAGCTCGACTCCTTCCTGACGAAGGAGCTCAGCCTCTACCTCAAGAACCCGACGGTCACGGCGACCGGGATGGTTCGCCTGACGCTTACCGGCGGAATCGCTCGCAACGGCTTTCTGACCTTTCCAGTCGACCAGGCGATCACCGACGTGCTCATGGCGGCTGGAGGACTCGGCCCGGGATCCAAGCTGGACGAGGCAGAGGTGAAACGCGCCGGCAAGACGTTCATCGGGAAGAAGGCATTTTCCGAGGCCATTCGCCTTGCCCGGACGGTGGGGGACCTCTCGCTGCGCGATGGCGACGAGATCTATGTGCCGTCTGCGACCGCGACCTCGGGGTGGCAGAACTGGATCAAGGTCATCGGCGTCCTCGGCCCGCTTATCTTCCTGATCCGCATCATTTCAAACAACCGGCGCAACAACAACGCGCTTCCGTAAACGCGGCACGAATTCAGCATGGTCGTCGTTCACCTGAAAAACCGCTCGTCCGATTCGAGAGCACGTTGATGGAGTCCACTGTGTCGCAGTTCGCTGGAGACTACCCCGCACGCATCCCAACCCCTACCGGACGGCGGCAGCGCCGCTTCGAAGGGAGCGATGCTGCGCGTGGGCTCGATCGGCCGCGTTCGATCGATGGCGCGCTGACGAACGAGCGCGCGCCGGTCGAGGAGGTGTTTCCGCGCGAGCGCTCCGAGAGGATCAGCCGTGCGCTCAACACCGTCATTGCGATGCTGAGCCTGCTCCTGCTCTCCCCGGTCTTCGTCTTGATCGCAATCGTCATCCGGCTGACCTCTCGCGGACCCGTGATCTACGCGCAAACGCGCGTGGGACTCGACCGTCGCTGGCGAGAGACGCTGGCGCTACGCGAGCGTCGTCACGAGGACCTGGGCGGACAGGTATTCACGATCTTCAAATTCCGCACGATGCGTGTCGACGCGGAGCGCTTCTCGGGAGCGGTCTGGGCGCAGGAGAACGATCCTCGTGTCACGCCGCTGGGTCGCGTGCTGCGCAAGTTCCGACTTGACGAGTTGCCGCAGCTCTGGAACATCGTGCGCGGCGACATGAACATCGTCGGCCCGCGTCCTGAGCGACCCAGCATCGTCGCACGCCTGCGCGAGGACATCGCGGAGTATCGCTTCCGCCACCGGGTCCGGCCCGGCCTCACGGGGCTCGCCCAGATCAACCAGCACTACGACTCGTGCCTCGACGACGTGCGCGCCAAGGTGCGATGGGATCTGCAGTACATCACCCGACAGAGCGTCTGGCTTGACCTGCGCGTGATGCTGCAGACCATTTCCGCGGTGCTGCTCAAGTTCCGGGGCCAATAAGCGTCCTGCCCGGAGATCGGGACAAGGCGACGGGGCGCTTCCGATGAGAAGCGCCCCGTCTGTCATCCCAGCCTCGCCGTCACGACGCACCGCAGCTCCGACGTGAGACGGAAGCGGCGCCCGACGATCGCGGAGGTCAGCTCTCGAACTGGTAGGCGGCAACCGCCGGATCGTCAGTTGCAACCCGACGCCCGTCACGCGCGGACAGGTATGCGGCTGCCAGCGTCTTGAGCGTGTCGCGCCCCGCTTCGCCGGACGCGGGAGCGGCCGTGCCATCCATGAAAGCGCGCAGCGTCCGATCGATCAGGTTGCGCGTCGCGATCATCGGCGCATTGCCAGGGTTGCTGGCGATCGCCTGACGGTCGTGACCCTGTTCGCGCCAGGCCATTCCGGCCGCTCCCATCTCGAGACGGACATGCGGCTTGCGGCTGCGCAACAACCCTAACGACACACGGGCGCGCCCCCCGTACGACACACGATGTGAAGCGCTCGCGGTGTCGACGCGCACCTCGAAGTATTGCGTCTCTCCCTTGCACAGCCGGTTCTGCGTCACCTGTGCGAGGCGCCCGCGCGAGAATTCGAGCGTGGCGAGCGCCACGGCATCGGTCTGCTCCTCACGCGTACCGCAGGAGGACATGGTGGCGGTCACGGCCCTCGGGGTCTCGCCGAAGGCGGCGATGACGAAATCGACGAGATGGATCCCTGCCTCGTACAGCACGCCGTTCAGCAGCTGCCCTCGCCACCCCGGCTCGGCCCACGGCGGGAGGTCCATGTTCTGCCACGCCTGCGCGAAGACCACGCCTCCCGGATCGGCCGCGGCGGCATCGAGCAGCGCGCGAAAGGCCGGCATCTCGCGAAACTCGTGATTGAGCGCGAGACGCTTGCCGGCGCTGGCAGCGGCGGCGATGATCTCCTCCGCCTCTGCCACGCTGGTGGCCAGCGGCTTCTCGCAGAGCACGTGCGCGCCCGCCGCCAGGGCCTCGAGACAAATCGCCTTGTGCGCCCGTGGAGGGGCACAGACGATCACAACGTCCGGGCTGGTGGCGCGCAGCACCTCGGCGAGCGTGGCAAAGACCGGGAACGCGAACTGCTTCCCCGCGGCGAGGCGCGTCGCCTCGCTCGGATCGCACCCGCCCACCACCTGGGCGTGCGATAGGGAGGCGAGCGCCGGGAGATGCAGGTTCACTGCCGCGTTGCCCAGGCCGGCAACGGCGACACGAAGTGCCGTCATGGAGATTGTGGGTAAGGTGAGACGCGATCGCGCGAGTGCGACGACGTCAGCGCAGGGCGAGTCGGTTGTAGACCTCGCCAATGATGCGTCCGAGCGCATAGCCGAGCACGAACCCATACACGAATCCGACCAGGCTTCCCAGGAAGCTCACCTGGTAGCCCGGGAAGAAGGCACCCAGCAGCTGCAAATGCTGGCCGGGCGTCGGTCCGCCCTTGATCACGAGGAACAGCGTCGCGAGGAAGAGGCCACCGCCCAGGACGAGCCCGAAGGCGATGCCCCACGCCCTCGCGTTGAGCGAGAGCAGTGTGTTCTGCAGGTTGTCTTCGCGTGATGTCGCCATGACGTCGGAAGCGGTGTGGGAGAAAATCAGATGTGATCGAGGAACTCGCGCGTCTGCGTCATCTCGGCGCGCGTGCGATAGCTGAAGGAGACGATGGCCAAGGCGAGGTTGCGGCAGAACGCCACGAACCACCCCGCCACGAATGCCACGGTGAACCCCCAGACGGCGCCGACGAGCACACCACCCCACGTCGCGGAGTAACCCGCGAAGTACTCACCGAGCAAGCCGAGGGGGAAGTCCTGCGCGCGCGGACTCAGGATCTTGACGATCGTGAGTCCCGCCAGCAGGAGCGCACCCGCCACACCGGTCGCCGTGCCGAAGGCGGCCTTGTGGAGCGGAGCAAAGGCGAGCTGCAGCGCAGGCAACAGCCGCTCTTCCGTGTTCTCCGCGGAAAAGTCGGCACTCGGCGTTTCGGAGCGCGACGGCTCCGGTTCAGGCTTCGGCGACATGGTGTCTCCCCGGCTCTTGACGATTACTCTTTGTCGGCGGTCCACGAGCTGCGACGGTGTTTCGAGGGAATGGGCGGCCAACGCTGGACCCCCATCTCGGAATACGCTTCCATGGTCGGATTCGGCAGCGGTGCGCCGATCGTCTGCTGCAGGAACAGACCGACGCCGAACGAGATGCCGTTGAGAAGGTAGTACATGAGGTGGACGGGCATCACCCGCAGTGCGAACAGGGGTCCGCGGATACGCAGGAAGAAGCCTAACATCGAGAGGTTGAACAGGAGCACGAGCACCGGGAAGAGCAGCGCCACCCCGAGCATCGTCCACGAGCGATACCACGCCGCGCCGATCAGGAGGAGGAGCGCGCCCCACACCAGCACGGTATTCAGCTTTTCCGTCCACCGCAGGTTGAGCGTCGTCGTCGACAGGACAGCGTTCCGGTGCGCGAGCAACCGGGCCCAGGGAATGCCCCGGTCCCGCAGGTCGGTTCGCACGACGTTGGCAAAGGTCCAGCGCTTGAGGTGCGTGACCTGGATCTCGGGACGGAGCAGGATCTTCTTCCCCAGACCGCGCACACGTGCGCCGAACTCGATGTCCTCGATCTGCGGCCGGGCGAAGTGCCATTCATCGTACATCCCGGCGTCATCGAAGACCTGTCGCCGCACCGCCCCCGCCCCGCACCAGAACGTCTCCACCTCGCCTCCGTTGCACTGGTGGACATAGTGGTGCATGAGGTTGCGGTATTGCGACATGAAGCCAGGGTCTGGGGGCGACGTGTCGTACGATCCGAACGACGCCCCCACCTCGGGGTTGGCTTCCATCACCTCAGCGAAGAGGCGCATCGTGTCGCGATGCACGACGACATCAGCGTCGAAAAACATCACGACATCTCCGCGCGAGACATCGAAGCCGCGGTTCCGCGCATAGGCTGGCCCGTGCGGCTTCCCGGGGAGTCGAATGACGGTGTCGGCGTAGCGCGCCGCGATCGACGCGGAGTCGTCGGTGCTGGCGTCATCGACGACGATCAGCTCCCAGCGCTCGCGCGGCAGGTCACTCTCGACGAGCGCGCCTAACGTTCGCGGGAGCATCCCCGATGCCTGGTGGGCCGGGACGATGACCGAGTAGAAGGGGAGTCGCGCACTCATGCGGCACGCCCCTGGCGCCGGACGAGCCGACGCACGCGACGCCCTTGCGCGCGCAGCCAGAGACGGCGTCGGAACGCCGGACTTCCCCACGCCTCGAGCTGTCCGGGGTCGCGGAAGTAGAACATGTCGAGTCGCGGCAGCAAGGCGCGATCCTCGTCGCGGCGCAGGACGCGAAACTCGGTCGTGCAAGCGTAGGCGAAGACATCGCGCGCGACCGTCGCTGCCGTCGCATCGACCGCGCCGTACGGGTAGGCAAAGGTCGCAGGACGCTGTCCGAGCTCGGCGGCCATGCGTTCCACGCAACCCGCGACCTCGTCCTCGAGGGCAGCGCCTGTCACCCGCGTGAGGTCACGATGGCGCCGGGTGTGCGCGCCAAGCGTCACGCCCGACCCCGCGAGCGAACCTAACGTCTTCCAGCTCATGAGCGGCAACGACGGGATGCCGGGGACAGCGTGTCCCTCCCAGTCGTTTGTTCCCCCGACGTGCTCCGGGACCACGAAGACGGTGGACGGGAGCGACCCTTGCTGCAGCAGCGGCGCGGCTTCCTCGGCGAAGTTGACGAAGCCATCGTCGAACGTGATGGACACGGCGTCCGTGTCATCCGGCGCCGCCATCAGCTCGGCCAGCGGGAGCACGCGAACGGTGCCGGACGCCAGCCATCGTGCATGCGCGCGAAACGCCTCGCGACCCACCGAAATCGGGGAGCCGGACTCGTCGATCGAGTGATACGTCAGAATCGCGCGCATACCAGTCACGAGCGGGCGGTGGCGAGGTGCGTATCCCTGGCTGCGGCCGTCAGCCGGATGCGTTGGTCGTCCACTACGTCACGAATGATCACCTCGAGAGACGTTTGCGGACGGAAGCCCGTCACACGCTCGAGTTTGGCCACGTCGGGCACTCGGCGCATCATGTCCTCGAAGCCGACCGCGTAGACCTCTCCGTACGGCAGCAGGATGATTTCCGACCGGCTGTCAGCCGCACTGCGCACCTGCTCGGCCAGCGCTCGGATCGAGATCTCATGCGTCGCCCCGATATTGAAGACCTCACCGACCGCGACATCGAGGGCCATCAGGCGCAGCAGGCCCTCCACTGCATCGCGCACGTGGCCGAAACAGCGCGTCTGATCCCCTGACCCGTACACCGTGATCGGCTCATGACGCAGCGCCTGCGCGGCGAAGTTTGGGAGGACCATGCCATACTGACCGGTCTGCCGAGGACCGACCGTGTTGAAGAAGCGCGTGATGATGACCGGAACCCCCCGCTCCCGCAGGTAGGCGAGCGCAAGCCATTCATCGAGCGCCTTGGAGCAGGCGTAGGCCCATCGCGAGTGCGACGTGGGGCCAAGCTGGAGGTCCTGGTCCTCTCGAAACGGGATCGAGGTCGACTTCCCATACACTTCGGAGGTCGATGCTACCACGACCAGCTTCTTCTTGCGTGCGGCGGCGCCGAGCACAACTTCGGTCGCTCGCACGTTCGTCTCGATGGTGTGGACGGGCCGCTCGACGATGAGCTTCACCCCGACCGCCGCCGCCAGGTGCACGGTGACGTCGGCCGAGTCGACCAGTTCGGTGACCAGCGGCACGTCGAGCGCGGAGCCGATGCGATAGCTGAAGCCGGGACGTCCGACGAGGTGCGCGATGTTCTGCATGCTGCCAGTCGACAGGTCGTCCAGCAGCTGTACCCGATCGCCCCGGTCGAGCAGGCGTTCGGTAAGGTGGGAGCCGATGAATCCGCACCCGCCGGTGATGAAGACGTTCACGCGACCTCCTGCGTCGCCAGCGCGTCGATGACGCGCATCTGTCCACGGCGCGCCGCGGCGCGCCGAACGATCTCGAGATACTGCGGTACGACAACCCGTTCCGACCAACGATTCGCGTAGGCGGCATAGCCCGCCTGCGACAGACGCTCCCGATGCGCGGGGTCTCCTTGCAACCGCCGCATCGCACCCAGCAGCTCTTCCCGCGTGCTGAACAGCTCCCCGCCACCCGAGGCGTCGACGATCTCCGGAAACGGGCCCAGCCGGCGCGCGATGACCGGGGTCCCCTGCCGGAACGACTCGATCAGGACGATGCCGAACGTTTCGTAGCACTCTGAGGGCACGACCAATGCCACGGCGTGTTGATAGTACTGCCGCAGGTCCTCCGGCGCGACGCGCCCGAGGAAGCTCACGTTAGGCATTCCGGCCGCCAACTCCCGCAGGTGCGCGCCGTGCGTACCATCGCCGGCGATGACGAGGTCGGCATCGGGATAGTCCCGGAAGACGGGGATGACGTCGTCCAGTCCCTTGATGCGTTCCAGTCGCCCCACGAAGAAAAAGTACGGCCGCGGATGCGGGGCCGCGCCATCCGCTTGGGGCGCGGTCGACGATTCGGGATCGGGGAGGAAGTACGGCAGGACCTCCATCTCACGCTCGAGACCAAACTCGCGGTGCTTCTCCCGCGAAAACTGGCTCATGGCGATCACCGCGTCGAGTCGCGCCACCTCGCGTTCGAGCCTCCCGGTGTAGCGCCACAGTTGCGGGGGACGATGGTACGCGAGCGAACAGCGGACACACTCCCGTCCCGTACAGAGCTCTCGCCCGTGCCGCCAGAGCACGTGTGTCGGACAGACGAGCCAGTGCTCGTGCGCCATGTACAATGTGACGGCTTCGTGTCCGTACCGGAGCAGCCCCGGCCCGCCGATGAGGGAGACATTGTGGAAGTTCACCACATCGAATCGTCCCGCGTCGAGGATACGCTGGATGCGATGGCCGTTGATTACTGGACGTCCGAGCTGTTGCGTAAGCAGCGCCGACAGCCCAGGGGCTCGGCTCCTCAGTCGGACGACCTCCACCCCTTCGTCCACATCGTGGTCGGGGACGTCGGGCTTCGAACCAGGATTGAGCAGCGTGTAGGCATCCGTGTCGTGCACCACCGTGACGTGGTGCCCACGTTTGACCAGCCCGCGAGAGAGGCGCTGGATACCGATGCCGTCCCCTCCGAAGTTGTGCGGCGGGTAAAAAGTGGTGAGCATCAGGAAACGCAGGGGGCTCACGCGGCCGCCTCGACGAGGGCGTCGAGGGTCGCGCGCGCTCCTGCGGTCCACGTCAGCGCCCGCGCGCGCGCCAGTGCGGTGGTGGCGCAGGCGTCGCGAAACGGAACGTCGGTCAGCAGGCGCCGCATCGCGGACGTCAGGGCATCCTCGTCGCCAGGAGGCACGAAGATCCCGCCACCCTCCAGTAGCTCGGGGAGCGGACTCTCGATCGTGGCGATGACCGGTGCGCCGCTCGCGGCAGCTTCGACGGCGGGGAGACCGAATCCTTCGCACTCCGACGGGAGCAGGTTCGCGACCGCGCCGCTATGCAGGGCGCGCAGCGTCTCGTCGGGGACGAAGCCCGTCCAGTGCACCAACGCTTCGGTGCCGAGCGTGGCGATCAAGGCTCGAAGCTTTCCCGATTCCCCGAAGAAGACATCGCCATTGGTCGCGCCAACGAGCAACAGGTGCGGCGGGCGCGCCGATTCGCGCGCGAGCGTGGCGTGCGCACGGATGATCAGGTCGAGGCGCTTGTGGGGATTGAAACCGCCGACATAGGTGAACCAGGGTGCACCTTGCGGCACGCCGAACACCCGCGCCTGCGTTGCAGCCTCGCTGGCCGATGTCGGCGCATACGCATCGGCGGGTGCCTCCATGGCCACGCGTATGCGACCGGGCGGCACGCGAAGGACGCGCGCAATGTCGCGTTTGGCGTACTGCGAGACGGTCAACACAACGGAGGCCTGGCGGAGGGCGAGCCAGACCTTCACGCGCCAGAACAGGCGGGCGCGCGGCGAGGGAAGCGTCAACTCCGGAAAGCGTTCGGCGATCGCGTCGTGGATCGTCACGACCGCGCGCTGCCGCGGGGGGAGCGGGAAGTACGTGTAGACCGACGGGGAGAAGAACACCGCGGGTGCAACGCGCCAGACCGCTCGGGTGAGCCGCAGCATGTCGCGCGGCGAACGGGCGCCGTCGGCTGATGCCGCGAGCGTCGGCGACTCGTCGAGTGCGACGACCACGTGTTCCACGTTGGGAGCAACCAGCGGAAATGCCTCGAACGCGCGCCGGTCACCGAAGCACACGAAATGGTGCTCGGGCGCCAGGGCGACGAGGGCGCTCATCAGCTCCCGGGCGAACCGGCCGTAGCCGCGCGCATTGGCCCAACACGTAGCATCGACGCCGACAACCACCGCGCGATCACGCGACGCCCGCGCGCGCCGTCGACACCTTGGACGGCGGCGCGCCCTTGGAGGTGTCCGGCTCGAGCTTCTGCTCCTCGTGGTAGTCGAAGTCGGTGTTGACTGCCCAGACGTCGTGCGAGGCGCCGCGCATGTTTGCCACCGCCATCATCGCGGTCAGCATCGAATGGTCGGCATTGTTGTACTTGTGCATCCCGTTTCGCCCGACAGTGTGCAGGTTCGGGATCGGGTCGATCCAGCTCCGCACCACCGTCAGGTGTTCGGCATACAGGGCGTCGTAGACCGGATACGCCTTCTGCTGTCGCACCACCGTTCCGTCGATGACCTTGGTGGCGTCGGCGAGGCCAAGCTGCCCGAGTTCCTTCTTGGCGAGTTCGATCAGCGTCTCGTCGGGACTGGTCCACAACCCGTCGCCCTCGAAGCAGAAATACTCGAGGCCGAGGCAGGTGGTGCCGGGACGGGGGACCATGGCGGCACTCCAGTTGTTGAAGTTCTGGATGCGGCCTACCGTGACGCCCGGCGTGTGGATGTAGATCCAGTTGTCCGGGAAGAGCTTTTCCTGGTCGATCATCAGCGCAACCGTCAGGAAATCGCGATAGTTCAGGCCGTCGCCAGCCGCGACGATGGGCGTCGGAGGTGCAGGCTCGAACGAGCGCACGAGATTGCGCACCGGCATCGTGTTGATGAAATGGTCGCCCTCGATGCGGCGGTCACCGTCCGGCGTACGCGCGCGGATCGCGACGACCTTTCCGTCCTTCATCTCGAGGGCCGCGACGTCGTGCTTCATCAGCACCTCACCACCCATCTCCTCGATGCGCTTGGCCGCCATCTCCCACATCTGCCCGGGGCCGAAGCGCGGATACTGGAACTCGTTGATCAGCGTCTTGATCGTTTCGCTTCGCTTCTGGATCGCCGTCGCGTTCAGGATCGCCTTCGCGAGCGAGAGCCCCTGGATGCGCTGCGCCGCCCACTCGGCGCGGATTTCGGTGCACGGGATGCCCCACACCTTTTCCGTGTAGGTCTTGAAGAAGGTCCGGTATAGCCGCTTGCCGAAGCGGTTCGAGACCCACTGCTCGAAATTCTCCTCGACCGGATATGGGCGGAAGTGCGACCAGAAGTAGCTCAGGACGATGGCGATTGCGTTGAACAGCCCGAGGCCGCTCAGCGCATTCCACGCCTTGAGCGGATAGTCGAAATACTTGCCGCCGTAGTGAATGCGGGAGAGCCGCGGCACGCTGATGAATTCGGGCCCCAGGATTTCCTTCCAGAGATCCTCGACCGGCGTAATCTTGGTAAAGAAGCGGTGACCGCCGATGTCGAACCGGTAGCCCTTGTAGCGCGCCGTACGCGAAATTCCGCCGACCTGCTCGTCGGCCTCAAGGACGGTCACCTTCACGCCATCCTTCGCGAGGATGTAGGCAGCCGTCAGTCCCGCCGGACCGCCGCCAATGACGACGACGCGGTCGCCGGGCTGAAGCTGCGCGACGTTGCGCACTGTTTT
Organism: Gemmatimonadota bacterium; assembly: GCA_040007995.1. GTDB lineage: Bacteria > Gemmatimonadota > Gemmatimonadetes > Gemmatimonadales > Gemmatimonadaceae > SCN-70-22. Next base: position 23,143 of record JBDTUA010000006.1, on the reverse strand, counting down.
CTCGGGCGTACCGCTCACGTTACCGTACCTTCGAGAGAGAGTCCCCAGGGCCTGCTACGTATCCGACAGCCTCACCTGCCGCCCATGCGACGACGAACAGGGCCAACAGCGGCAACGAACGTACCAGCTCGCCCGTGTGACGCCGCTTCGAGCGAATTCGGGAGACCGTTCGCCAGAAGAGGAGCGGTGGAAGTGCCAACGAAGCCGCTCCCATCGCCATCCTCTTCGCAAAGCTCGCGCCTTCGGCGCGCGCCCCCGCATAGGATCGAGAATACAGGTACCGCTGCGACATGTAGAGCCCGAAGGAATAGTGCATCTTGTGCCCGACCACGATGTCCGGTCGACACGTCAGCGGAATTCCGTCGGCCTTGAACGCGTCGTGCAGGCGATTCTCCCAGGCCCCCGACTCCGTCACCGTCCGATACCGCTCGAGCAGCTCCCTGGGATAGACGACGTTGTTCCCGGTGAGCCACTCCGCCGGTCCCGCCGGAAGCGGTGGCGTGCAGTGGCTGTATTCACACAGGTACGCCGCCCAGTCCACCAGGTGCTCGGTGGCGGCGTTCTCGATTGCGCCGGCCACGACCGGCGTCGACGGCGTCTGCGCGAGTAGCATCGCCTTGGCCCACCCGATCGGCACGATCACGTGGTCTTCCAGCACCGCGACAGCCGGCGCAGTCGCCGCCTGGAATGCCACGGCCCTCATGTGAGGTATCGTTGCATCGGCAGCGACCTCTAGCACTCGAACCTGCGGAAACCGAGTCGCGACCTGCTGTCGGAGCGCGGGACCCAGCCGGTCGACCACCAGAACTTCCAGCGCAACGTCTGCTCGCTGCCGTTCCAGGGCCTCCAGCGTTCCAGACAGGTCGTCGAAGCCGTTCACCGACGGAACGACGACCGACAATGCAGGAGACTCCACCTACATCTCGGATCCGAGAGTCGGAGCTAGAGAGCCGACATCGGCGAATCCAGCGCTCGTCCTGCCCGAGTCCACGCGCCGCTTCTGCGACGGATTCGTCGGGGAGGCGTTCAGCGATGCGGGACGACTGCGACGGCGATCGGCCGGCATGGAGCCCTCCTCAACGGTGACGGCCAGCGCCACTTCGACCTCGAGCGGACGGTCTTCGTCGATCGTACCGACCATGGCATGGAACGACGTGAGCCATGAACCATCGCCCACCAATCCGTCCAAACGAAGGGAGACGATATCGCCCTTGGCAAAGCCCATCCCGATCTCGCGAAGCTCACGATCGGCGCAATCCGCCGGCGCATCGAGAAAGGTCACGCCGGGATGGAGGTCACCCAGCGAACCGATTCCCTCCGTGCCAATCGCTCGCACCACGATGATCTCAGCTTCCATGCGACGGCACCGCCCGGCAACCGCGGACAGCGCGCACTCGAGATCCCGACGATTGCCCATCGAAAGCAATATGACGGAAAGCGACGGGCGATGGGCGGCCCGGCGGGATGGGGTGATTTCCACCTCGTGCTCCCGTTGCGCGCTTCCGCTCATGCAAAAACTCCTTGATCCGTGAAGGGGACCCGAAGAAACAACACGGGTCGCCGATTCTCTCACCTTTCTGGGGCGACGAGGCTCGTGAACCACTATTGCAAGGCGATTGCCTACGTGTCGCGCGCGAATTCGCACGAGTCCAGCGACTGTTGCGATTTCGCTAAGTGATTGCACAGTAAGCAGTACCACGCGTCTGGGCGTGAGCGAACTCAAGTAGCAGCGAATGCACAGTCTGCTCGCTTTGTAGAGCCACCGCCACACGAAGCGTTCGAGTGTAGGTCGGTCGCGACGACCCCTATCGGCGCGCTCGCCCACAACAGTCGCCGCATATCTCCCGCGCTAGTCGATGGTGCTCGCAATGCGCGTGGCGTTCGCCATGAGCGTGAACGTCAGGTTCTTGGCAGAGAGCCAGGGAAATCCCGCCCCATCGACGACGAATAAGCCGGGAAATCCACGTACAGAGCCATCGCCGCGGCTCGAATGCTCAAGCTCGGCGTCACACATCGGTATCGTGCCGGCGTAGTGCACGCTCGATCCCCGAGGGAGGATCTTCACCATCGCCGCCGGCGCGATGCAGCCCAGGGCTCGCAGTCCACGCCTCGTGCGCTCAATCGCCACATGCGTGGCGTCCATATCGTGATCCTCGTCGCCGTATTCGAGCGTCAGTCGTGTCGCACCATCGCCCATCTGTTGCAGGAAGGCGACGTTCGCATTGCGGCGGGTGTCGGCGAGCCAGATATTCGCCACGCCAAGCGCCGAGCGCATGCGCCGGAAAATCTTGATCGACGTGCGGAGATCGAACGGGAGGGAATGCACGATGGGATGCACCGACGCCGCCTTGAGCGTCGAGATCTGGCCGTGGACATCGCTGCGCCAGTCGCCGGTATCGAGTCCCATCGCGAGCATGTGAAACTGGTAGCTCGCCATGGCGACCTCCCGCCCAACGCGACGCAGGTTCACGAACGGCACCATGACGTGCCGATTGTCCATCAGGCCGGGGAGACGTACGCCTTGACGCCCGTCAGCCGCAAGCGTTTGCAGGTAGATACGGGTCGTCGCGAGGGCGCCGGCCGCGAGGATCACCCGCTCGGCCGGAAATCTCACGGCGCTTCCGCCCGCCACCGGCGTCGCTTCCACGCCGACAGCGCGATCGTTCGGCCCGAGCAGTACGCGCGAGACGAGCAGGCCGGGTCGATACGTGAAATTCGGATGGGTGAGCAGCTCGGCGAGGGTGAGACTTGGTGCATATAAGGACCCTCGCGGGCAGCCCCAGAGACATCGTCCCAGTTCGCCGCAAGACTTCCGCCCTCCGTGGTCGCGACTCAGCACCGCGACACGGGACCGCCCGAGATAGAAGCCGGCAGCGTGGGAAGAGTCCCGCCGTGACTCGTATCGTTGGAGGAGCGCGGCCGAGTGCGCGTCCATCGCCAGCGGCTCGAGGTAGGGCGCGGAGAGCGGCGAGAAGCGCTGCAGGTCGTCCGCGGCGCCGGTGATGCCGATCCGAGCAGCGACCGTTCCGTAGTGCGTGCGCAAGACGGAGGCGGGAAAGGGAAAGTCGGCGAGTTCCTCATCGCGCAACTCGTACGAGCCGCCGGTCCACGCCTCGGCCAACCCGCCACGCGCGTAGGAGGCGAGCGGCGCAAATCCTCGCTCTTGCACCTGTACGCCGGACGGACGCTGAAAGACGTACGCCTTGCTGGGCGGAAAACCGTACGGCTTGGCGGAGGGTGCGGGATAGACGACGGCCTCGCCGCGGTCGCCCAGGAAGTATCGCTCCGGATCGGGGAGCCGCTCCTTGAGCGCGTCGATATCGGCGTCGGGGAGGGGCGCGATCGGTCGCTCAAAGCCGACGTCGACCATTTCGACCGATTCGCCGCGATCGAGCAACGTCTGCGCAAAGTGGACACCCGTTGCCCCCGATCCGACGACCAGATACCTAGCCACGGGATGTCTCACTTGGCGGGGACTCCGGCGCGGCGTCCGGCACGCAGCGCGCCACCAGCTGCAGCGGTGCGAGCAACATCGCGGCGATCGCCGAGCGGCCCATCCATCCGAGGCCCGCCACCACGATCGCGCTCCACGCGACCACGCTCCCGGACGGACGCGCGGTATCGTACTGGCGGTGCAGCGCGGGCGACGATTCGAGCACCGCCAGCGTGAGAACGAGCTTGCAACGCAGCGTGCCGTATGGCCGAGCGAGACGAGCGTATGCATCGGCCAGGGCGCAGGCCATCGGCGACTGACGGGCCAGCGCGACCAGCCAGCGATCGAACGTATCCGAAGGCGGGGCGATGGAGGCATGCGTGCGCTGGTAGCTCTCGGCGGCGCGCGCGCCCGGCGCCGCGCTCCCGAGATACGACGCGAAGACCGCGAACTCCCTGGCCAGTTGCTCCCCCGACTCGAGCGAGGCAACCCGGCCTACGATGCCAGGCCTTTCGTCGCGCGCTTTCGTTGCCGCAACGTGTTCGTGGAGCATGTCGCCCAGATGTCGCGGCGCGGGCATGAGCCGCTCGACGACGTCGCTGGGTTGGGCACAGGAGTCGTTGACGAACGAGGCCAGCTGTCCGGCGGTAACCGGCAGGCGCGTGCCGACGATCCGCTCTGCGAGGGCGAGTAGCTGTCGCGGAATGGCGAGCGGTATCGACCGCAGTTCGCGAGCGGGCAGAGAGTGCGCGGCGCGCATCCGGGCCAGCAGCGTGCGCATGGCTACTCGATCCGGCCCCCCGACGTCGACGGTCGCTGCGGCCTCTGAGCGGTGCTCGGAGAGGGCGACGAGAAAGCGCGCGAGGTCGTCGACATGTACCGGCTGCACCTGCACCCGTCCGCTCCCCAGGACGATAGGCGCGCCCCCGAGCGCGAGTCGCTCGAGCCCCTCCTGGACCGGGCTGCCGTGGCCGAAGACCATCGTGGGTCGCACGATGATGAAGGGGAGTCCGCTCATCGCGACGATGCGTTCGGCATCCCGTTTCGCCTCGGCGTAGTGATACCAGCGGCGGTCGGGGAATGCTGCGGCGATGGAGCTGATGAAGACCAGCTGCGCGGCCCCAGCTGCAACACAGGCCTCAACCAGTCGCCGGGTTCCCTCGACGTTCACCTCGCGCATCACTGCGGGGGACAGGCGACCCGTGGCCGCCGCCAGGTGCACGACGATGCCGCCCCGCGGAATGGCGCCCGCGGGTGGCGCCTCTCGCGCGAGGTCACAGGCGACGACGCGCCACGCGGCAGGGAGAACGTCCCTCTGGAATGCCGCGGCGTCTCGGACGAGCAACGTCACGGCACGCGCAGCGGCGGCGTCGGTGGCGTCGGATCCTCGAAGCGCGTCGACGACGCGTCGACCGACGAAGCCGCTCGCGCCGGTGATCACCAGGGGGGGCAGCGGCGCTGCCATCAGGGCGCGCCGATCAGGGCGTTGAACGCTTGTTCAGTGCGCGCGCCGGGACGGTGCGCGGTGAGAACACCGCGCGCCACAAGTTCGATCGCAATCGCAATACACCCTTGATGTCGTCCCACGCTGTCTTGACGATTTTGACCCGACTGTCGTCGTCCTCGATCCACTCCACCGCGATGTCGGCGATGCGGTAGCCGCGCTTTTCGGCGAGGACAAGGAGTTCGGTGTCGAAGAACCAGCTCTGATCGCGGACATCGGGGACCAGGTCGGCCATCGCTCCGCGACTTATCGCCTTGAAGCCGCATTGCGCGTCGCTGAAGGATGTCCACAGGACCGCCTTCACGAACAGGTTGTAGCACCGCGAAATGAACTCGCGCTTGGCCGACCGGGTCGTCCGGGAGTTCGGGAGGAGCCGAGAGCCGGTGGCCAGATCGAAGCCATCAGCCACGATGCTGTGGACCATCTTCGGGAGGGCCGCCAGCTCCGTGGAGAGGTCGACATCAGTGTAGCACATGACGTCGGCGTCGCTCTGGCTCCAGGCATGGCGGAGCGCCCTGCCCCGGCCGCGCTGCGGCAGCTGGAGGAATCGGACGTCGTCATGCGCGGCGACCAGCTGTCGCGCCACCTCGTCCGTCCCGTCGGTGGAGCCGTTGTCCACCACAACCACGCGCCATCGGCATGGGAGCGATTGGGCGAGAAACTGCCGCGCCGTCGCAACGCTTCCGGCCAGGACGTGGGCCTCGTTCAACACGGGGATCACGACATCGACCAGAAGCGATGGGTCCCATCCACCAACGCGTTCTGGACGGTATTCCGGCATGCGAGAGCTCCAACGGTGGCGTGACGCGGGACGGGTTCCCGCGGCGGTGTGCGGTGAGTGGTGCAGAGCTCGTGCCGCGGCGGGGATCACCGCCCCAACGGTGCCGAAGTCGAGCCGTCCGGCGAGAAGGTGTCGCCCCCTTCCCTATCGTCCATCCATCGCGGTGGTCGCCCGCCATGGGCGGTCTATTTTCCAGATCCCGAAAATGATCGCCGCGCAGAATAGCATCACCGGCAGGGCCGACGGCCGTCCGCTGAGCCAGGGGGCGTACTGCGGAGCCATCTTGCCGAGCGTGCTGAGCCAAGGCAGCTGGAATCCCTCGACGAAGACTCGAACGACGTTTTGATGGACGCCCTGCTGGTTGCGAACCATCGCCATCGACCACGACACCGTGACCGCGAGCAGCACCATGCCGTAGGCGAGCGCCCGTGGCATGCGCATCAGGACGACGGCCGCCGGGAGAAAGAGGAACGGGATGACCGGCATCAGGTAGCGGATTCCCGTGCTCCACTGCAAGCGTGTGTACGCGATGGCGCTGAAGAAAATGACGTACGCGATCGTGATGGCGAAGCAGACGAGGACCTCGCGCGCCGGCATGAAGCTCCGACCCCGGCGCACCACGAACGGCGCTCCGAATGCCAGCACCAGGAGGGGGGCGCTGACAAAGAGTCCAAACGCCGGGTGGACGAGCAGCTGCACGAGCAGGTCGAGGTTCGGACCGGTGACGCCCTGATAGCCCTGATCGGAATAGATCACAGCAGGCATCCATTGCTGCGGCGGTAGAATCGCATTGCCGAACGCCTGCCACTGATAGAACCAGAGGATGAGGATCATCGGAAGCGCGCCGGCGGTGTAGAGCGCTCCCGTCCTGATCGCGCCGCGCCAGTCACTCCGGTCGAGGGTCTTGGACATGGCGTACAGCCCGAGGATTCCGAGGGCGAGGGCGCCGCTGTAGTCGCAGAGGAAGCCGAAGCCGGCGAGGAGGCCGGCCAGCACGATGCGACGATCGTCGGACATGCGCAGGCGATCGCCCGGATTCCAGAGCAGGAGAAAGGCGGCGATCGCGACGATGCCGATGGCCAGGTTCTGGTTCAGGTACGCGCTGCGGAAGAGGACCGGAGTGCCGAAGGCGTAGAGCAGCGAGAGCCCGAGTGCGTGACCGTGCCCGAGCCCCGTCCCCTCGAGGATGCGATGCACGGCGACAACGCCAAGCGCCGACAGCGGCGCCATGCAGAAGACCATGGTGATGATGCCGACCAGGCCGAAGCGCACGTCGAGCCCGCGCGCATACGCCTGGCGATAGAACTTGACCCGTGCCTCGCGCGGGTCGTTATAAACGGCACTGTCGGCACCGGCGGCGGCACGCCCCGCAAGCACGCGAGCGACGACGCGGTCCACGAGCGGCCGCAGCGCCGCATACGGAATTGCGGCGAGCATCGAGATGCCGGGGTTGGCGCCATGGTGCACGCCACCGTGCGGGGCAGCCGGCGGATTCTTGAAGATGTCTTCGTGCAACCCGTAGTACTTCCCGAGGTCGAAGGTCGCATCCTCGGCGATACTCGCCACGAGGTAGTGCTCGCGCACGAAGTCGGTGGCGAAGTGCAGGCAGAAGAGGACCCAGCACGTCAGGAAGAGACGAGTGCGCATTCGGTCAGTCGAGGAGGCGAGGATGCGGAACCGGGACGACGAAACGTCCGCCCGCAGCGGCGAAGTCTTCCTGCTCCCGTGCGATCTCGTCGGCGAGATTCCACGCGAGGAGGAGCAGGTGGGTCGGCGGGTCGGTCACGAGACGCTCGGGACCCACCACCGGAATGTCCGCCCCGGGGATGCGTTGTCCCTGCTTTGCCTCGTTGCGATCGACGATGTAGTGCACGTCGGACGCGCGGAGTCCACAGTAGTTGAGCAGGACAGTCGCCTTGGCGGGGGCGCCGTAGCCGGCGATGGAGGCGCCGCCCGCCCGCAGCGATTCGAGGAGTGCCCGCAGGTCGCGGCGCACCGTCTCGGCGCCGCGCGCCAACTGTTCGCAGCCGGCGGGACCGACCCGGTCGGCTTCCTCGGCGATGCGCGCCGCGATGCGGTCCGGACGCGCCAGCGGATGGCCGACACGCCCGATGGTCGCACGCAGCGACCCGCCGTGGGTCGACACGCGCTCCACGTCAAGCAGCTGCACCCCTTCCACATCGCAGAGCCGTGCCAGCGGCGCGGTGGCGTAATACGTCATGTGCTCGTGATACGTCATGTCGAACGCCAGGCTCGACACGGTATCGGCGAACGACTGGACCTCGACCATGAAGACGCCGTCGGGCGCCAGCAGCGCGAAGGCGGCGCGAATGAATCCGCGCACATCGTCGACATGGGCGAAAACGTTCGTCGCGGTGACCAGGGCGGCGCGCTGGCGGGCGGCCAGGGTGCGCGCGACCTCGTCACCAAAGAACGCCGCTTGCGTCGGGATCCCGCTCGCCGTCGCGCGGGTAGCGAGGTTCTCCGCCGGCTCGATCCCTTGCACCTGAACGCCACGACGCTGGAAGCACGAGAGGAGCAGGCCGTCGTTGCTGCCGACGTCGACCACCAGGTCGTGCTCCGTCAGCTGCAGCCGCTCGACGGTGGCGGCGGCGAACTCGTCGAAATGGGCCCGCATGGTGCTCGACGTGGACGGCACGTACGCATAGTCGGCGAACAGGAGCGCCGGATCGACGACCTCGCGCAGCTGCACGAGCTGGCAGTCGAGGCACCGGCAGAGCGTCAGCGGATACGTCGGGACCGGTGCGGGATCGCTGCGGCGGCGCAGGCGGTTCGCCAGCGGCTGGTCGCCGAGGGCGAGGAACGGCTGCAACGCGCCGTCGCAGCTCCGGCACGTCGTACGGAGGGTGAGTGTCACGCTTTCAGGCCGATGGGAAGATATTCGCAGTGTGACGCCCACGTGGCAGGATCCAGCGCGCGGCGGGCATCGAGCACGAGCGGGCGTCGCATGAGGGCGCGCACGCGGGCGGGATCGAGCGCGACGAGGCTGGGCCACGCGGTTGCGAGCACGGCGGCGTCCGCCCCCTCGAGCGCCGACTCCGGGTCCGACGTCACCGTGGCGACTCCCGCCAGCAGCTGCGCCCCTTCCGCCGCCGCCACCGGGTCGCAGGCACGCACCTCAGCGCCCGCCGCATGCAGCTGACGCGCGAGGTCGACCGAGCGCGACTCGCGGAGGTCGTCGGTCTCCGGCTTGAAGGCGAGGCCGAGCACCGCGACCCGCGCTCCCGCCAGCTGCAGTCGCGCCCGGAGCAGCGCCAGGACCCGGTCGGGACGTTCGGCGTTGACGAGGCGCACGGCGTCGAGAATCGGGGACGCCACGCCGCGCGCGCGCGCCCACGCCGTCAACGCCTCCGTGTCCTTCGGGAAGCAGCTGCCACCGTATCCAAGCCCCGGCAGCAGGTACGACACGATGCTCGCCGGCGCATCAGGATGGGCGGCGCTCCCCTTGAAGCGCCGGTCCGCGTGCACGGCCCGCAGCACCGCGACCGCGTCGGCCCCGTCGACCGACTCGCACATCGCGGCGATCTCGTTGGAGAACGACACGAGCGTCGAGAGCAGGGCGTTCGACGCGTACTTGGCCATCTCAGCCCCGGTGGGGGTGGTGAACACGAGCGGCGCCCCAAAGGGCGCATACATGGCCTCGAGCGCTGCCCGCGCTCTGTCGTCTCCGACGCCCAGGACGATGCGATCGGGGGTGCGCATGTCATCAACCGCGGCACCCTCGCGCAGGAACTCCGGGTTCATGCCGATGCCCAGTCCTTCGCACCCAAGCCCCGAATGTTCGCGCAGGATCGGTTCGACGATCTCGGTCGTCGTTCCCGGCGGAACCGTGCTCTTCACGGCAACCGCTCGGTAGCCCGTTGCCCCTCGGAGCGCCTTCCCCACCTCGGCGCTCGCGGCGCGCAGCGCGGTCAGGTCGGCTCCCGTTCCAGTCGGCGGAGTGCCGACGCAGATGAGGACGACATCGGCGCCGCGCACCGCCTCAGCTGCAACGCCTGTGGCAGTCAGTCGCCCGCTGTCGACGACCGTCCGCAACAACTCCGGCAACCCGGGTTCGTGAAAGGGAGCCTCGCCGCGCGAGATCTTGCGCGTGCGCACGGGATCGATGTCCACGACTCCTACGTCGTGTCCGACGCCGGCCAGCACGGCCGCGCTCACCAGCCCGACCGGCCCACCTCCGATGATTGCGACGCGCATCAGGCGAGCGTCTCCCGGGCCCAGCGCAGCGTGCGGCTCATGCCGGCTTCAAGCGTTATGCTCGGCCCGTAGCCCAGATGTGCGCTCGACTTGGTGAGATCGGGACAGCGGCGCTGTGGATTGTCCGTGAGGTAGTGCGGGTCACGGCTGACCTGGAAAGTGACTGGCGTTCCGCTCAAGCCCGAGACGAGGTCGGCGAGTTGTCGAATGCTGACCTCGTGGGGGTTACCGATGTTGTATGCCTCGCCGGGTTGCCCCTTCAGCATCGCAAGGTAGAACCCGGCGGTCGCGTCGCTGATGTAGCAGAAGGACCGCGTAGCGCGCCCATCGGAATGCAGGACGAGCTCCTCTCCCTTGGCGCCGGCGCGCATGAGGTCCGGCACGATGCGACCGTCGTCGATGCGCTGTCCGGCCCCGTATACATTGAACGGCCGCACACTGCGAATCGGAAAGCCGAACTCCTGGTGATACACGACGGCCAGCGTCTCACCGAAGCGCTTCGACTCATCGTAGCACGCGCGTGGCCCGGTGCAGGAGACGAAGCCGCGATAGTCCTCGCTCGTGGGGATGTGCGCCGGGTCGGGATCGCCGTAAATCTCGCTCGTGCTGAAGAAGAGGAAGCCCTTCAACGCCTCCTGGGCGCGCGCCAGTTCCAGCATGCGGCGCAGCCCCCACACGTTCACGTCGGCCGTCTGCAGCGGCTTCGCCCGGTAGATGATGGGCGACGCGATGCCAGCCGCGTGAATGGCGTACTGAAAGGGCTCGTCGATCTCGACGTCGCGCGAGATGTCGGCGTTGATGACCGTGACGTTCGGATCCTCCGCCATGCGCTGGACGCGTGACGGAACCCCGGTGACAAAGTTGTCCACGATGATCGCGCGTGCCGGCTTGGCGAACCGCGTGCGGTTCAGGTGCAGGAGCGCATCGGCCATGGCGGCGCCGATGAAGCCGGCGCCCCCTGAGATCAGGACTGTGCTCCCTTCGAGGGCGTCGGCGGCCTCACCGATCGACGCCGCAGCGTGCGCGGCGTCCTCCCGAAGGACGCCCTCGCCTGGAAGGAGTGTCTCGCGCCTGGAGCCGTCACCGCGTTCCTCTGTCTGCAAATGCGCCATGTCGTATGAACCTTGTCCGTGATGTGACGTGATGCGAATCGTAGAAGCCGACCTCATGCCGATCGCGGGGCGTGGCGAATGACGACCCCACCCCGCTGCTGGCAATCCTCGTGCGCGGAGGTTTGCATTGTCATGCGTGGTGGCGCGATCGGATGTGGCCTAGAGTAGTGGCACGCACGCCACACTGCAGGGGACGAGGTCGCGGAATTTTCCCGTTCGCGATGGTAACAACGGGCTAAGACGGCGATTTCGCGCGACCGAGCCGTCGAGCTGTCGCAATCGACCCACGATTCGGGCTCGTGGTCACGGAACTTGCGTTGAGCTTGGCCGAGTACCGGTCGGCGACGAGTGGGTGCCCTGCGAACAGGGAGCGTCGTCTCCCGATGTACCGATGTCCAGAGACTTTACGAGCCGAGTGATGCCTTCAATACCGCTTCCCACGCCCGATCCGCAGGAACTGCTGGCGCCGCCGGACATCTCGCTGGTGATGCCCTGCTATAACGAAGAGGCGATCGTCGGGCAGACCATCCGTCGCACGCTCGCCGCCTTCCGCGGCGCGGGTCATCGGCTGCAACTCGTGGCAGTGGATAACGGCTCACGCGACCGGACCGGGGCGATTATCCAGGAGTACGTCGATCAGGGACAGCCGGTGATTCACGTGCGGGTGGAGCAGAACCAGGGATACGGTTTCGGCATCCTCAGCGGCATCCCGAGCTGTACGGCCCCCTGGATCGGCTTCATTCCCGCCGACTCGCAGGTGGACGCACACGAGACCGTGCACCTGTTCGAGGAAGCGCTCGCCTGCGAGGAGCCGGTGCTTGCCAAGGCGCGCCGCCGCTTCCGCATGGACGGCTTCATTCGCAAGGTGGTGTCGGTCAGCTACAACCTGCTGTTCCGCACGCTCTGGCCGAGCATCGCGTCGTTCGACATCAACGGCCTCCCGAAGATCCTGCATCGCGACGTGGTGCGGCGCATGGGCCTCTCGTCCAAGGATTGGTTCCTCGATCCGGAGATCATGATCAAGTCGCATTACCTCGGCGTGCGTTGCATCGAGTACAGCGTCTTTGCGCGCATGCGGAGCCGCGGTTTGTCGCACGTGAACGCGGGGACGTGCTTCAACTTCTTCAGCGGCCTTGTGCGCTATCGCTTCTCATCGGAGCTCTCCCGGTGGCGGCAGCGAGCGCCGTCGAGCATGACGATGCCCGGCGAAGTGTTGAGCGGTGGCCGGGGGATCGAGTGAGCGCGTCGAGCCGTCGCGATTGCATGCGCCGCGCGCACGCGCGTCCAGAGTCCCGTCCGCTGCACGCATGAAGGTGATCATCCTGGCCGGCGGTCGCGGAACACGACTCGCCGAGGAGACGTCGTCACGTCCGAAACCGATGGTCGAGATCGGCGGACGTCCCATGCTCTGGCACCTGATGCGCTTCTACGCCTCGCATGGATTCAAGGAGTTTCTCGTGGCCTGCGGCTACAAGGGCGAGATGATCAAGGAGTACTTCAAGAACATCGCGGTACACGAGAGCGACTTCTTCGTGGACCTGCGCGACGGTTCGATGGAAGTGATCCACGGCAGTCGCCTGGACTGGCAGGTTGGCCTGGTCGACACCGGACTCGATTCGATGACCGGGGGACGGCTGCGTCGACTGCGCCACCTCGCGGGCGGGGAAACGTGCATGGCCACCTACGGCGACGGCCTGTCGGACGTGGACCTTACGGCACTCCTCGCCTTCCATCGCGCGCACGGCAAGCTGGCGACGGTCACGGCGGTACGACCACCCGCGCGCTTCGGCGGATTGCGGCTGACGGACGACGCGGTGACCGAGTTCAGCGAGAAGCCACAGGCGGAGAGCGGCTGGATCAACGGGGGCTTCTTCGTCTTCGAGCCGGGGGTCTTCGACTACCTGGACGGCGACGACACGATCCTCGAGCGTGACCCGTTGGAGCGACTCTCGCGCAACGGACAACTCATGGCATTCAAGCACTCCGGGTTTTTCCAGCCGATGGATACGTTGCGTGAGCGCGACCTGCTCGAGTCCCTGTGGGCGTCGGGACGCGCGCCGTGGAAGCGATGGGACGACCGGCGCGATGTCGCCGAGGGTTCCGCATGAGCCGCCTTCCTCACGTCGTCGTCCTGGGGGGTGGGCCGGCCGGGTGCGGCGCGGCCTTCCAGCTGCGCCGGGCACAAAAGGCGACGGTCACGCTGCTCGAGAAGCAGGACGTCGTCGGCGGCAACGCCGCATCGTTCCAGTGGGGTGGACAGTGGCTCGACTACGGCAGCCATCGCCTGCACCACACCTGCGCCCCCGACATCCTCGCCGACATCCAGGAGATGCTCGGCGACGACTTCGGCGACTTCTCCCGACACGGGCGCATTCGCCTGCGCGGACAGTGGCTCCACTTCCCGATCCAGACCACCGACCTGCTCAAGCGCCTGGACAAGGGGTTCGCGCTCGGCATGGCGCGCGACATGGTCATGACCAAGGTGGCCAAGCCGGCGGAGGGCGACACCTACGCGTCGGTGCTGCTGGCGAACCTCGGCCCGACGATGAGTCGGCACTTCTATTTCCCCTATGGGCGCAAGATGTGGGGGAAGGCCCCCGAGGCGCTCTCCGGGATCCAGGCGCGCAAGCGGGTCTCGGCGGGAAGCTTCGCGAAGCTCATCAAGCGGTTGCTCAACCCGGTCGGCGGCGGGAACTACTACTATATGCGCGAGGGATACGGGCAGATCTCGCGCTCGTACGCGCAGCGCGCGGCGTCGTTAGGTGCGGAGGTCGCTCTGCGCTGGGGAGCGACGAGCATTGCGCCGTCGACGACCCCCGGCTACACGTGGACCGTCAGCGCTGAACGCGACGGGGAGATCCGCAGCATCGAGTGCGACCACATCTGGAGCACGATCCCGATCACCCTGCTCGCGAAGATGATGCGGGTCCCGTCGGAGTCGGCTGTGATGAAGGCGGCGACCCAGATCCAGTACCGGGCGATGGTGCTGGTCTACGTGAAGCTCCCGGTGCACCAGTTCACCACGACCGACGCCCATTATTTCCCCGAGGAGAACGTCCGGGTCACGCGGCTGTCGGAGCCCAAGAACTACTTCCGCTCCACCGAGCCGAAGGGGACGACCGTGCTCTGTGGCGAGTACCCGTGCAGCATCGGCGACGAGTTGTGGAATGCCACCGACGACGACCTGGCGGCGATCATGGCGCGCGACGCAGCAACGGCCGGGATTCCGTTCCCGGCCGCGCCGACGGATGTCATGATCCGGCGGCTCCCGCAGGCATACCCGATCTACCTGAAGGGCTACGAAGTCCCGTTAGGCACGCTGGACGCCTGGGCGGCCGACCAACCCAACGTGCTGGTCTACGGCCGGCAGGGACTATTTGCGCACGACAACACGCACCATGCGCTGTACATGGCGTACTCGGCGGTCGACTGTCTCGACGGCATGACGTTCGATCAGGCGAAGTGGGCCGGGTATCGCGAGATCTTCAAGTCGCATGTGGTCGAGGACTGACCGGTCGACTCCGCCGGCGAGCGACGCATGAAGGCATCAGCGCTGGACCTCGACGCGGAGGATCCTGTCCGCCGTGGCGTGTCCGACGGTCAACAGGGGAACGTCGCGCCATCCGCGGGTGACGCAGGCGCGCGCGCCTCGTTCGCGCCGGACGCCGCCAGCTGGCCGGTCGCGATGGTTGCGATCGTGCTGGTGGCGATCGTGGCTCGTGTGATCGGACTCAACAGCGGGCTCTGGGTCGACGAGATCTATTCGCTGGTGCGCTCGTTCCGCGCTCCGCTGGCGAACATCCTGACGGAGTTCTGGGGAGACAATCACCATCCGTTCTATGCGGTTCTCGCGCACGTAAGCCGCGGAATCTTCGGCGAATCGCCGTGGGCCGTCCGCCTGCCAGCGATGCTGCTCGGGGTGGCCGCCGTGCCGGCGCTCTATCGTCTTGGGCTGCTGGTGGTGCGGCAGCGCGAAGCGTTGCTTGCCGCGTTGCTGCTGTCGGTGAGCTACCATCACGTCTGGTTCTCGCAGAATGCGCGCGGATACAGCGCGATCGCCTTCGTGTCGATCGTGACGATGTGGGCGCTGCTGCGTGGCGTCGAGACGGGGAGGACCCGCTACTTCGTCTGGTATGCCGTGGCGGCGGCGCTGGGCGCGTACACCCACCTGACGACGATCTTTGTGGTGGTCGGCCATGCGCTCGCGCTGCTCGTCTACCTGCTGGTACCCGGACGGACGATCGACCGGCGTGCGCTGTGGCGAGGCGGCGCGCTGGCGTTCGTGCTCGCTGCCGCGCTCACGCTGCTCCTGTACGCGCCCATGCTGCGACAGGTCCTCGACTTCTTCCTGCACCGGCCGTCCGAACTGCGCGGAGTGTCGACGCCACGCTGGGCATTCTTCGAGGCAATTCGTGTCATGGTGCTCGGCCTCGGCGCCGGGATGGCGGTGGTCGGAGGGACGGTACTGGCCGCAGGGGCGGTCGTGGGGACGAGCGGCGTCGCGTCTTTTTGGAAGCGCAATCGACTGTTTGTCCTGATGCTGGCGATGCCGTGCCTGGTGACGATTGCCGGCGCTGCGGCGGCCCGCGGGACGATGTATCCACGCTTCTTCTTCTTCGCCATCGGGCCGGCGATGCTGCTCGCGGTCCGAGGGGCGTACGCGTCGTGCGGCTGGCTCGCGGCGCGCCTCGGGCGCACGACGCTCGGCGATCCTGTCGCCACCGTCGGGATCGTGGTCGTGACGCTACTATCGGCCGCCTCGCTCAGCTACAACTATCGCTATCCCAAGCAGGATTTCGAGGGCGCGATGCGAGTGGTGCTGGCCGAGCAACGACCGGGTGACGCCGTCGTGACCACCGGCCTCCCCGCCGATCCGTATCGCATGCTGTACGGGCAGTCCTGGGCCAACGTCGCCACAACCGACGAACTGGAAGCGGTGCGCCGCGGGAGCGCGCGCACCTGGGTGTTGTGGACCTTTCCGCGATACCTCGAGCTGCACGCCCCCGAAATTGACCGCATCCTGCGCGACCAGTGCACCGACCGCCGGACGTTCCGCGGCACGGTGGGTGGTGGCGACGTGCTGCTCTGCGCGCTGCCTGCCGTTGGTGCACGCACCCCGACGTCCGAAGGCGCGCCGAGCGTTCCTGCCGTTCCCGACCCCAGGCAATGACCAAGCTGATCATCCAGATCCCGTGCTACAACGAAGCCGCGACGCTGCCGCCGACGCTGCGGGACCTGCCACGCTCGCTGCCCGGCATCGACATCATCGAGTACCTCATCATCGATGACGGGAGCCGGGACGAGACGGCAGCGGTCGCCCGCGCGAACGGCGTGCACCACGTG
Source organism: Gemmatimonadota bacterium (assembly GCA_040007995.1). Taxonomy (GTDB): domain Bacteria; phylum Gemmatimonadota; class Gemmatimonadetes; order Gemmatimonadales; family Gemmatimonadaceae; genus SCN-70-22. The sequence goes on along the minus strand of JBDTUA010000006.1, from coordinate 6,752 downwards.
GTGCAGTTCGAACGAAATCGCGGGCTGGCGGCGGCCTTTCGTGCGGGGATCGAGGAGTCGCTGCGCCAAGGGGCCGACATCATCGTCAACACCGATGCCGACAACCAATATCAGGCGTCGGACATCGCCACCATCGTCGCACCGCTGGTGGAGCATCGCGCCGAGATGGTCGTCGGCGACCGCGGTGTGGGGGAGCTGCCGCATTTTTCGTATATCAAGCGACGGCTGCAGGTCTTCGGAAGCTGGGTGATCGGACGTGCCGCGGAGCTGCGAACCCCCGACGCGACGAGCGGGTTCCGGGCGATGACCCGCGAGGTCGCGCTCCGGATGGTCGTGCTCAGCGATTATTCGTACACGCTGGAATCGCTGATCCATGCGGGCTCGCGAAAGACGGCGGTGGAGTCCGTCCGCATCGGGATCAATCCGCAGACACGGCCGTCGCGGCTCATGAAGTCGATGCCGCACTACATCAGGAAATCCGGCGTCACGATCCTGCGGGCTTACACGATGTATCGTCCGCTCCGGGTCTTCATGACGGTCGGTGCCCTCCTCATCCTCGCCGGCTGCATTCCGGGCGTGCGCTTTCTCTGGTTCTACTTCGAGGGCGACAAGATCGGGCACGTGCAGTCGCTGATCCTGGCGGCGATCCTCGTGATCGTCGGCTTCCAGATTCTCCTCATCGGACTCCTGGCCGACCTCATCGCCAATAATCGCAAGATGCTGGAAGAAACGTTGTACCGGATTCGCAAGCTCGAGCTGGACCGCGGCGATTCGCGCGAATGAGCGCCCCATCCGAGACGGCGCCGCGCCGATCGTGGATCAAGCACCCGCTGGTCCGCTGGGGGGGAAGCGCAGCGATGCTCGCACTCCTCTTCACCGCGCTCCCATTCGGTGACATCACGCGCGCGATCAGGAGTGTGCCCCACCGCGTCTGGCCGGCGGCGCTTCTCATGTATATGTCGTTGCACCTGGTGGGAGTCGCGAAGTGGCGCCTGCTCGTCAACAGTGCCGGGGCGGAGCTGTCGTTCAAGACGGCGGTGCGCGCCTACTACATGGGACTCTTCGGCAACACGTTCCTGCCATCGATCGTTGGCGGCGACGTCGTGCGGGCGGGCGTTGCCATGCGCTCCGCGCGCTCCAAGAGCGGGCTCGTGCTCGGTTCGTTGATCGACCGGCTGCTCGACATTGTTGGATTGGCGGCGGTTGCCGGCATCGGGGCCCTCCTCTCCCCTCGAGCGCTGGACGGGCAGAGCCGGCGCATCTTCCTCACGTTAGGCGTCTTTCTGGCGGTGGGCGGCGTGGGCGCGCTCGCCGTTCTCGCGGTGTTTCCGGTCCGGCGTCTCCCGTGGAAGCTGCGTCGCAAGCTCGTCCAGGTGCGCCGCGCCGTCCAGGCCACCATGCAGCGCCCGCACGCACTCGTTGCCGCCCTCCTGCTGGGCATGCTCCTGCAGTCGCTGCTGACCCTGCTCAACTGGTGGCTCGGCCGCGTGATCGGCATCGACATCCCGATTTACGTCTGGCTCTTCGTCTGGCCGCTGGCCAAGATCGCCGCGCTGCTCCCGCTCACGCAGAACGGCATTGGCGTTCGTGAGGCGGCGCAGGCCGTGCTGTTCGCCCCGTTTGGTGTCGCGGCGGCCAAGGCTGTGGCCACCGGGCTCGTGTTCGAGGTGGTCCTCATCTCGGGGGGGCTGCTCGGCGGAGTGATCGCCTTCCTGCTCAGTCGCAGCGGAACGGAGCGCGACGCGCTCCGAGCGTCGACGCACGCCAATACGGCGGCACCAGCTGGAGGACCGGCCGCGTGAGCCGCGCTGAATCAGCGGCGGGCGAGCCGGGGAAGGCGGGCCAGGCCGGCGCGATCCGGACGCGCGACATCCTCCTCTTCACGCTCGCAGTGTTCGTCCTCCGCGCCCTGGCGTCGGGGGTCGGGACCTTCATGGAAGGGGACGAGATCTCGATCGCCTCCGGGATCGCGGCGATCGCGCGCGACGTGCCCGGGGTGACGTACCGGTACGGGGTGCAGTTCGGATACTATCGGCTCGTCTCGACCCTCACGGCGCTCTTCGGCGGCGACCTGACGCGCATCCCGATCGTCATGTCGTGGCTCAGCCTCGTGTCGGGCGTGGTCATCCCCGTCTGCGGGCTGTTTGCCTTTCGAACGGAACTTTCGGTGCGCGAGCGCTGGCTGGTGGCGGCGCTGCTCACGGCCAATCCCATCATCTGGCTGAGCGCGCGATACGGCAACACGGCGATGCCCTCGGTCGCGTGCACCGCGCTTGCCATCACGATCCTGTCCAACCGTCCAGCTCTGCGTGGCGAAGTGGTGGCCATGCTCTGCTTCGCGATCGCGATCACCTTGCGTGCCGACGCCGTCCTCGTCTCCGGTGGCGTCTTCTTCCTGCTCTGGCGGCACCATCGGTCGTTCGCGCGTGCTGCGGCACCACTGGCCGTGGTGGGCGGATCGATCCTGCTCCTGCTGCTCATGCTGCGGGCCTGGGATCCCTACATGGCGTCGGTGGCCGACGCGCTCGCGTCGCACATCGCGAATCCCATCAAGACGCGTTTCTTCGACTTCCTCCTGTGGGCCATTTCACCCTTCCCGCTCCTGTACGCCGCGGCGGGATTGCGTGAATCACAGCGCACGCGGCCGCAGGTCTTCCTCACGCTGCTCGCCTGGGTCGGCCCGCCCTTTGCGTTCTACTTCACCAACACCACGACCCCGCGTTACCTCCTCCAGGGAGTCGTCCCGCTGACGCTGGCGGGCGCGATCGGGATGTGGTCGTTCGTCGAGTCGGGCGGCGTGCGTCGCGTGGCGTCGATGACCATCGTCTTCGGATTGGGCTTCTTGCACCTGTTCATCGGCATGTCGGAATTCTTCCCCAGCAAGTCGCGCAGCTTTCTCAAGGACGCCGAGATTGTGTCCGACGATGGACGAGTCTGGACCGGTGCGCTGCTCTACAAATCGTACGTCCGCAATCGCCTGACGCCGGGCCGGCTCCTCAAGACGCACTTTCATCCGTCGGCAGGTGGTGAGATGTCCTTCGCAGCAGCGTTCGACACGCTCGCGACCGGTGCGCGACGAGGTCAACGGGTGACGGTCGTGGGTGCGGCCGGCTATGGCAACACCATGCACTTCTTCGCGCACCTCGCCGGGGCGCAGCCCGATCGCGCAGCTCCATGCGCCACGTGGGATAGCGCATGCACGATGGAGCTTGGGGGTGCGCGCCTGGGCATCCTCGGGATCGCGTCGCTGCGCGGCACAGACCAGGCGATCGACGTACAGCCCGGCGACGAGGTGTGGGTCATCGGGCGGGATTCGACCACGGGCATCGAGGAACTCACGGCGCATCTCCCGGCGAACTTTACCCTGGAGCCGCAGCGTGGCTGGTCGTCCGCGCCGAAGCTGACGCGCTTCATCACGCGGCAGCGTGTCTCATGAGCGGCCCCACGACGTTGAGCGTGGTCATGCCCGCCTACAACGAGGAGGATGGGATCCAGGTCGCGGTCGATGCCGTGCGCGACCACATCCTCGCTCACGTGCCGAGCGCCGAGCTGGTGGTCGTGAATGACGGCTCGCGCGATGGGACCGGTGCGATGCTCGACCGTCTCGCGGCCGAGGACCGGCGCGTTCGCGTGGTCCACAAGGCGAATGGCGGACACGGTCCCGCGATCATGACGGGGCTGAGCCAGGCGCGCGGGGAGTTCGTCTTCCTCATCGACAGCGACAACCAGATCCCGCTGGAGGAGTTTGCGCCGTTCTGGGCGGCGGTCGGCGGGGGACAGGACGCGGCCTTCGGCGTGCGACGCGTTCGACACGACGCGCAGCTGCGGAAGGTGCTCACCGTCGTGATCCGCTCCTGCCTCTCCGTGATGTTCGGCGTGCGGCTGTACGACTCGAACGTGCCGTACAAGCTCCTCCGGCGATCGGTCTGGATGGATGCGCGGCCGCTGATCCCGGACGGGACGCTGGCGCCGTCGTTGTTCCTGGCGGTGTTCATGGCGCAACGCGGCTATGCGGTCACGTATCTCGACGTCAGCCACAAGGACCGGGAGACGGGAACGGTGTCGATCCGGCGCTGGAAGCTGATCAAGTTCTGCGCGCAGGCGTTTCGTCAGCTGCTCGACTTCCGCAGCTCGCTCCTCTCCACCTCGCGTTGACCATGCGCATCGTCGTCATCGGGGCCGGACCGACCGGCCTCGGCGCCGCCTGGCGTCTCGCCGAGCATGGCCACACCGACTGGACGCTCCTCGACGCCGCGCCGCGTCCGGGAGGGCTCTCGACCTCGCACGTGGATGACGCAGGATTCACGTGGGACCTGGGCGGCCACGTGCTCTTCTCGCACTACCGCTACTTCGACCGACTGATGGACCAGGCGCTCGGCGATGCCTGGTTCACGCACGAGCGGGAGGCGTGGGTCTGGATGCGGGAGCGCTGGATTCCGTATCCGTTCCAGAACAACATCTGGCGTCTCCCGGACGATGACCTCGTCCGCTGCCTGGACGGGCTGGTGGAGCTTCAGCGAACCTCGCCCGCCGGCCCTCCCGCGCACTTCGCCGACTGGCTGCAACGCTCGTTTGGACGCGGACTGTGCGACGTCTTCATGGATCCCTACAACTTCAAGGTCTGGGCGCACGAGCCACACACGATGGGGACCACCTGGATGGGGGAGCGCGTAGCCACGGTGGACCTTGCCCGCATCCTCCGGAACCTGGTGCGGCGCGTGGACGACGTCAGTTGGGGACCGAATGCCACGTTCCGATTCCCGCAGCGCGGCGGCACGGGGGCGATCTGGCAGTCGCTCGCGGACCAGCTTCCTCCGGAGCGCCTCTCGTTCGGGCGCACGGTCGTCGCCATCGACACCGCCCCGCGCCGCCTGCGGCTGAGCGACGGCTCCGTGGAGCCGTACGACGCGCTCGTGAGCAGCATGCCGCTGTCGACGACGTTGCGCCTGGCGACAGATCTCCCGGCGTTGCGCCCGCTGGCCGATCGTTTCGTCCACTCGTCGAGCCACATCGTGGGCGTCGGCTTCGACGGCGTCCCCCCGGAGTCGCTCCGCTCCAAGTGCTGGATGTATTTCCCCGAGGGCGACACGCCCTTTTATCGCGTCACCGTCTTCAGCAACTACTCGCACTACAACGTGGCGCGTCCCGGGGCGCAGTGGTCGCTCATGGCCGAAGTGAGTGAATCGGCCGTCAAGCCCGTGGACGCGTCGCAGATCATCGACGCGGTGATCGACGGCTTCCGTCGCGTCGGCTTCATCGACGATCGCACGCCCATCGTGACACGCTGGCATCGGCGCCTTCCGCACGGCTATCCGACCCCATGGCTCGGTCGCGACGAGGTGCTCGACGCCGTTCAGCCGACGCTCGCGTCGCGCGGGATCTTGAGCCGTGGTCGCTTCGGTGCCTGGAAGTACGAGGTCTCCAACCAGGACCACTCCGCCATGCAGGGAGTGGAAGCGATTGACCGGCTGCTGCTTGGCACGGCCGAGTCGACCGTCACCGGCGTCATGAACGTCGAACCACCCGAATTGTCGGGGCGTCGTTAGGCGCCCGCCCCGCGTTCGTCAGGACGCGCCTCCCGGTGTGCACGCCCCGCCTATCGCCGGCTCTCTTCCGACGTGCGCGCCATGGTGCGCGCCACTCCGCTGGCAATGTCATCGTCCGGGGTCCACCCGGTGAGCGTACGCAGCACATCGACCGCTACGCCGGTGTGCACCATCTCCTCCGCCATCGTCGGGACGGCTCCGAAAGCCAGCCGATCGCGCGCGATCCCGAGCACATCACTGGCCGATTCGACGAACGTACGGACCGGGTGGAGCGCGCCGGTCGCAACGTTCACGATGCCGCCCGGCGGCACGTCGCTCACCGCCAGCCGCAAGAGCCCCTCGGCCACGTCCTCGACGTAGGTGAAGTCGCGTGACTGCGTGCCCGCACTCAGCGTTACGCGCGCGGTGCCACCCGCGGCCGCCATCAACGTCGGAAGGAGTCGCCCGGGATGCTCGCCGGGGCCGTAGACGGTGAAGAGCCGTGCGACGCACGCCTCGAGCGCTGACTCCCGGCAGACGCGCTGCAGCGCGACCGTGCCGGCCAGCTTCGTCTGTCCATACAGCGTTGTGGGCGCGCAGGGGGACGACTCGGTGAGCAAACCGCCGGTGGTGCCGTACTCCAGGGCAGAACCGACGTGCACGAGGCGGACTCCGGCCCAATTGTCGTGCGGGACGCTCGCCACGACCCGCGCCAGCGCCTCGACGAAGCGATGGTTGATCAGGTCGGCCGTCGTCGCATCGCGCTCACCGCGGTCCACGCCGTAGCCGGCAAGGTTGAAGACGATCGTGGGTCGCAGCGCCGGGAGCCACTCCGAGAGCGCATCGAGGTCGCCGAGGTCACGGCGCACGATCACGGTACCGATGGCGTCCCGCGCGAGGCACTCGGCCGCTTCCGCCGTGCGAACCGCGCACATGACGTGCGCGCCCTGCGAGCGTAGCGCACGAGCGACCCAATGGCCGATGAATCCCGACGCACCGAGGACGAGGGGTCGCCGGTTACGAAAGGGGGATTGTTTGTGTTTCATGCGCTCCGCGCGACGACGGCGATGGTAGGTGCTATCTGCAGGACGATTGAGTTGAGCACCGGGATGCGCCGGATTGCATGGTAGCCGCCAACGGCAAGATTGACAGGAAGTGGAAGGCCGGCCCGTTGTGCATCGGCGAAACGTGGAAGCGCCATGCGGACGCCGAGGAACCCCGCCTGTT